>JABSOS010000023.1 GCA_013216135.1 Candidatus Caenarcanales bacterium
TTGTTACAATGTGCTTAGACATAGATAGTTTATTAGAAAACTTCACATTAGTTTCCTTTATTTGGTGAAGAGCCAATCAGTCTTCTCTAAACTACTACTATGGGGTGATCGTACAAAATGGCACGCCCGAATGGATTCGAACCATTGACCCACTGCTTAGAAGGCAGTTGCTCTATCCAGCTGAGCTACGGGCGCGTGAAAATGATTAGAATAACTAATCAAGTATTAAAATATAGCATAATCTTAATCTTCAAAAGGTATAATATTTATTAAAGGTTATTAATATGTCAAGCACACAAGAAAAGTCTACAGAAATAGTTAAATTAACTGATTCAGCGATTAAGCAAGCATATATGCTTTTAAATAAAGAGCATGCAGGTGATGAGAAATATGCATTACGTTTTGCTGTAAAAGGTGGTGGTTGTTCTGGTTTAAGTTATGACCTTCAATTCGATGAAGTTAGTGAGAAAGATTACCGTCAGTTTGCTGAAGTTCCTGAGCAATCAGAAGCTATTTTGCCGGTTATAGTAGACCCTAAAAGTGCTATTTATCTCAAGGGGATGGAAGTTCATTTCGATGATGGTTTAATGGGTAAAGGTTTTGTATTTAAGAATCCTAACGCTGACAACACTTGTGGTTGTGGTGAGAGTTTCTCTGTTTTTTAAATTAGGATTCTTGTAAACTTTCTATATTCTTTTTTAGTTGATATTCAACTGCTCTTAAAATTACCCCAAAACTAGTTATATAAGCTTGTTGCATAATGCCTGGAAGCGTTATATTGTTTGGCTTTTCAGGCTTTGCAGAGGCTGCTCCGACTAAAAAGTAACCCGCTTTAGCTTGATTATTTTCGTCTAATGTTTCGTTCATAGCATCTGTCATAGGGAAACTATTCTTATCAGTGCTTATATTCATTGATTGAAAAGTGTCAGCAGAATTTTTATATCCTGTAAGGGCGTAGATTCGATCATATTCAACATCTTTCATCTCTGGTACTGAATTTTCAGGATATCTATATAAGCGTAAAACTTTTTTACCATCAGAACTTTCTATTGAATCCCAGTGAGCGACATCACTAATGGTGTTTGTTTCAATTTGATCCCTAAATAAGTTATTGTATTCAGTCAAGTCACCTTGGTATGAGACTAGGTTTCCTTCTTGGGGAGATCTATAGGTTTTTTCTTCTTCTCTTACAATGAATCTAACTATTTTATGTGGATCAACAAAGTGACTGAAACTTAGATTCAGTTTTTTTGCTTTTTCAAGTCTTTCACTGTAGAGATTTTCGTCAAAATTTATTCCTTTTTCAAGGTTTACCTCAATGTTTTTTTCAATTAAACTTGCTAGGCTTAGCTTGCTTAAGTTTTTAGCGACTTTTTCATATAACTCTTTATAAGACATTCTGTCTTCAGGATTCTTTTTTACATATTTATCGTGTCTTGCGTCAAGCCCAAAGATTTTTCGAATATTAATAGGTGTCCCAGTGAAAGGTTCTTTATGGATAAAGCTAGCAGGTCCTTTATGGGTAGGTTTTGATAATTCATTTTTTGATTTATGGCTAATAATTGTGAATTGTATTTTATTTTCTCTTTGGTTTTGCTTTAAATTGAATTCATGGAATTGTTGAATCATTTCTGCACTACTGTTACCTAAGCCTATTAAGAGAATTTTTTTACCTGTTAATTGCTCAAGCTCTTGATCACTTAAAATTTTCTGGGCTCTATTAATTGACTTTGCTGATGTATTAGTAGACATATGTAATGGAGAGTTCAGTGGCTTTGGTTTACCTATACCCATTGCATTTATAAGTATCGGAGTATTTATTGTTTCACCTGATTTTGTGATTACATTATGAGAAAGATGACCATCACTTTTAATGGAGCTTATTTTATTTTTTATAATCTCTGCAGATGTTTCAGAATTTGGTACATGCTGATGTATAGCTTCTATGAATTCTAAGATGCTTTCCCCTCCTTTAGGAGCTGCTTCTAGTTCTATGTCATCAAAATAAATTGACCTTGGGCTATTAATACCACCATGCTTTGCATATGGCTCATTCCATAAGCCACCTAGTTTTCCTTTTTGATCAATAATTTTAATATTTTCACTTGGTATACCTAAAAGTGTAAGTACTTTTGCTTGAATAATTCCTGCAGGTCCAGCACCTAGAATAGTTATTTTTGTATCTCCAACAAGTTCTTTTAATTTGTTTCTAATCTTGTCATTATATTTGTTTGTAAAAACTGGTAACTTAAATAGCCTTGTAAAGCTTCCTCTATTATTAATATACCTAGCTCTGGGGTCACCACTATTTTTATGTTTGTTAGATTTTACTGTTACTAAGTCTGCTAAAAGGGGGGCAAGAATATTTTCTTTTTCAAGCTTTTCGAAAACTTCTCGTGGGATTTTTGAATTATTGAAATATTGTTATATTTCTTCTGACAGCTCATTAATAATTTCTTGTCTACTGTCTTCACTGCTTTTATCACCATGAAGCATTTCTTTAGTTTTAAATGAGCTTAGTTTTTTAAGTAACTCATTTATTTTAATTGGTTCTGTTGGATTGGAATTGATGGTATTTCTTGTTACTGTAGCTTTTTTAGCTAAGTTTTCAGCTAGTCTTTGTGTAATTCCATCTGTGAATGTAATTGCCATAATTTTGGTCTATTTATTTGCCTATTAATACTACTTATTATGATCGGAATAAGGAACGAAATATTATTTTAATAGAAAGAGCAAATTTATATGCATTAAAGTAAGATTATTAACATGTACTATTTCTTAAAAGTCTCTAATAAAGATGGAAAGAACTTTATAAATGTTCAAAGCACCCTAAAAACAGATAAGCATAATTCAGCTTACTGCGCCTTTTTAAGTCCTAAAGCTGAAATCAAGGGGCTAACATTCTTTATTTCTGATGCTAATAAAAAGGATTTATTGTTTTTAGTTTTAACAGATGAAACTAAGGCTCAGAAATTGAAAGAACACTTAGAAAAATTTATTATTCTTGAAGATGTTGAAATTGATTTAGTTTCAGAAGATAGTCTCAGTGAGCAAGATCAAGGGTTTTTAAAACAGATTCCAGAAGATTTTAATTTAGAGGATTATGAGGAAACTGACTCACTGGTAAAACTTCATCAGCAAGGGAATCATAATATCTTAGATAAATATTTCCCAGAAGAGAAAGGCTGTTTTCCTGGTCAGGAAGTGCTCTCTAAGTATATAAATATTGGTTTGAAGAAGCGCGCGGAGCGCGCGCAGGAATACACCGAAGAAGCGCGTGATATTTTTACTCAAGCTGAAGATAAGTCAGAGTGGGTGAAAGCGAAGGAGCTTTTAAATAAAGCGATTACTGAAGACCCTAAAAATGAGGAAGCTTATGAGACTCTGGGTGTGATTCTTGGTCGTGAAGAGAATTATAAAGAAGCGATTGAAGTTATGAAAAAATTAGATGCTGTTAATCCAGCTTCAATCATGGCGAAGACCAATCTTTCTATTTTCTATATGCGTCTAGGTGACAAGGAAACAGCTGAGGAGTATAAGGCTAAAGCTACAGTTGCTCAGTTTGATGAGGCTTTGAAAAAGTAAGTTAAAACTCTAGTAAATCTTCATAATCTCTAAAACTAAAGTCAAACTCAGGATAATTTTCTAAAAACTCTTTTTTAGCTTTGCTTCTAGCTTTAGCTTTTTTACTTTTAACTTCAATTGCTAAGCACTCATCAGGAATAATAAAATCAATTTCTTTTTGATCCGTTGTGCGCCAGTAGTTGATTTTTTTATCAGGAAAATTGTCTGTCAAAAATTTAAAATATAGATTCTCGAGAAAGGCTCCTTTATCGAGTCGTTTATCAAATTCCTTAAAGTCATCTAAAAGATAGTTTCTGACACCCATATCTAATAAGAAAATCTTGGGCATTTTAGTTAACTCCTTTCTGAGATTTTTATAGAAAGGTTTTATCGTTTTTATATAAAAAGTTTTTTCTAGAATATAGAGATAATTCTCTACAGTAGAGTATGAGAGGTCTAAACTGTTTGCAAGTTCATTATTATTTATCTGTGCTCCTGTATTCTCAGCGAGGATTTTAACAAGTTTATAAAATTTATCAGGGTATCTGATTTGATTTTCTAAAACATCTTTTTTCAGATATGAATTGATCAGTTCCTTTAGTATGAGCTTTTTAAGCTGGAATTCTGGCTCTAAGACTACAGCTGGATAGGAACCAAAGCGGGAGTATTCTTCTAATAGATTTTTCATTTCTCTTTTATCATTAGGTGATAGATCTTGAAAATCAGCTTTGCGATATTTTCTCTTTCCTCTGAATAAAAGGAATTCATCGAAATCTAAAGGCATAATCTCAAAAATTATTTTTCTACCACTGAGAGAGTCTTTAAAATTTTTATCGATATAAAAAGATGATGAACTTGAGACTATGAGCTTGATTTTCTTTTTATAAGTATCATAGATGTATTTTATAAAATGAGAAGGATCGTTTAAGTATTGGATTTCATCGATGAAAACATAAATTTTATCCAGACTCTCATAGGCTGTATTTACTTGTAAATCCTTTATGAGATTCTTTGGACTTTCATTAAAATAGTGAAGAGTCTCAAAGTCCTCTAAATCATAAAATATACTCTGTGAGTTAGTTTCCTTACAATTATCATCAATCGATTCTTTAATAATATGCAGTAGAGAGGTTTTACCTACCTGGCGCGCGCCTATTAAAAAGATACATTGGTCTTTATTAAGCCATTTATTAATACTTTTGAGAATTTTGCGTTTGTGTAACACTATAATAAAAATATACCAATATTTTTAGGGTTTAAACAAGAAAATATCTTGGATAGGGTTTTTGGATAATAATCGAAAATAAATGTATAAACATGCTATAAATATTTGAACAATTTTTTTGAATTTGATATTAAATTGAGGAGAGTAAATTGTGAGTACAAACATTTCAGCATATATCCCACAAGCGCCGATTAGTAGAGCTAGTGCAACATACGATAAGGTTGCTGAGGCATTAGCTAACCCAGAAAATAAAAAGGAACTTTTAGGAGAATTATTTAATCCTGTCGTTAGTCAATCTGATTTAGATTTTACATATCCAAAACTTATTGATAGTATCTCAGAATTTTTAGATAAATATATTCAGAAAGGTGAAGAAGAAATTTTTAAGCCTAATTGGAATTTGAATAATTATTTAGAAACTATGGATAACCACATTAATCCTGATAATGAAGTTGATGGTTCTGCCTTAGCAATTACAATAGATAATGCTATAGATGCTCGTTTATTAGAACATGTTGATATCAAAGAAGCTGATAATGGTGGACTGAAAATCATTTTTCCTCCAGCAATGGAGAATTTAAAATCTATAACTTTAAATCAAGTGGATGGTTATAATAGAGAGTTTCTAATAGAATTTCGTAATTCTGATGAACCTAAGTTGGTAACAATCAAAGGCAGAGCAGGTAATAATAATCATGGTTTATTTGATGACTCTTTAAACAAAATTCAAGCTAAACTAGATAGTCTTCCAGATTTTTGAAAGCCAGAATCTCAAATAAAATTCATTCCAGTAACTGAAGAAACTCGTGAGTTATTTGAAGATATAGATCGTATATTCAATAGCTCTGATTCCATAGATAACAATATGGAGCAGTTTAATAAGATAAATTTTTATCTAATTAAGGCTTTATTGAAAAATTACCAGTCTGTTGAATTTATTCATAACACTGATGGTGATCATTATCATAAAGTAAAGATCTATGAGAAAAACTCTAAAGTCTTTCTAGAAATTGATGATGATGAAAGTGAGATCGGTGGCGTTCATGATTCTTATCAAGTTGAATTTGGTCTGAAGGAAAAACATAAAGATGAAAGTTATGAGCCTCAGTCTAGTAACGGCAATTTGAATTTAGATGACCCTTTTTGGTTTGAGGGATTGATTAAAGACTTCATTGCCTTAACTTTAGTAGAAGAGTTTCCTAAGCCTATTACAGATTGGGAAGGTAATGTCATTGAAGGCTTAGAGGAAGACGCTGGTTTACGTGAACTTACAGATAATGCAAAACAAATAGCGAATAATACCAGAATTATAATTACTCCTAAAGAAGATCAATCATTTGAGTACAAACCTGCTGAACAAGGTGTTGATAGTGATTATTTAGCAGCTTTTGAGAACTATTTAAATAGATTGGAAAAGATAAGTTTAAAATAGTTTTAATGCCAATATTAAGATTATTGTTGACTACTTTAGCTTTATATTTATGCTTCAGCTCTGTACAAGCAAAACGAGTTAAAGGTGAAATTAAATTTAATCTTCCTGCTAACTATGATCTAGTGCTTGCTGGATCTGCTTCCCATGGGGTTAAGTTTAAGAAGTTTGCTCCAAGTAGTACTACAGATAAAGCTAAAATCGATGAATGGATAGATTACTTCTATACAGACTATCCTGCGAAAAAATTTCAGTCTTTTGCGAATAGTACTTTAATTGATTTAAGTAAAGATTGTACCGGGTCTCATATTAGTGTTAAGGGTAGCTCTCAGACTATTAATGCATATCTTTTATGTTCTGATAATAAATCTCAAGGTTTGATTCAGAAGTTTGTATTTTTTAAAGGTACAGATGGAATCTATCACTTAGTTAGAAGTAAAAAAGTTTCTAAGCTTGATGTTAAGAAGGACTCAAAAACATATATGAAAAAGTATGATCAGCTTTGGAATCCATTTTTTAAGGTTAAGTTTACATCTGATCGCAAAGAAAAGATAAAGTCTCTTTATTCTGATAAAGCCGAAAGGAAAGAGAAATTAAAAGAGCTAAAAGAATTTCAGAAGGCTGAGTTTAAGAGAGCATATTAACAAGCAAGGCAGCTTTTACTAGAACCTTTTGATTATCTTGATTCCTTTGTTGTTATAAGCTCAAAAACTTAACTGTAGATAAGTTTTCCGTCATTAACTGGCGCGGAGCGCCTTAGAAATGCTAAATTGTTATAGGTTGTAGTGTGCTGGGGTTGCCCTCGCAATTTTTAGTGCACTATTATTTAGAAAAAGCTCTCTAGATGCTTTAAATTCAAGGCTGAGGAGGATGAAGAAGCACAGTGTAATGGAATTACATGAGCATTCTGAAGACGACGAAAACGCAGAAGTTAAAGTATATGGTGAGCTTTTAAGGAAAAAGCGGAACAAAAATTAAACTATTATGAGTGAAAAAAGAAATGTCATAGTGAGGATAGCAGGTGCCGCTGGTGATGGTATTGCATCTACCGGTGAGCTATTTGGTAAAACCTGCTCTAGAATGGGTTTACACGTCATGGCCTATAACTCTTATCAATCAGCGATTAGAGGTGGACACGTGTGGCTACAGTTAAATGTAGGTGAAGAAAAGACGAGATGTCATGGTGAACAACCAGAAGTTGCTCTTCTTTTAAATAAAACTAGTCCTGAAGTTCATATCCCAGATATGAAGCCAGGTGGAATTGTTTTTTACGACGTATCTAAAATTAAAGATGATTTAACAGTAATGAGAGATGATCTTAATTACTATGCTTTAGACTTTAAAGCACTTTGTGATTTTGAAGGAACTTCTCCAGTAATGGTTAACGTAATGTTAGCTGGTGCTCTAATTCAAGCTATTGGTTTAGACACTTCTGTAGGAATGGAATTCTTCGAAGAGAAATTCTCTAAGAAAGGTCAAGAAATTGTTGAAGTTAACCAGAAAGTTTTCAACGCTGGTATCGAGTGGGCTAAAGAAAATGTAAAAGATTTCTCTGTAGCTCTTAAAGGTGATGGAACTAAAAGAATGTTCCTTACTGGTAACGATGCTTTCGGTATGGGATTTATCGCAGGTGGTCTTAAGTCTTACGCTGCATATCCTATGTCTCCAGCTACTGGTATTCTTCACTATCTTTCAAGACAAGCTAAAAAATGTAAGCTTCTTGTTAAACAAACTGAAGATGAATTAGCAGCAGCTAACTTCATTATCGGTTCTGGTCAAGCAGGAGTAAGATCTGCTACAGCAACTGCTGGTGGTGGTTTCTGTTTAATGGTTGAGGCTTTAGGTCTTGCTGGTATGCTTGAAGTACCTACCGTTTATGTTTCTGTAATGCGTGGTGGTCCTTCTACAGGTATCCCTACTAAGCAAGAACAGGCTGATATTAAACTTGTTATGGGTGGTAACGGTGATTTCCCTAGAATCGTAATCGCTCCTAAAGATACTGATGACGCTTTCGTTCAGGCTGCAAGAGCACTTAACTTAGCTGAAAAATATCAAGTTCCTGTAATCATCCTTTCTGACTTGTTCTTATCAGAGCACTATCAGACAGTTGATCCATTCGATTTCTCTAAAGTTACTATCGAGCGTGGTAAGTACATGAGAGAACTTCCGAAGGATGCTCCTAGATACAAGAGATATGAAGTTACTGATGATGGTATCTCTCCTAGACTTGTTCCTGGTGCTGATGGTCATATGTATTGTTCTGGTTCAGATGAGCACGATGAAGATGGTGAGTTAGTTTCTGATATCTTAGCTGGTTTACCAAGAGCTAAAGAAGTTAGATTAAAAATGCATCCTAAGAGAATGCGTAAAGAAGAAACTATGCTGAAAGAGGGTGATATCGCTCTTCCTGAGATCACTGGTCCAGCTGATGCGAAGCTTACTCTTATGGGATGGGGTTCTACTTTCGATTACATCGAAGATGCTTGTGAGACTCTAAGAGCTGATGGTTTATCTGTAAACCACTTACACTTTACTGATCTATATCCTATGGATAAAGAGAAAGTGAAAGAGCTTCTTGCATCTTGCAATGAAATCGTAGCTGTTGAGAACAACATGACTAACCAAATGTGTAAATTAATCCTAGGTGAAACTGGATTTGAAATCACTAGATCTATCAACAGATTCGATGGTGAGCCATTTACAGGTGAGTATATCGTTAACGAAGTTAAAAAAAAGGAGTTAATTAATGCCTGATACTACAGACAGAGAAATAACAGTAAAAGATTTTAAAGGTCACATTAATCCTGATTGGTGTCCTGGATGTGGTGATTTCGGTGTACTAAATGTACTTCAAAGATCACTTGCTGAAATGAATATCGCTCCAGAAGAAGTAATGATCGTTTCTGGTATCGGTTGTTCATCTAACCTTCCAGGTTTCATAAACACTTATGGAATGCACACACTTCACGGAAGATCACTTCCTATCGCTCAAGGATTCAAGCTTGCTAACCATGGCATGCACGTAATCGCTTGTGGTGGTGACGGTGATGGTCTTGGAATTGGTGTTGGTCACTTAATTCACTCTATGAGACGTAATGTAGATATGACTTACATCATCATGGATAACTCAATCTATGGTTTAACTACTGGTCAGACTTCACCTACAAGTGGATTTAACATGAAAACTAAATCTACTCCATTCGGTAACCCTGAGCTTCCAGTTAACCCTATGGCACTCGCTATCTCTGCTGGATGTAGCTTTGTTGCTAGAGGTTTCTCTGGTAATCCTAAGCAGTTAGTTGAGATTTATAAAGCAGCGATTAAGCACAAAGGATTTGCTTTCATCGATACTTTCAGTCCATGTGTAACTTTCAACAAAGTTAACACTGCTCAGTACTATAGAGAAAACACTTATGATATCCAAGAAGATGGACACGATTCTTCTGATATGCAAGCTGCTTTCGCTAGAGCAATGGAAGACGGTAAAATCGGAACTGGTATTTTCTACCAAAAAGAAAGACCAACTTATGAAGAGCCTGAAAAAGAAACTTTCGATATTCCATTAGTAGATCAACCTCTAGGAGTGGATGAGAAGTTAGCGAACGAATTAAACGCACAGTTCTTATAAGTAATAGAGAAAAGTGTAGATTTTAAAAAGGAACCCCTTAGGGGTTCCTTTTTAAAATTTATAGTGTTAAAGTATCTTTTGAGTAAATATAATATTTATTAGTTTATTTTTTGAATTGGCTTAGCATAAGAACTTCCTTCACCATAATATGATAGGGCACCATTTATTACTTTATATTTTCTATAGTAAATTTTTACTGTTTTAATTTTTTGCGCACTCTGCCCATCCATAGTTATTTTATTTATTTCATAGAAATTATTTCCTGAATTACTGTTGTTTACAGGAGATTTTTCAATACTTGATTGTTGTGCTGTAGATAAAACCATTCCTTGAGTGGCATTTGTGATTTTCTCAAATAATTGTTCTCTATTCAGAACGCCATATTTTTTTAATAGAGCTTGATACTCTGTACTTAGAGTAAAGTTTTTTTTGAGTATCTGTAAATCCTGTAGTAATTCATCTGTAAGTAAAATATCTTTAGGATTTTTACCAAGAGGCATTTTAGCGTAGATTTCTTGAGGTATTTCTGTTGTGTCTGCTTTCTGATCTTGATCAAAGTCTAAATAGATTTTCCCTGTTTTAGGATCTTTGATTACTTGTGTGTGAATCTCATCATAAGCTGATAGGTCACAGGAATCATTTACTTGCTTGTTATACAATTTTTTGTTTCCATTTTCATCTTCGGAACATACAATAATTGGTCGTCTACCGTCGTTGCTTTGTGCAAGTTTGTAACCACTAATTTTATTATTATTACCTACAGCCATAAGTATTTTGACATTAGGGAATTCAGTTAAAATTTTTGAAAGCAGTTCTATATCTAGAAAAGCATTCATACTTTTTTGATCAATATAATTTAAGATTCTACTTCTATGAGGTTCTTTGTGATAATTTTTTTGAGTCGCGCCAGCTGAAATATCATTTAATTCATTTGGGTCTATCATAGCTTTGGTATCCAATCTTGATATTGAGACTATTATTGGTCGATGAGGGTATGAATGTACTACTTCTCTAATTTGTTTTAGGATGAGATTATTTTTTTCTATTACTGAAAGTTTTATATTTTCAGGTAATTTAGTTGTTTTATCAGCATAGTCGAATTGGGGGCATAAAGGGTTGTTTACGATAGCTTGAGCGTGTTTCATTGCGTGCGAGGCAGCTCCTTCAAACGTTTCTATGTGTGGGTTTGCTTGATTAGCTTGAAAATAATTAATTTCAAATTCATAGTCTCTTCCATCAATATGGTGATCTAAAATTAAAACGATAGGTCTATCTGCATCATTTTTTATTTGATCTAGGGCACAGCTACTTGGGTATTGAGGGTAAATATTAGGAAAGCTTGGATCTACGTAAGTCCAGTTCTGTATCAAGATTCTAAGGAATTCTTTTTCTATTGTTGATAATTTCTCTGCATTTATATTAGAAATTTGTTCGTAAGTAATTTTTTGTGAATTTGGCTCTAAGTTAAGCTCTCTTCTTAGAAGCTCAAGAGCATCTTTGACAAAGCTACTTACATTTGAATTTGAGTATTTGTTATTAAGTTTATTTGAATAGATTTGCATTACAGGGTGAACTTTTTGATAGAAATATTTTATTTTTTCTAGTCTATGACTAGAGTCTGTGTAATTGATAGGTTCAGGAATTTTATAATTATAATTAGAAAGATATTCAATTTTTTCTCTTCTTTTGCTGTCTGAGTTTGGACTAAAAGGATCTTCTGCTTCTGCAAGAGTTGCAGGTGTAAATAAACTTTTTGATATAAAACCAACATTAGCTAATAGAGCAAAATAATTTTTAACTTGCATCTAAAAATTCCTCACTGGTGATCTATTATCTGGGTAAAACTTTTCGCTAAATTTCTTTACGGGCTTTGCAAAAGAACTACCATAGATGACTCTGGTTAACATACTATTCATACCTGTTTCATAGCTCCTAAAACCAAAGCTTATTTGATTACCTTTATAAATTTCAGAAACTTCTCTTAAAGAACCATCATGTTGAGCCAGAACAGGGTGAAGGTTATAAGCAGCATAAAATTGTTTTTTATCTAATAGCTTACCTTGCAGACAAAAAATGACTCTTTCATAAAGCTGATCATCGCTAATATTAGATTTTCCATTCTCATCAAGTTCATTTTCATTTGAGAAAAATTCTTTTAGTGATAAAAACTCATTTGAGTTCTTATCATTTCTTTGGATTATTTGTAGCCAGGAAAGCTCTTGGTCAGTGATTAGTAACTGCTTACTAAATTCTTTACCAATAAGAGTGTTCGCCGAATCACCTTCTGGAACTAGTGTATCTGCTTTTCCATCTTGATTAAAATCAAATCCAATAACTTTATTTGTCTCAGGGTCTTTGATCGCGCTTATGTTTATTTTACCTTTAGCTGTATATTGTGCTTGAGAGCTATATGGCTTTTTTTGATCACTCTCAGAGCCTACTAAGTATGTTTCAGGATTTAATCCATGGAGATTTATTTTAGTTCCATCACCAATGCTCATCATGATTTGAACAGCATCACCGAATTCTTCTTTTATACGAGTAAATAGCATAATGTCCATATAGGCAAATGAAGGTACTTCACCATTCTCATGATCAAGGTCGATCTCTTTGAGTTTTTCTAAAATGATCTCCCTATGAGGACTTTTCGTGAAATTGTCAATATTTGCACCAGGTGATAAGGCGTCTAATTCTTTAGCGGTGACTAGATTATTTGCATTTAGGATTGAGGAAGATATGATAATCGGTCGTCCTGGATTATCTTCAACAAACTTACGAATTTTTTCAATGATTTTTTGATTATATTCTACTTTTTTTTCCATGCCCTCAAATTCAGCGTTTAGATGCTTAAGCTCAGAGCATGGTTCTTTGTTTAGGACTGACAGTGCATGGAAACCAGAATGGTTTGGAAGTATTTCATATGAATCCTGTATACCATTTGGGTTAATTTCAAAATCTTCATTAATTTTATATGGATTTGAATCTATGATTAAAACCAGAGGTCTTTTCTCAGGATTATTTAAATAAAACTGATCCTCACATTCAATTACATTATGTAAACCCTTAAATACATCTGGAGTTTGCATTGTCGTTGGAGCAGGCATTTCTTCAGCAAGTACATTTGAAGCTTGGCTTAAAGCCATTGTCAGCCCAATAGGGATCGACAAGATTTTTTGAGTAAGGTTTCTGAGCATATTCTATAAATTTATTGGGATTAAAATTATAGAATATTTGTAAAGACTAAATGTGAAATTTAATGAAAATCAACTTGATCCTTAAAGATCAGAACATAAATTATTACAGAATTCAGTGTCACCACCTTGAGCTGAGCATTGGCTTAAACACTCTTCTTGAGCTTGATTTCCATCTTCTCCAGGGTTACCTTCACCAGAGTCGGGGAGTGTAGGAATATCTACCGGGATTTCTTCTTCTGATGGTAGAGATGGGACATTAAGAGTAATGTCTACATTTGTTATCGAAATATTATTACTGCTAATACCACCATTTATAGTAATATTTGCATCATTAATTTCAAAGTCAGCATCTATTCTTTGTAAAACACCTTCAGTGTCTGAATTTGTGATAACTAAGTTACCTTTAGCTTTCTTTAAAGCAAAGCCAGTCATAATAGCTGGACTTTCTGCTGTGATAGTCATTTGGAAGTTATCAGTTCCAGTAAGTGTTTGCGTGCCTAAGTCTGGAGCGATAGCGACATCAAAGCTTATAGAGCCACTTGCAGAGAAAGTTCCATTTATATTATTTCCAACTAAACTCATTGAACCGTTTAAATCTGAGTTTAAAGTTACTGAAGGATTTAAGATAGAAGCATCTTGGCGCATCTCATTTTCTATCGTAGTGCTTACTATATTTGCTGGAACACTTATAGGGATAGAATCTCCTTGAAGGAAGCCTAATGCATCATTGATGCTAACGCCGATATCATTTAAGGCACTTGCAAGCTCACCTGTAGAAACTGACTTCGAGCCATCTTTAGAGTATGAGATGATTGAGCCATCAGCTAAAGTTAAATCAAAACTTTGGTTTTCTTGATTAAGAATTGCAGTACCTTCAAGCGTTGCGATTACATCTCCAGTTCCAAATGGTCCTTCAAATATTTGAGCAAAACCAGGCACTCCTGATTCTGAGATTAAATCTGCAGGAATGTCTGAAATATTTACTTCTAGATTATCACCGCCATTATTAGGGTTGTTGAAAACTATATAAAGAGGATCTTCACTAGTTCCTGCACCATAACGAAGCTTGGAACCTGTTGTAGTGTCTGCTCCACCAGGACCTGTTTCTGTGCTCAATGGTGAACCACCTAAACCTAAAGCACAGCTACCTGCATTTGCTGGTAAGTTTAAAGTCGTTGGAACTCCTGGGTCTAAGAATAATGGTGGTGCATTGTTTACTTCAAATTCAGGTAAGCTATTAAATTTTAAATTTGAGCTAGTTAGTGGCAGTATAGACTGTCCTGAGAAGTTACTTTGAACACTGATACTTTCAGTTTCTCCAGGGATTATAGTTAACTCTAGAGTTGATTCTTCAATGCCAGCTTGCTTTGCAGCTTTATTAGGCTTTACTGTAAGAGTAATAGTTTGTTCTTCACTTACTTTACTTAGTTTTCTAGCTTGAGAGAAAATTCTAAAATTATTTGTCGTAGTATCTGAAGCACTTAAGTCGAATTTGATTACTTTAGGTTTAATTTTCACTAGTTTTTTGTCAGAGCTGATGATTTTAACCCTTGCTTTTTTAGAAAGACTTAGATCTTCATCTGTATTTAAAGAAAGATTAATGCTCGCTTTATCTTCACTGAGACTTAGAGCTTCATTACTTTTTAGTTCAGCTGCGTTTACATTTAAGCCAGCTGCAAATAATGCTGAGCAAAATAATATGCTTGTTTTTTTGAAACTTACAAAACCAGGAAATTTAAACATAAGTATTATTTTAGTAAAATTTTCTACTTTTTGTCTAAGTTAAAGTGGGGAATTTTAATTATAAATTTTAGAGAAAGCTATATTATCTAGCCTGGAGATCATGACTTTTTCTTTTAATCTAAGCTCTTGCTTGAGTTTGATTAAGATAAGTCCACAAATGGCTGTGGATTGTGTATATATAAGCTATGATTGTGATTACTAGTTAATATTTCCTTAATTATTTTCGATTCGAAGATTAGGGCTAAAGAATGAGGATCGCTTGACTTGCGTGTAAAGGATAGAGAACAAGTCAATAACAAAGCACTAGGGACGTTTGCGCCTGGACAGGATTCTTTATCTTCTAAAACCTTTAAACCAGGAACTGAATTTACTACAGAGCACTTTGCAAGTCAATTAGAAAGAGATTTAGATAAATTAGATGATGCTAGAAGATTAAAAAATCTTAGTCAAAAGTATGATGATTTTAAAGAGAAGTTAGAGGCTGATTTTGCAGCCAATGCAGCTGAGAGTTTAAACCCTGTTGATCAGACTCCTGAAGAAAAACCAAAACTAGCAAGTGATACGGTAGCAGATTTCTTTGAGTCTAAAGGTCCTTTAAAACCTTTAGGACAGTTAATTAGAAGTCTAAGTAAGTCTGACAGTGCAGTACGTAAATTCATGGGTTCTTATGCAAATATGCTTACCTTTGCTACCAACCTTTCAGCGCAGGTTTTAGGTGAGTCTCATCCACTTATGAAGCCGATCGGTAATTTAGCTTACCGTTCATTTGTTTTCATGAATGGTTTAATGACTACGGTAAATGGTCTTGCAAAAAATAGAGGGATCTTTACATCAGGGCACGCTGCTGACATGGCGATAGCTTTTGCTCCTTTAGATATAATGTATCAGCTTAGAGGCTTTAGTGTCGGGCAGTATAACTTGGATAATGCTTTGCATAAGTCTTCTAAAGATGCTCCAGGCGGTGTTTACAAAAATATTGGACATTCATTGAAAGTTTCTCTTTCTCGTCTAGCTGAGTTTCCAGTTGAACTAATAAAAGATGTAAGTAGAATTTTTGGTGAGCAAGGTACAAGTCTCAAAGAAAAAGTTAGTAAGTTTATGAAGGAAAGTCTTTTCAGTACTGAAAAAGCGACGATGGGTATCATTGGTGGTTTGGCTGCTATTAATGGAGCGATTTTAAATGTATTAGGCTTCAAAACCGCTGGAAAGATCTCTAGGGATTTAATTGGTGCAGTAGCTGTTGATGCGGAAAGATTTAATATTCAAAATCTAAGAGAAGGTAAGTTATTCTATTGGCTTGCTGGAGCATTATTCTCTGGTGGCACCCTCTCTGATATGACGAAAAATACTCGTATGCAAATCGTGTTCGATTCTTTAGCGAAGATGGCTGCAACTGAAATGAATCGTCGTGGAGAATTAGATAAAGATGTTCATAACGAGCCGATCCCAATTCCTTGGGAAAATCCTATCGGCTTTATGCAAGCGACTGGAAAGGCAGTTGCAGAAATGTTTGTAGCAAGATCATCTGCTACAGCCCCTCAAGCTTCAGCGGTATCTGAAGAGGTTAAGGAGATGCCGCTTGAAGCTCAAAAACCATTATTAGCTCCAATCGCTCCAGTGCTTAAAGAAGCTGTGAGTACTTTAGCGACTGAGCGTAAGCGTTCTTATGCTGATAGGGATAGCTCTTACTTAGATAGTATTTATGATGACTATGATTATGTGAAGTCGCAGCCGAAGGCTGCTCAGCCAGTGCCTGTGAAGGTTGTAGAGGAGCCACCTGTGGTGGAGGAGGAGACGCCTGTTGATGAGAAGCCTCAAGTTGAAGAGGAGAAACTACCGCTTAATGGAGTTTCACCGATTGTTGAGGAAACAGTTGTATATCCTAATTATAGGGTGATTAACACTTCTTATACAGAGCCTGTTGATCCAAGTGCTTGGAATGGTAAGAGTAAGATCGTTGCATCTGAAGATTATAGTAAGGACTTTGATGACTACTTTGGAACTGAGAGTGTCGATAGACCTAAGTCTGAGACTATCAACTATTCACCAGTCACCTCAACAGTATCTGAACAACTGGGTAAAAGTTTCAAAAGTGATCAAGAAAAAAACTTATCTGGACCTAAGGTTATTTAAGATAGTTTTGGTGCTCTTGTATTGATTTCTTGATCATTTTTTTGAGCTAATTTACTTTCACGAAGTTCCCTTGGTGTCGGATCTAATCTGAATACACTTCTGTCTTCTGGTGTGGTTTTAAGAAAAACATCTTGTCCTGTTTTGTTTCTATGATAAGTTCCTGAAGTTTTAATTTCAGCCCTATATTTTCTTTTTTTAATTCCAGTATCTTTCATTAAGTCATAGTTTCGATTTTTAAATCCTTCCCACCCCATTGATTCAACTCTTTGGTTTTGACTATTCCATACAGGGTCAAGCATTTCTATAGTTTCAGATATACTTTCAGGAGTGAAAAGTGTGAATATATTGTTAGGGTTATAGTCCTCATCATTAGGTAGGAAATCTGTGTATCTATCGACAGCATTAAAAGACTCTATTATTTCATCAAATGGGTATTTTTCACTCTTTAGAAAATCTCTGAGTTGTTTATATGTAAAAGTAACCCAAGTCGCTTGCTGCTTTTCGTCCTCTACTGGAAAAAGGGATAAGTCCATTAACTGAGCGGGTGCATAATATTTATAAGATGGATCATGATAATCTCCCATCTTTTTGAAAATATCTTTTTGATTACTATTTAACTGGTTTGTGAATTTGCTATCTTCGCTTAATGCAAAATTAGCGCCACCTGTTTTTACCATCAAGTATTCTGTTTCTATAAAATTATTATTTTTCGTTTTAAAAGGGTTAGGGGTGAATATGTATCTTAAGCCTAAGTCTTTATCTACTTTGTCTGAAATTATTACAGTTGATTTTAGTATATTTCCTATATCTCTGATACTTTTCTCATTTTGCTCTAATTTAATTTGAGCTTTATAAAATTCATGAAGTATCTCTTGGGGAGTTTTTTGATTTAGGGTTTGTTTGTTAATTTTATATGTAAGAATTTCTTTGTAATTTTTAAGTTTTAAAGCTTCAAATGTACCAATATGACCAGCGCCATATTGTTTGTACATCTTATTTAGTATCTCAGCCTTATCTTCAAAACTGTTAAATGATATTTTTTCACTATATCTTGATGGTGGAATAGCAGTGCTTTCAGCTACTGGATTTACATTAGAGGTCTCAAAGCTAACACTTTGTTGAGGTGGTGGAACTATTTCAAGGTAATTTTTTCCTCCAGGTGGCTCTATTGTCGTCATTTACAAACCTCAATTTTTGATAATGAAGAACTGTATCACAAAACATTGCTTATTATCTAGTCTTCAGTGCAAATCTAATAAGAAACATTGTATAAACTAACTTATACTCAACCCAAAAAACAAATTCTGTCTATTATTAATTCTATCCTGTTCCGGTAATAAAAAGTTGCCTTGAATTTCTTTATTTAATTTGGCTTGAAGTTCTGGTCTATTTTGAGTTCTTGCATTAATTTCATTGACATCCCCCAGAGCAATTGCATTAATTAATCCAATATTATTACGATCGATTCCATATTTTGCAGAAATTTCATTTGCTTTAAATGGTGGAATTACTAAATTACTTGAAAGAGTATATGTTTCTCTATCTTTTGTGCTTCCAGGTTCTAATACTTCATCTAATTTATTTGAAAACTTGCGAGCTTGAGTTTCTCTTGCTGTAATGACTTCACTGTTTCTATAATTAGGATCTTTTTGGTCAAACCTAGTTAAAGTTTCAGTTTTTAATAGCTGATTTGCTCTTATGTACTCTCTATTGTTTGTTACAAATTCAGTCCGGTTTTGTCCTGTTAATTCTGTAAAAGTTGAATCGTCTATATGCTTAATAGCTTCAGTAAATCTACTATCTGAGAGGAATAGGCTTTCTCTGATTAGTTCTGCTTGATCTTGGCTTACTTTGCCGTCTTTTTTATAGTCACTTACGGCTTTCTCCATGTAGGCAGCAATTTCTTCGTCACTTTTACCCTGTGCTTTTAATCTGTCAATAATAACTTGCGTTACTGGGTCACCATCCCCATTTTCATATGCTTCTATGGCATCTCTAATATCTTGTCTTTCTTCCTCACTTATATTGGGATCTTCTGATAATCTTCTTAATTCTTCAATAGCAGGCTTGTTGGTATCAATAACTACTTTGTTGAATTCATTTCTGAGTTCAGAGCCTTTTTTGATTCTTTCTGAGGCGCTAACTTCTAAAGACTCAAGCTGATCTTTTTCTTCTGGATTTAGATTATTATTTTCAAGTATCATTCTTTGCTCTTCATTTGCTTTTTCAAGGTTTGCTTGAGCATTGTTTAGGGTAGTTGATACTTCTTCAACTTTTGCTATGTTCTGAGGGTTTGTAGGGTCATTTTGAAAGCGATTTATAGTGTCTTCTGTTGCTTGGAGTTTTTGATCAGACCTTTGAAGATCATTTTGTTCGTCAAGCTGTAATTTTCCAGTACTTAGTTGTTCCCAGTACTGAGGATCATTTGAATCTTTTTGACCAGTAAGTTCACCAGCAGCGATAAAGGTGTCTTTACTGGTATTTATGATTTGTTGGTTTATTTCATTATTTTTTTGTTCAACTTTATTTTGATCTTGTTTCGTTTTGATTGAAGCTATTAATGACAAATCTTTTTGTATATCTGTATTTCGAAGGATTTTATCTAACTGTTCCTCATTTGCCTTATTTTGAACTTTTGCAAATTGTTCTATTTTATTTTTTAATTCAGTTTTTTCTTCAGGAGATAAATCAAGTGATTCAATGTCAATCTCTTTAGCATTATTGACTATTTCATGAAATTCATCAGTGTTGATGATGTCATCATTAAGTTCTGGCACAGTTGGCTCAGTATTGATATTAAAAGCAACAAGCTGTGTGTCTAAGCTACTTCCCATATAGCTTGTTTAGATAATAAACATTAAGGTGGGTTTAAGTCTCAAAGCTTAATCGAATACTTAAATAATTATTGGATAAGCAGGGCTTGAGAATTGACACAAGATAATATTTTATTAATCATGACTTGGGGTTAAGCACACATACTTAAATAAGTACCTTATTGATTATTTAATAGGTCTAAAGGGTTTGTATCTGAAAATTGGTTTACATTTCCTCTAATTCCTTGATTTCTTCTGTTAATATTTAAATTATTTTCATCAATTCTTTCTTGTGCGCCTTTACCAGTTTCTACTGCTTGCCTTCTTGTATCTGTAATACCTTGCAACTGCTGCTCTCTATTTGTAAACTGAAAACGATCTTGTTGATTATTTGTGTTTCTATTTCTTTCGTTGTTACGACCTCTATTGTCAGCAACTAAAATAGGCTTCGATAAACCTGGAAAATCTCTTCCACCTTTAACTTCATTATTTGTTACTACTATTTCCTGTTTAACAGGTTGCTCCGTCTTTGGAGTATATACTTTTTGAATTTGTCCATCTGTTACAGGCATCACTGTTGATGTTAATCCTAAAATTGTTCCTATTCCACCAGCCATATCACTATCCTTCCTTTTCTTTCTTTGATCATCTCTTCTGGTTTTGATATATAAATCTGTATATTTGTAATCTTAGAATCGAAAGGGATAATGAACGCTTATGCTTTTTTAATGTTCTGCAAGCCCACTCTAGAAAAGCTTTTGCATGTTTTATCAAAATGATCTATTTTATTTATCTTTTATGGACTGACTTTGCCGGACTTTATATTTTCTTTAGTATCTTGGGGCTTTGCCAAGTTTTTGTAATTGTTTGAATAATATCTAGTCACAGCAGACTTATTGATTGGCTGACAAGTTTGTCAGGATGACATATTTATTTGAAGTTCTCTTGAGTTGATGATCTTGAAATGATCTTTTGAAAAAATAACAGTAATAATCTTAGGGTTATGCGAATTACAATCTGTAAATCATTAATCGGATTATTTAGATTTTAGTTTGATTAAGTTTAGCTTCTTTAGTTTTTTCTAAACTTTGCTTTATTTTTCTTTTATTTTCTTGCTGCTGATCATTGAAAAACCCTATTGATAAAGGCTTTATTTGAAAAACTGGCCAAAATTTGGGGTTTTAGGAAATTTTAAGCTTTCTGCTTCCTTCCAATTCTTGCGTGATACAAATTCTTGTCGCTAATTTTAGAGCCATTAACCCTAGATTCAAATTTAGAAGTGTCTACTTATCCTCATAATAAAAAACCCCCGGACTTGAAGCCTGGGGGTTTAAATCCTTAACCAATTGGGGGTTTTACAGCGAAGTAACTGTAAAATTATCCGAGAAAAAGAGTTTAGATTGAATTACTACTTAATTCTTCTAATTTCTCTTCGTCTGCTCTTTCTTCGTCAAATTGCTTGAATTGTTTTTTAGCAACTTTGTCTGCAACTTTAGCGTATCTAAGAGTAGTTCTGATATCACTATGTCCTGCAAGTTTTTGAAGAACTCTGATGTCGATGTAACCAACTCTTTCTGTACAGAAAGTATGTCTAAGTTGGTGAATCGTTAAAGCAGTACCATCAGCATTTGTTAAGTCTGATGATGCTTGCTTAAATAACTGGTTAGCTCTGTGGTAGCCAAGTCTAGTTCCGTTGTTCGTAGTGAATAAAGCACCTTCATTATGAAGTTTTCTAGCTTCTTCTAAAGTTCTAGCTTTCGCCATAACTGATCTTTCTGGAACTCTCTTTTCTAAGTATTTTTTGAAAAGTTTTTCACTAGATTTAGAAAGGTAAGTGATTCTTGCTTTGTTACCTTTTCCTTGTCTGATGTGAATTACACCATTTCTAATATCTTGAACATTAAGTGCAAGTGCTTCTGAAATTCTTAAGCCACTAGAGTAAAGTAGGTCGAATAAGAATTCTTCTCTTATAGACTTAGCTCTACCTAGGATGATTTGAACAGTTTCTTTATCAAGGTATCTGATTATGTCTTTAGTGTTAGTTTCACCTTGATCTTTTAGTGGTTTACGACGCTCGATTTTCTTCATCGGATTATCGTTAATAAGACTGTTTCTTAGTAAGTAGTTAAAGAAACAACTTAAAGTTGCGTAGTGTCTATTTTGAGTTGCGACACTTACTCTCTTTCCAGTTCTTGTAGTTAATTCATTAAGATAGTTTTCGATATCATCTTTCTTAATATTAGCTATCTCCCACTCACCAAATGAGTTAGTGAATTTCTCTAAATCCAAGCGATACGCCTTCATAGTATCGTTGTCTTTTTGGATTTTATTTAAGTAGTCATCTACTAGTTCTGAAGTTTTCATGTTTGCCATTTTCGAGCTTCCCCTTTTAAATAATTTCACACAAAAATAAAGAAATCATTATTAATCTCTAATAATACATTATCTGGATGTTTTTGTTCATGATAATTGACAATTATTTTACCGAAAAAATTATACATTTATAAGAGTGGTGCGGGGATTGCGCCTCTTGAGCTGGGTTTCAGTCGGCGGTGAAAAATTAAAAAAAATTCAGGAATGAGCAAAAAGGTTAATTATCTTTAAGGGTATTATCCTTTTTTTTGATCAAAATTATCTTTATTTTCATTGCATCTTTTATTTTTTATTTATTAATTGTACTTTTCTTGATAATAATACCTCTCTAGGACAGGGTTCTTAAGGATGATGTGGCCATTATCTGTAGTTTACCCCTTACATTTACTAATAAAATTCAAGAGAAATTGCTTATTTGAAATTTTTTTTAATAAGATAATCAGAAATTTTGATCATTGTGTATACCCTTACAAACCTGTCATACAAAATCTAAACTCATTCTAAATGTTGAAAGCTTCGTGATTTTTATCACAAAATTGAGAAATTACTTATTTTAGTATGATAGTATTTACCTTCAAAGATATAGATCAAGGAAGCTCATATGTCAGAACAAAACTCTTCAGCCTTTTTTATGCATAACTTCGCTCTGAGAAGCTCACTCGCAGCTAAGTCAGAGATGGTAAAAACCCTTAGAGGAGAAATCAGAGATTTCTTCGGTAAGATAAATGAATATAAATCTAATTATAGTGAAACAGCAGTAAGGAAGTTACTTCGAAATACTTATAGACTTAAGAAAAGTTTTTCTGGAGTCGAGCTTGCTGAGATGTTATGGCCAGCACTTAAAAATTTCTTAGAAGCTGAAATTGATTTTGATCAAGATTATTCAGAATTTGAGAAGAAAGCATTCCTAATAATTATTCTTGAAAGAGCGAATAAGTTCTTTAACTTTGAATTTTTACCTAAAGATACTAGCTATCAGATTTTTAGTTTCTATTCTTTATTACTACCTCATTTCGCATCCTTAGTAAAAGAATTCTTTTGTGAAGAGCTTAATGGCATCGAAGAGATTAACTCTTTTATGATTTCTAAGTTAAATTATTCTATGAATTTAACTCCTCTTTCTCATTTGAATCCTGAGATTGAAGAAGGAACAGTGCAGGAGATTAAAGAACAGCTTAATGAAATTAAGTTATTTATTCCTATTAAGAAAGTAAAAATCTTAGATGAGGTTTATAAGCCTTTATCCATGCTGTTTAACAAAGATTTTGATTTATTAAAATCAAAAGTTGAAAACTTCTTATATAGATCTAACGATTTTTCTTTACTAACTAACTCTTCTAATATTTCAGGTGCTTCAGTTATTAACGCAAGCTTCTATTCATATATCGAGAAGAATAGTTTCTGTGACTCACATGAAACCTTTAGAACTTTAATTCAGTCTTTTGAAGCTGCTTTATTTCTTGTTGATGAATTAAATAAAGAAGCTGAGGATATAAACGATAAGTTAACTGACATGAAATATGAGCTTAAAGACCAGGTCCAAAGCTTAAAGTCAGATGATTTATGGGATATGTTTTTTAATCCAGAGGATTTTGTCGCAGAGATTTTAGTAAGTACTGTTACAGAGTTTGCTGAAAATGCAGGTGTTAATATCGAGATCCTAAAATCTTCTTTAGCTGAGTCTAAACTTGATTCAAGAGATTTCTTTACTTCTGTAAACAGTATTTTAATTTGTTCTTGTTCATATTTTGACTGTGAGCAGTTAAAGCAGAGCTTCTTTAACAAGGTCAGTGATTATATTAGAGTTAATTTTGCTGAAGCTCCAGAAATCGATCATAAAGGAAGACAAATCATTGCTTTAGCGGCACTGACATACTCACGTCCAGGAGTGGATCTTATTCTTTCTTTAATGACTGATGAAGATTCAAAGAATAATTTTTTAACCGAGCTTGACTTGGATTCGTTATTTGAAGATTCGAATAATGATAAAAATCAAATCTCAAGTGAGCAAAAGTCAGTCGAATTCTTTAAGCACAACATGCAGTTTGGGATTTGGAAGAAAGCAAGAGAAGTGCTTAGCATCGTTGCTGAATCTAAAAACCAATTCAATGATTTAGAGAAATCACTTGCAAGCGCAGCCTTAATTTAATTGACCGTGAAATTCTTTTACTTCATCGATGTCGACATAGTTGTCGTCATTTGAATCTATAAGGTCAAAACTGTAAGAACCATATAGTTCATATTCTGATGGAATAACTGTTGTGTCTTTATTAATGTCAATTTTGACGTATTCTTCAATTAATTTTTTACTAAAAGATTCTTTTACTTTCTTTTTTCTACACTCAGGGCTTTTTGCAATATTCCACATTGATTTTTCAAACTCTTTAAAGTGAATTTGCCCGTTTTTATCAGTATCAGTCTCTAAAAAAAGCTGAATTCGATAAACTTTAGCCTCGCCGAAGCTTATTAAAGCGTCTTGATTGCGATCGATTAATAGAAAGTCTTTTTCCCGAAAGTAAAAGTTTTCAATGTAATAACAGTCATTTTTTTGCTCAACTTCTTTTTCTTCTTTTTTATCTGAGCCGAATAAGCCGAAAAATCCAAAAAAGAGAATTAAAGGGATCATGTATGAAAATTATTACCAATTGGTCTAATACTTTCAAGTTCTCCAGTTTCGCAAAAGCTAAATAAGTAAGTTTTATCCCACTCAAAGTTGCCTACATTTGCGCCTTGAATCATGATTTTTTCATCTAGTAGACCAACTCTTACTTTTTGACAATTTTTTTGCTCAGGGCTAAGAACAGTACCGTCTCCTTGACGATATACGATTAGATCCATATCTTCATCGTATTGTGCTTCACCATCGTCATTAATTAGAAACCATACTAAATCATCTGGAAGTTGTTGTAGTGCTTTACATGCTTCTTCAATAAATCTTCGATTTAACTTAATTGCTTCTATTACATTTGCACCTTCTGGTACAGATTCAAAGTATATAAGTAAATGATTTCTCTTCATGTTTGAAGAGACAAATTTCTCATTATCTTTAGAGCCGTCCTCTCTTTCATTATTAGCTACGTTGCTATTATATTGATTGGATTGCTTTTCCTTGTGAACACGGGAGAACACAGGGAAAAATTGTTTTAGTGTTTGTATTAATTCATTACCGAAGTTTGCCATATTACCTATCCTGCTTATTTTAGTCAACCTATTGCTCCCCCCGGTGCAAGACGTATTTTAAATACTAAAGTTTATTATTTATTTAAGATCTTGAAGATTATATTGTTTATTATCCACTTATCTTCAAATTACTCACCCATTATCTGTACTTTTATTTTAATTTTATTATTTCTAGTCTAGGTTTCATCCTAAAGGATGAATGTTTCTTATCTAAAATTAAATTTTACTCATACTTCTGTATGGTTTGTAAATACTTCTAATATATCGTCATGACTTTCGAGTTGACTTATGGCCTTATGAATTAGTTCAATCGTTGAATCTTCAGTGATTTCAATGTTATTACTCGCTTCCATCTCAATTTTTGCTTCAAGGATGGTGAACTTGGGGTTGTCTGTTAATGCATTATTTAGATCGTCTAAGCCTTCGGGAGATGAACTAATGATAATTTCCTCATCTTCCACAGTAAAATCATCGGCTCCAGTTTCTAAAATTAAAGCTAAAAGCTCTTCTTCTAATTCTTGGTCCCAATTCCCTGGTTTTTCGATGAAAGTATAGGCAATTTTGTTAAAAAGGTAGCTTACACAGCCAGAATTGCCTAAATTTGCTTCTGAGCGTGAGAGTATACATTTAATATCTTGAACGGTTCTTTTTAGGTTATCTGTAGCTGTGAAAATCATTAGGGCCACGCCACCTGGAAGGTAGCCTTCATAAAGCACTTCTTTGAGGTCTGACTTGCCTTCAGAGCCACTAGCTTTCTTTATGGCATTATCGATGGTAGCTTTAGCCATTCCAGCTGCTTTAGCTTCATCTACGGCTGTTCTTAACTTAGAATTACTTTTAAGGTCTTCTCCGCCACTTTTAACCGCAAGTATAATTTTCTTGCTAAGTTTTGCAAGGTTTGCGCCTTTTTTTATGTCCTTAGCTTCTTTTTTGCGCTTAATTTTAGACCATTTATTATGACCTGCCATACGGTACTAATAATATAATAGGCTTGCCACAAAATGTTCGATGGCAAGCCATCTACTTCATATTTTTAATTGTAGAAATAGCGTGATTAACCTTAGTCGCCAAGGTCGTCATTAATGGATTTTTAACCACAAAAGAGTCTATACCATTATCAAAGGCAGATTCATAGGTTTCATCAGATTTATCGCCAGTAACCATTAAAGTCAGAATATTTTCAAATGCTTCGACTTTTTTAATTTCATCTAATAGCTCTATACCGCTCATTCCAGGTAAGTTTTTGTCGATCATGATGATATTTGGTAAGTCTCTATGGTTAGTATCTAATTTTTCCATGAGATAGTTGATGGCATCTTCACCATCTTCAATCCACTTCGTTTTGATGGGATAGTCAACATTATCAAGCGAATCTTTATACATGTAGTAATCATCCATATTATCTTCGATGATTAGTAAATTAATTTCATTTTCGATTAAATTGTGTGGGAAAGTTTCAATTTTAAAATCAAGCATACGCAACCAATATCCTTATGTATTTTTTGTTCCCATGTGAAGCGATTTTTATTGAATTTTATTAAGAAATTTGATCTTAAATTAAGTTAATGATTTACTTGTTCGATTAATCTTAAGGCTTTTTCATAGTCAGCTTGAGTATCGATACCTATAGATTTAGATTGAACTTCGATCATTTTGATTTTGATTTGATTTTCAAGAGCACGGAGCTGCTCTAATTTTTCAATTTTTTCGAGTTTTGACTCAGCTAAAGCTGAGATATTAAGTAAAGTATCTTTTCTATAGACATAGAGTCCCAAATGTTTTTTATAGCGGTAATTTTCGGCTATGCCATCTCTAGCGCAAGGAATCGCTGAGCGTGAAAAATATAATGCAAAGTCATTAATATCGGTAACTACTTTAACGTTATTAGGGTTATTAATTTCAGAGAAATCATCAAAGTGGTGATAAATGCTAAGCATCTCTAAATGCGGATCGTGTAAAAAAGGCTCTAAACTTTTATCTATGTCTTTAGGGTCGATAAATGGTTCATCGCCTTGGACATTTACTATGATTTCCCAGTCGTTATTCTGTTTAGCAAGCTCTGCAATTCTGTCAGTGCCTGACTTATGTTCTTTAGAAGTCATAGCAACCTTACCACCAAAGCTTTTAACGTGCTCATAGATTTCTTCATTATCTGTAGCGACTATAACTTCATCTAAGTGTTTAGCTTTAGAAACCTGCTCATAGACAAGTTCTATCATGGTTTTCTCGCCTAGTTTTAATAGTGGTTTTCCTGGAAGTCTAGAGCTTTCATAGCGAGATGGAATTACAGCTACTGATTTTTTCATTAAGCTAAAACCTCTTCTATAGCTGATTTGATAAGCATGTGCCCATCTCTATTCGGTTGGTTAAAGCCATTTGCTAAATATTTTGTTCTCTGTTCTTCTACTAGTGGGAATTTTGAGCAAGTATCGGCAAAAGGAACTTTGTTCCTTAGAGCAACTTGTTTACAGATTTTATTCCAAGGCTCCATTTCTAAATCTTTGATGTTTACACTTGCATTTGGTTTTTGTTGTTCTGGACAAGCATTTGGGATGTGAGGAACTGGTCCAACTAATAGAAGTTTAATACCATTAAGTTTTAAAAACTTAACCATATACTCTAAAAGTACCTCGAAGCCGAGCAAAGCATCAGGTCCCAACCAAACATCATTTATTCCGTAATTTAAAATTACTAAATCAGGTTTATGAAGAATTACATCTCTACCTACGTAGAGAACGGCATCTAAGATTCCTGCTCCAGAAATAGCGTTGTTGACAAACTCAATTTCATTTGCATTATTAAGTGAATTTTTCCATAATTGATGGAAAGTTTCTTCTTCTTTTATTTCCCAGTTATTTTGAAGTCCTAGAGTGACATTGTCCCCGATGGTAACTATTTTCTTCACTCCCTCTAAAGAAAGTTTATTGAATTTCAACTGTGATTCATCTTCTTCTTGAGCTTCTAGAAAAGGAATTAGATTTTTATTCATAGGAACTACATCTAAGCCAGATCTAACAGCGCAGTAGATTCCCATCCCGAAAGCAAAACGAATGGCTTCGATGTTACTTTCATCAGTGCTAGTTTTTAAAAGTTCATTAATAACTTTGAGCCATTCAGATGGATCTAATGGGTTATTAAAGCGAAATTCTTCAACCATATCCTTACAGTTTTTAGGAACGAATTGAAGTACATTAGTTAACTTTTCTAAAGTTTCGTCTACTTTTTTAGCTAAATTTTCGGTTTTACTCAGTTCAAGAGCGTTACGGTAACAGTTAAAAGCGTGTGGAAAAAAGCGAATTAGCTCAGCATAGTCACCTGCTGCTTCCCAATCTTCAGCTGTAGCAAGGTTTGAGTCTTGCTTTAATGATTTGAACATTAATTCAGTTAATTTTAAATCTTGCATGCCCTATATATTCTAACCGATCAGAATAGCTTCTTCACTGTATCGAATTCTCTTACATGAGTCTTCTGGTATTAGCGCCATAAGAAAGAGAAGAGGACCTGGTCTACCGATGATCATGCAGATGCAAAGGATGATTAATGATGAGTTTGATAAGTCACCAGTTATTCCAGTAGATAAGCCTACAGTTGTGAAAGCAGAGGTTACCTCGAAGAGTTGTTCTATGAATCTTTGGGATTTTCCTATTTCTAAGATATTAATCAAGAATGTTGCGAAAAGAATACCTGCTACTGTAGAAATGAATACTACGACGGATCTTTGTTTTACTATATCTGGAACTGCGCGATTGAAAAGTTTCGTGTCACCGGTTTCTCTAAGTGAGCTCCACATCATTACTGCTATAACAGCAAGCGTGGTTACTTTGATTCCACCACCGGTTCCCCCTGGGCAAGCCCCTATAAACATCCAGACTATAAGGAAGATTAAACTTGCATCTCCTAGATCATTTAATGGGATTGAATTAAAGCCAGATGAACGCGAGGCGATGGATTGAAAAGATGCTAGGGAAATATTATCAAAATGTGATCTAAACTCTGTAAACAAGTCACCCATAAAATAAATTAATAAGCTTTGTGTAAGGATTCCTACTAAAAGTAGTGTGAAAGTAACTTTGATTGAAACTCTTGTGTGCAGTGATAAAGCGTGCCTTGCTTTAGTTTTTTTACTAATGAATTTCACCCATAATTCATTTAAAACTGTGTAGCCTAAACCCCCGATGATAGGCAATAAGGAGAACATAGCTAAATAGAAATAGTTATCTCTAAACGAGCAAAGGCTGTCTGTATAAAGACTTAGCCCAGCGTTACAGAATGCTGAAACTGAGTGGAAGATTGCAGCGAAGATCCCTTTACCTAAACCGCTGTGCTCAACTGAAGTATAGAGCATAGTTAGAAAACCAAAGGTTTCTATGATAAGTGTAAATAGTCCTATCTTAATAACAAAGCCCGTGAAATCGATTTTCCCATCACTGTTATTAGATAGATCAAAGATTTTACTATCACTATATGAAATTTTTTTCCCGAGCATATAAAGGAAAATAGTAGTCATGGTCATATAGCTAAGACCGCCTACTTGCATAAGTATTAAAGTTACAAACTGTCCAAAGAGTGAAAATTCTTTACCTATGTCTACTACAGCAAGGCCGGTTACACATACTGAGCTTACCGACATAAAGAATGCGCTAACAAAGTCGCGCCAATGGTGATTAGTATTAGATATAGGTAGCATTAGCATCAATGTACCTATGAAACTAAGCGCAACGAAGCTTAGCATCGTGAACTGGGCTGGACTTAGTTTTTTAAAATTAGCTTTTTTGATTGGCATTTATGGATACTTACAGATGAGCATAACGCAGAACTTAGCTAAGTGCTCAAGTCCTAAATAAAATTATAGACAGAATTAGTTAAAATAAGTTATAATTACACTTCGCTATGAAACAAACATTAGGTGGCACTACTAGAAAAAGAAAGAAAACCAGCGGGTTCAGAGCTAGAATGGCGTCTCCTACAGGTCGTCGTGTTCTAAAAAGAAGAAGAACTAGAGGCCGTAAAGCTATTTCTTTATAGTAAGAATTTCTTTACTCACATTAGTGTGTAATCGTAATGCTTACTAGAGCTGAGAGAATAAAATACAACGGTTTATTTCTTCAAGCTTACGAAAAAGGTAAGCGAATTTCATCTGAAAATTTTTATATAACATTTACTAAAACCAGAGAAGATTGTAAAGATTCTTTACCTCTTACTGGTTTTGTTGTTTCTAAAAAGTTTGCTAAAAGGGCAAATATAAGAAATAAATATAAGCGTGCTATGCGTGAAGTTTATAGGCTTTTTCGCTTAAAGTCTGAAAATATAGAGCCTTTAAAAAAAATAGGCTTGCTAGTGCTAACTATTAAGTCTAAAGTTGATCCAGATAAAAAGATTTCTGTTTTTAATGAGTATTTTGATGAATTGAATGCTTTGTTTGAAAAGCTTCTTAAATAATGGCCCTATCAAAGATAAGATAATACTTTCTTTGTATGTATATGGCATCACTTAACCGTCTCAGTGATCGCAATAATGCTTATACTGAAAAGGTAGCTGAACCTATAGATATAGGGCTTGTACCGAGACAAACTCACCGTACTAATAGTAAAGATTTTAATACTCTTACCAAAGATATTGATGAGGGGTTAATTGAGATTGGGGGCTCTAATATACTTTTTAGTAATGAAGATTACAATCAGCTAGCGACTATGATGGTTTTAGAAACTAATGTTGCTTTAATTGAGAGTGATAATAACAAGAAGTATAAAGATAAACTTAGTTTAGAGGAAATTGAAGCAAAAACTAAGGAGCAAGTGGAAGCAGAAATGGCTAGGGTTGCTGTTTCGATATGGACAAGATTTATGGCTCAAAAGGCTTATGAAGCTGATTCAGATAAGGGTATCAATTTTGATGGAAGGTCAAATTCAAGTATTTCAAAAATTTTAACTAGTCCAGGACAGTATCAACCAACTTTTAAAAATCCTCAAAAGTTTTCTAGAATTAAGGACGAAAATAGCTCAGTTAATTATTTGAAATATCATAGTTCTGGCTATTCAACTGAGCTTGCAAAGGAAAGACTTAATATAGCAAAAAGTGTTCTTGCTGATGCAAATGAACTCTCTAAAGCAGCTGGATTTTTACAAGGGCGTACTGATTTTCTTAGTTCTACTCAAAGCTTTGAGACTGCAGAAAAAAGGGGAAGAGATCCAAAACTAGTTGATGAAAATTCAAAGGCTTTTAATTTTTTTATGTTTCCCCAGTTAGCTAATGATGAGCAGAAAGAACATTTTAGAAATGTTCAACTTAACCTGCCTGCTAAATTTACAACTGAACATAAGTTTAAAGAAGAAAATCAATTTGCATTTGGTGATTTATTACAGCCTAACTTAGCATTATTTTTTCCAGGCAACATTGACGAAGGAAATATTTTAAATACAGAAATTTAAATATCTATCTTGCAGCTGCAAGATTTCTTCCTTTTGCTCGGTTTGAACTAGGTCCATCTACTATATTATTTGCAGGCTTATTTTTTAATTCTGCGACCATTTTATCGACTTTTTGTTTAATAGCATCCATAGCAGGTAAATGCATTAGGCGAGAATATTTTCCGTTTTCTGAAATATTTGCAGCAAATTTCTCAAGATTTGATATATCTCTAGGTAGTAAACGTGCTTGGTAATTCCCCATAGAATCTCTACCACCAGTAGTTTTCTGGACAGTATTAGATACCATATTGTCTTGGATATAGCTTAAATGGGTATCTAAACTCGCTACAACCTCATTCAAGTATGGGGTTTTCTCAGCTTTAATTCTTTCTTGTTCAGCGTTTTGTTTACTAAATAGTGTGAAAGGGAAGAAGTTGAAAGATTTACCACCCATTCTTTGGCTTACAGTATCTATTAAGTCCAAATGAGTTCTAAAAATATCCATTGCATCACTCTGGAAACCTTTACTTTGATTAGGCTCACGGATAGTTTCTAAGTTGTCTGTTAGGATTTTATTAGTGTTATTCCCACCAGGCGCAAAGTCGAGAAAGGCATACCAAACTTTCTTAGGTCTCAATATGTAAGCAAGAGGATTCCACCAGGAAAAAGGTTTTAATATTTCTTTGATGGTATTTTTAGCATCTCTGATTTCTTTTGGACTAAGGGCTTTTTTAGCGTCTCTGGCTTTTTCTTTTTGCTTGTCAGCAGCTTTCATTTGCCAGTCTTGGACTGTCTCTACGGTTGTTTGCAAACCAGCAGGAAACAACGCCTCAGTAGCGACGTTTTTAGCTTGTCTTTTTGCAATATCTAAACCGGGTATTTGCATCGATGAATTTTATCTAGATTTTTATTTTATTATTTAGTCGACTTGAAATAGCTTTATATTTCTTTTATAATTATAGCATTCCCGTATATACATATTCAAGTTAAGTAAAGCTAGGAGTCAAAATAGTAGGAATTAAAGAGATTTTAGGCTAATTAAACTAAAGAATTTGATCAAACCTTAGTTCTTAATATAAACCTTAGCTAAATCTGGAATTATTCCAGCATATTTAGTCTTGCGGATACCACCTAAGTCTTTACTCACGGCAGTAAAAACCCTAGGTGTAGCTAGGTAAATAAAAGGTTTTTCTCTAAAAACTATTTCCTGGAATTTATCATAGATTTCTTTTCTTTCATTAAAATCCATAGTTTTTACACCACGCGAGAAAATACTATCGATTTCTTTTTCCCAGCTGCGGGTGAGTGGATTTTCTTGAGTGGCTTTGGGGTCAAAAGCGTGTAATCTGCCAGTGCTGTTCCAGACATTAGCTCCACTATTAGGTTCATTACTTGAACCTCCACTAAAACCTAAAACTCCCGCATCATAATCTTTAGCACTCATTATTTTCCCGACAAAATTATTAAATTCAAGTAACTTAAAGTTAGCTTTTATGCCTATTTCTTTTAAGTTCTCAGAGATTATTACTCCCATTAGTTCTCTTTCTTTATTTCCTGAATTTGTGAATAAATCGAATTCAACTCTATTAGATTTAGAATCATATAATTCTTTTTCTTTAGTTTCTGGATTAGTTTTTAGAGTAAAGCCTGCTTGCTTTAAAACTTGAAGTGCTTTTGATGTTTCTGCCAGAGGATCTACTTTAACTTTAGGATTATAAAAAGGTGAAATATCTGGAAAGGCTGTATTTAAAGGAGAGCCCAGTCCTTGGAAAACATTATTAATTATATTTTCTCTATCTATAGCTAGGGAAACAGCTTCACGAAAGGCTTTACTATTAAACCAGCTGTATTTCGGTTCTGGAATATTTTTACTCATGTTAAACCATATGAAATTACTTGCTTGACTAGGTCCTAGATCCATTAATTTATAGTCATATTTTTTCTCCATAGATTTTATAAAGGCTGCGTTATTCGGACTTACTCCTAGAATCATTGATTCACCAGAAAGGAATTTGAAGATGTCAGCACTATCGTCCTGGACGTATGAATAGATGATCCTATCTATGTAAGGTAAGTTTTTCCCTGTCTCTGAATCGGTTTCAAAATACCTAGGATTACGCACAAATTCAATTCTCTCTCCAGACTGGATTTTAGAGAATTTAAAAGCACCAGAGCAGACTATATCTTCAGCTTTGCTGTGGATATTTAAATAGTTATTAAAAGCTAATTGTTGTTCTTTAAGGGTTTTGGCATTAGCTTTTCTTAAGTGTTCTAAGACATGATGCTTAGGAGCAATTTCTAAACCTAGATTTCTTAAAAAAGGTGCAAAAATGGTTTTAGTTTTAAATTGAATAGTTTGTTTGCTGAGTTTTTTGACTTCAGGAAATTCGCCGTCTACTAAAATTATGTCACGGCTCATACTGATCGCAATTTGATCGCGCAAAAGATTATTCCAGGTAAAAAGTACGTCATCAACTGTAATTTCTTCATCATCACTCCAAAAAATATTCTCTTTCATTGTTACGGTAATGGTTTTCTGATCTTTGCTAATTTTAAAACTTTCTGCTAGTAAAGGAAGTGGCTGATCAGTGTCAGGGTCAAATTTTAATAAGCCTAAAAACATCATTGAGCCGTATTGGCTACTACTTGCATCTGTAGCAATCCAAGGATTTAAGGTTTTGGCATCTTGCCCACGCTGAGTAAGTTTTAATATTCCCCCAAACTTAGAATCAGGGTCTTTAGACTTAATATCACTGTGACTGCAAGCATTTAGCAGTAAAAGAATAGAGAATAATATGATTAATTTGCTACTTCTGCCTAGAGCCATAAATTACAAATTCAGCAGATATCATCATGATATTTAAGAACATAAAAGTAGGTAAACTTGCGATGCAAAGGTAATTAATATGAAGGAAGAGCGCCGCAAAAACTGCAAGCTGAATCGGGAAGTTAATAATGAACATGATTCCTAAAGCCATTTCTGCGTATTTAACGATTTTCGCTATGAGAAAAGCATTCGGCAAAATCATGTCATTAAAAAGAATCTTATAAGGCTGGAAAATGACATCATCTCTTAAAGAAGCGAAGAAAAGATCAGCCTGGCTCCCGAAAGAAGGATCAGAGAACTTAGGCATAGCATTAAGGATGAAAATTAGACCGATCACCCAACGCATTATTAATAAGTAGGCATATAATCTCGGCAGATTTTTAGGATTAACCATATAAACTTTATTATAGTAAAACAATACATATTAGTAACGCTTAATTCGCAAATTCCTAAATTTAATGACGTTTTTCCGTAAGCTTAGTTTACTTTTAACAAGCCTTGGTATACTTATGATATGGCTAATATTGAAGAACTTTTTTCAGAGTCGAAGGTCCCTGTACCTAAAAAAACGGAAATTGAAGTCCCAGATGGCTTAAAGGATAACCTTTTAGTAACTACGGTTTCTGGATTCGTCGATAGTATTTATAACTGGGCTAGATCTAACAGTGTTTGGCCTTTAACTTATGGTACTTCTTGTTGTGCCATCGAGATGATGTCAGTAGGTATGTCTCGTTTTGATATCTCTAGATTCGGTTCTGAGGTATTTAGAGCGACACCTAGACAGGCAGATTTGATTATTACAGCAGGTACCATCACTAGAAAAATGGCTCCAGCCTTAGTCAGACTTTACCAACAGCTTCCAGAGCCGAAATACGTTATCGCCATGGGTGCTTGTACTATCACTGGTGGAATGTTCCACGATAGTTACTCAGTAGTTCAAGGTGTAGATAGAATTATTCCAGTAGACGTTTATGTACCTGGATGTCCACCGAGACCAGAAGGTCTTTTACACGGTTTATTTACTCTTCAAAGAAAAATTCGTCAAGAGAAGCTATTAGCTCGTGGTGAAATTAGTAAGTATCATGATTCTCAAGTTCATGATGTTGATGAGAAGACAGGACTTCTTATACAGTAATTGTCTTTAATCTTAAGAACACTGTACGGCTTCAAATTCAAGGCTTTCGAGGATGAAAAAGCGCAGTGTAATGGAATTACATGAGCATTTTGAGGACGAGAATAACGCAGAAGTTGAAGTTGTACAGTGTTCTTTTATAGTTTATAATTTAAAGTGATATTATGGCAGATCTTCCAGTAAAACCAGGTGATGATAAACTTGCAGCTTTCTTAGCGAGAAAAGAAGCTATAGCTGCAGGGAAAGATCCAGATGAAGCAGAAAAAGCTGCTTTAGCGAAATTTGGAATTGGAGTAGGTGCGCCGGAGCCTGCTGCTGAAGCAGCACCAGCAGAAGCTGCTAGTACTGAAGAATCAGCTGAAGCTGAAGTAGTGGAAGAAGTTCCACCACCACCTCCGAAGACTCCTGAAGCTAAAGAGTTTTTTGATGCTGCTAAGTTTAATGTTGAAGAATTAGGTGAAGATGCTGCTGGTACTTTAATGTACGGAGTGCAAGTCGCTGACTTAGTTCAGATTTGTAAAGATCTTAAATCTCAAAGAAAATTCAATGTACTTAACTTTATGACGGCGGTTGAGTATAAAGAAGGTTATAAAAATATTATTAGACTGGAGAGTAATAAGCATTTAGAAGCTGTAGTTCTTAAAGTTACTGTTTCTAAGGATAATCCTACTTTACCTACTCTTACTGAGATTTATCCTTCTGCTAACTGGCAAGAGCGTGAAGCTTATGACATGATCGGTATTATTTTTGAAGGTCATCCTAATTTAACTAGAATTCTTAATCCTGATGATTGGGAAGGATATCCATTACGTAAAGATTACGTTGGTCCTTTAGATGGATTGAATCAGCCTATTAAGTATGCTGTGGCTGGATAGTTTTTAATTAATCTATTATCTGAAAATTTAATTTTAATATGTAATAATTATTTACATGCAAGATATTTCTGTTAATCAGAAAATTTTTGCTAAGCCTAACGCTGTTCTAAAAGCTGGTGGGAAGAAATCAGTTAAACCATCAAATACTCAGAAAAAGAAAAATTCTAAACAAGAACCTCAAAAAGAAGTAAATCCTAAACCTAATTTTTTTCAAAAAATTAAAAAGTTTTTTCAAAATATATTCTCAAGGTTACCTTTTGTTAGTAAGAAAAATAATAAAGAGATGAGTTTTACTGAAGTAAAAGCTCCTGGAAGTGCTAAAAGCTCTGCTTCAAGCTTTGCTTGTGGAGTTGTTCTAATCGATGATGACCTAGATAGACACAAAGATTTGCACAAGCATCACGATAATCAGAATGACCACAATAGTCACGATATTTCAGATCACCATATAGGAGCTGGGCAGCACCATGCCGATATTGGACATAGTTTTGATTCTGGTGGTCATTTTGGTGGACATGCTTGCGGACATGGCTGCGGTCATTGAGTTTGTTTTCAATAAAACTTTTTATAATTAAAGGATTTAGTATTAAAGTTTTAGCCTAAGCTACCGATAACTGAATATAGTGAATTAATCCTGTGGGGGGAGACTATGTAGTTGTCGATACTTTCTCTTAATACAAATATTGCTAGTAAGGTTACGACTCGAACTATTAACCATAGTTCAGAGAAGATTACTAACTCTACTCGTAAACTTGCTACTGGTTCCCGTGTAAATAAAGCAGGGGATGATGTAGCTGCTTTAAGCATCGGTGCAAAGTTAGACACTCAGCTTAGAGGTATCTCTAAAGCTAAGCAAAATATTTTAGATGTTTTTAATGAATTTGATCAGGCGGATGCGAAGTTTAAAACAGCAGGAGATTTGATGTTTAAGATGAAAGAACTTTTCGTTCAGGGACTAAATGGTACCAATTCTCAAGATGAGATAGATGCTTTACAGAGAGAGATTAATGAACAGCTAAGAGTCTTTGAAGGTTTAGCACCAGGGGATGTATTTACACCTGAGGAAAATGATATGACTAGTGGAGACTATATAGAAGACTTTCAAGTTGGTGCAAATGATAATAATGATGTTCGTTTAGCTTTCTGGCATGTTCCCAGCACAACAAGGGAAGCTGTTTCTTTAAATTTATCCGCAAATTTATCAGATTTTGGGACATCTGAATATAGTGGTAGAGGTTCATTGAACATGAATGGTTCGTCCGATAATGGGAAAAATCTTGCGAATTTAAGAATACCTGGAACGACTCTAGAAGCATTCACTTCAGGTATTACTGGTATTAATTTTAGTAGTTTATCTGATCTTGATATTGCAATAGAAAATCTAGGTAAAATGCAAGCTACAGCCGCAGCTAAAAGGTCTTACTTTGAAGCCCAGTACGCGAAACTAGAAGACGAAGAAATCGCACTAAGTGCTTCTAAGTCACACTTTATGGATACTGATATGGCAGAAGAAAGTGCAAACCTAACTCGTGAACAGATTAGACTTCAGTCTGCTTCCGCAATGAGTACTCAAGCAAATGCTCAAGGACAGTTTGTTCTGAGTTTACTACCGTAAAATTTTCTTTAAGTTACTTAGCTTCTTCAGGCGCAAGCCCAACTTTCTTTAAAAAGTGCTGCAACTCAATAATTTCGTTTTTATCACCTAAGTTTTTATGAAAACTCTTAAAACTCATGCTCTCTTCACCATAGTGAATTTTAGTGTGATTATGATGTGTAGTTTCTACTTCTACACCCATAGTTTCAAGCATATGCTTAACTTCATTCCACTCTAAGTTCATGCTTATAGGGTGACTGAAAAGCTTTTCTAATGTTTTTGTATCTTTTTTATGCAAATTTTACCTCTTTCTTTACACACTCTTATCTTAAACATATTTTAAACTTGTAATGATATATACATTTGTCGGGAGTAAAATATGTCTATTGATTTAAACATACTAAAAAATTTTGATATTGACAATGATGGAATATTAAATCCAGATGAAAAATCTGCTTATGATGCTCACGCAGAGCAAAATGACTTAGTAAAACTAAAAGATTCAGTGAAAAATCTTAAAGATAATTTAGATTTAAACGCATTAGGTAGTTTAGATATAGATGGTGATGGCTTACTTACATCTCCAGAGGCTGAAAATTATAAAGATCCTAATGCTCTGCAATTAGATTCATCACATTTTGCAAAGCATTCCTACAATATGGATATAGATTTTGCAAATCAGTGGGTCAATAATTTTGATTCTGAAGTTGATCAGGATACTATGACTTATTTTCTCTTATTAAAAGAGTTTGGTTCTGATGAATTAGCTCTTGAAATTATGCGTAATGCTGAAAGAACAGAATCTGAAGGTACTATAAACTTGGCATTTAGTGTCAATGGTGTTGATTACAATTTGAGATCTACTAATGATAATAATCCAGAAGGACCTGTGTCTGCTCATTTAACTAATATTGAGGATGGTTCTTCTGAAGGAGTTCATTATAATCCCGCATTTGAAAACGGTGTCAGTTTTGCAAGTGAGTATACAAATGTCCATGGTTTAAATGTTAAGGAATGGAAAAATACAGGTGAGCATATTATTACTAGTGAGGGTAAAGACCCACCTAATTTATTACAACTCGATTCCGGAAATTTTTCTAAACACTCGCATGATATGGATATAGATTTTGCAAACCAATGGTTTAATAATTTTGATACTGAAGTTGATCAGGATACTGTCACATATTTTCTCTTATTAAAAGAGTTTGGTTCTGATAAATTAGCTCTTGAAATTATGCGTAATGCTGAAAGAACAGAATCTGAAGGTACTATAAACTTGGCATTTAGTGTCGATGGTGTTGATTATAGTTTGAAGGCTACCAAAGATGCTGGTGAAGGGGCTGCTTCGTCTGCTTACTTAACTAATCTAGTGGAAGATTCTACAGAAGGGGTTCATTACAATCCCGCATTTGAAAATGGTGTTAGCTTTGCCAGTGAGTATAAAAATGATCATGGTTCAACAGTTAATGAATGGAAAAACGCGGGAGGAGAAACTATTACCGTTGATGGCCTTGCTTTAGAAGGGCAAGAAGAAAATGGTATGGGTTTCACTCGATTTGATGTTGTCGATGCAAGTAATTATAGCCAAATCAATGATGATGGTACGGTTATTCATGTTGAAGATGGTCTAATAGTCAGTGGTAGATATGCTGATGGTATTGAGTTTACGCGTGAACACTCTACAGTTGATAATCTTAGCTATATTGAAAGACAGTCAAATGGACAGTTTCTAGATGTTCGTAATGGTCAATTAGTTGCTCAAGGTGACGCTGCTCATATACCTGAACAAGGAAGATCAATCACTGAAGGCATTTCTAATTATAGACACGAAAATGGCTTAATAATGGGTGGTGTTCTTGAAAACGGACTAGAATTTGAAAGGTTCGATATTATTGATAATAAAAATTATTATCAGGTAAATAGTGATGGTTCTACTAGTCAGGTTGTCAATGGTGAAATGGTTTCTCAAGATGATGATTTTGGAATCAGTGACAGAGATATGAGATTTGCAAACTTACAATCTCTTGAAGATATAGACACCAGTATCATTGATCCAGATGGTTCAAAGTTTAATAGAATGATGAATGCTTTTAATATTAATAGTACTGAATCAATTGATTATTACGATTCCTGGATTGATGATTGGGTGGGAACTGGTCCAGTAGATGACTCTCTAAAAAATAATATAGTAGATAAGTTTTTACTTGTATTTGGAAATGATGAACAATTCATGCAGGCTATTGAGGAGAATGGATTTAATATCACTATTGCTAGTGAAATAAAAGGTAGTAACCCTTATGGTGATCAGTGGAATATAGCTGGTTTCTATTCACCTACTGAAGATACGGAAGGGCGGAATACCATTGTGATTTCTGAAGAAGCCTTAAATAGTATTCTGTTTACTCATGAATTTGCACACGCTCGTGATCATTTAGTAGATGGTAGTATAGACGGTAGTTTCGGTGATATCGACAGTAATACATTTGATAATGCTATTGCTGTATCTCGTGAAAGAGCTAATAATGGTGCAGCTCAAGGGCTTTTTGATTTAGATTATGCAAGCATTAATGATGAAGAGTTTTTAGCTTCAATGTTTGAGGCATACTACCTAGACCCTGCTCTTTTTGAGCAAAGGTTTCCAGAGTTTACAGCAGCTTTAGGTGAAACTTTTGATCATTTAGATCAAACTATGGGTTTGCTTAGTCTCAATGAAACTACTACAGATAGAATGTTTGATGACTTTCAAAATATTGCATCACATGAAAGATTTGCTTAATGATAATAAGGAGTGATTCTATAGAAAGTCTTCAGCAGGTGCTTTTAAATGGTGAAGCTAATCAAAAGTCGGGGTGATTTTAACTCATGAATTTGCTCATGCGCGTGATCATTTGGTAGACGGCAGTATAGATGGTATATTCGCTGATATCGATGCTAATACCTTTGATAATGCTATTGAAGCGTCAAAAGAAAGAGTAAACAATGGTTCTGCTGAAGGGCTTTTTAATGCAGATTATGCGAGCACCAATGATCAAGAATTCTTAGCAGAAATGTTTGAAGGATACTATCTAGACCCAGTTCTTTTTAAAGAAAGGTTTCCAGAGTTTACTGAAGCTCTAGGAGAAACTTTTGATCATTTAGATGAGGTAATCAGTTTACTTGATTTTAATGAAGAAGCTAAAAGTGAAATTTTTGATACTTATAGAAATATGTAATCAAAGACTAGGTTTTAAACCATGAAAATAAGCACAGAAACAATCAGCCCTAAGAACATGATTAGAATGTAACTCTGTACTTTTCCACTCTGAGTAAGTTTTAGAACTTCACCTACGAATTCAGATCCTCTCCAAGCTAAGCCATTGATGACAATGCCTTCAATAACTACTCTTTCAAAGAACTTCCAAGTAATTCTGAAAAAGCTCATGCATAGTGAAATTACAAACTCATAAGCTTCATCGATGTACCACTTGTTAACAGAACCTTCGTATAATGGTACGAATTTCTCTTTAACATAAACGTTTACAGCTTTATCCTGCATAGTGATACCTTTCACGTAGATTAGGTAAGCACCTAAATTACCAAAAACGAAAGCTAAGAAAGGTAAGTAACCCATAGGCTGAGTTAATTCATGTATAAAGAAACTTAGACCTGTACCATGAGCGTGAAAATGATGATTAAAGTATTTAAGTAATGGATAGTCCATTAATGGTGAACCCCATAGACCTAAAATTACAGAAGGGATAGCTAAAACCATCAATGGAGCAGTTACTGCAAGTGGTTGCTCGTGTGGGTGAGCGTGACCTCTGTATTCCCCTTCAAATGTCTTGAAGTAAATTCTAAACATATAGAAAGCTGTTAATAAAGCTGTGATAGTTCCGATCCAGAATAGTGCTGGTGAAACTTCGTATGCTTTAGCAATGATCATATCTTTAGACCAGAAACCACTAAAGAAAGGCATACCTGAAATAGATAGAGTACCTATTAGGAAAGTGATAGCTGTAATTGGCATGTATTTTCTTAGACCACCCATTTCTCTCATATCTTGTTCGTGGTGACAACCTAAGATTACTGAACCAGAACCTAGGAAAAGCATAGCTTTAAACATCGCGTGAGTGATTAAGTGGAACATTGCGATGTATGGTGCACCTAAACCTACAGACATGATCATGTAACCTAACTGTGAACATGTAGAGTAAGCAAGTGCTTTTTTAATATCGTTTTGCGTGAGAGCAATAGTAGCTGCAAATATTGCAGTAATTCCACCAATCCAAGCGATAAACGATAAAGCTCCAGAACCAGTTATTTCACAGATAGGGAAAACTCTTACCATTAAGTAAACTCCAGCAGCAACCATAGTCGCAGCATGGATTAAGGCTGAAATCGGAGTAGGACCTTCCATCGCATCTGGTAACCAAATATGTAATGGGAACTGTGCTGACTTCGCCATCGCACCCATGAAAATTAAAATTCCTATTGTAGTGACTGAAACTAAACCAACTACTTCTAAACCATTATTAGCTATTGCAAAGTTAATAGCTTCCTGGATTTTAGTGAAAGACATAGTCGCAATGTCTACTGACCAGAAATCTTTAGTGAAGGCATAAAGCATAATAAGACCGATTAAGAAACCAGCATCACCGACTCTATTCGTAACGAAAGCTTTTTTACAAGCGTGCGCTGCACTCGGTTTATGCCACCAGAATCCGATTAGAAGGAAACTGCAAACACCTACTAATTCCCAGAAAAAGTACATTTGGAAAAGGTTCGTAGAAATTACTAAACCTAACATCGAGAAAGTGAAAAGAGATAAGTAAGAATAAAATCTGGTGTAACCTTTATCTTCGTCCATGTAACCGTGAGTATAGATTTGGACAAGAAGGCTTACTAGTGTAACTGTAAGCAGCATGCCGATGCCCAGCTGATCTACTAAAAGACCAATCTCTAAGTGGAAGTCACCCGCCTTAATCCAATTAAAGTTAGCCTCATAAGCTTCATGCCCATGAAAATTAAAGAATAATAATAATGAGTGAATGAAACCTATAGCTACCGCAGCGATCGATATTCCCATCGATATCTTTCTACTCTTATGAGTGAAAAACATTATTAATACCGCGCTTAAGAGGGGGTATAGAGCAATTAACCAAGCATTTTCTACGTTAGTCATAACTAGTCACATTACATTGTAAAGTAAAGTAGTGAAAAATACAAAATTACTAGATTTAATTTAATGTACATACATTAAGTATTGGAACTGATCAAGGTAAAGTATCAGGCAGGATATATTTGAAGCATCTTATTTCTTGCTGCTATAAATTCGGGAATATCATTGAAATCACCATTTAAATTCATGGATGTAATTTTCCAGTTTGAACGAGAGTTAGTGTTATTTTCTTGATCTTTAGTTGATAAAGTTCTGCTTAACTTTCCTACACTTAATTCAATTTGTCCTTTCTCATTAAAATGTGGTTTCATACCCACAAAGTATTCTTCATTACCATGATCTATACAAAAACCGATAATGCTTTGATTCCCTTCACCCAATTTAGAAAGTGATAGTTCATCTTTGTTTACTTCTGTGATAAATGTGCTGAAGATATTAACAAACTTATTATTATGTTCTTTTTGTTGGCTATCTAAAATATCTACTATTTGCCCTAATATGGCGTTTGAATTCTGTGTTATTACTCTATGTAACATCTGGATATTAGAACTCAAATGATGTTTACTAGTTTCAAGTATCCCGCTTGACTTATTTTTAAACCTACCCATATTTTCAATTAAGCTTGGCAAAAATTGGTTAATTATTCCTATATACATGTCTAAGATAATAGCATGCTATTATCTTGATGGCTTCTTCGGTAGACAAAATTTTGACTACATCCAAATGAATTAATTAAAGCTTTCCAGACCACAAATATTCAATAAAACTTTTATAATTAACTATTTCAATTCCATCTTCAGTAATTCGATTAGTGTCTATGAGTGAAATTAAATAACGTTTTTTTACTTCTGGGTGATCTTTAACCAATTCACGAAGATTTTTCAAGTGTCCTTCGTGTATTTTGTTACTTGCTTTAACTTCGATTGCGTACTCCATATCATTGATAATAAAATCGACCTCTACTCCTGTACTCAAACGCCAGTAACTCAGATCATAACGCGCTTTATTATATGAATTATAAGTTTTCAATTCATGGTAAACCCAGTTTTCAAAAGCTTTACCGAATAATTCAGAGCCTTGTTCAATATTTCGTCTTTTAGATAAATAGTTCACCACACCAATATCAAAAAAATAAAACTTTGGTGCTTGGGTTATTCTTCTTTTAGGTTTTTTTTTGTAAGCTGGAAGGAAATTACCAATTAAAGTATCTTCCAGTATCAAAAAATATTCTTTAACCGTGCTTGCTGAAATTCCACAGTCTCTTGCAATATTAGAAAAATTTACTATTTCAGCATCTGAAAATGAAGCTACTTTCAGAAATTCAGAAAAGAGCTCTAGATTTCGAACCAGCGCTTCATCAGCGATTTCTTCTTTGAGATAATCTTTCACGTAAGATTCCTGTAAATCCAAAAAATCTTCATCTAGGTATATTGAGGGCAGATAGCCTCTATTTAGGATTTTGTTTAAGTCGAATAAATCACCTAATTCTTTATAGCAAAAGCCATATAACTCATACCTTAAAGCTCTTCCCCCGAGTAAATTTGCTTGACCTCTTTTAAGCTTTCTAGCTGAAGAACCACAGAGTATAAAATTTAAGCCAAGATTTTCAATTAACCAGTGAACTTCATCTAAAATCAATGGTACTTTTTGTACTTCATCTAAAATTATTGGTTGAGACTTGTCTAATTCAGACTTTTCTAATTTCTGAATTAATTCCTCACGCAGTAAATTTGGTGCTTCAAGATACTTTAAATAAATATTTGTATTGAGAAAATCTATATAAAGGGACTTGGAATATCGTGATTTTAGTAAAGAACTTTTTCCTGTCTGTCTAGGTCCCCAAAGAAAAAAACTTTTTTTTGGTTCTTGTATTAATTTCAAGGCTCGTGAAATGGATATATTCATGAATATTGAAGATTTTATCATGGATATTCATGAATATTTTGTTTTACTTGTCTGTTTTGATAAAAGCTTTTATTTTAGGTCTTTTTTTAGATAGTCTATTTAACCTATCACTTCTTCATGATTGTTAGGGAATACTTAAAATATCTTCAATAGATTATCTCTATTCATACTCAAATCTATGTATTTTGAGTTTTAAAAAGTTTTTTACCTAATTTTATGAAAACAAGAAAACCCGACTTAATAATGAGAAAAATTTTTGCTGGCAAAGCAAATTCTGAATGTTTTACTTCTTATACTACTGATGAGAAAGGAAACAAGATCGGCTATTTGAAAATGGGAGAGAATGGGGCGAGATTTGTTGTTACTGAAAGTGCAAAAGGTAACATAGTTGCTAGTACTAATCTTTTAGATTTGTTAGTTATTTTCTCAAGGAATTTTTCTGGAAATAGAACTGAGAAGCAGTTGCTTTTCCCTAATGGTAAAGGGCTTCAATATTATTATGATAAGAATTATAATATTACTGAAGTTAAGGCGGTTTAAAATACTAGATTTAATCAAAATTTTAGTTACTAAAATCTATAAACCCTGGAACTTCTCTAGGTTTAATTTGTAACTCTTCGGTCTCTACTTGTTTAAGGTTTATTGGTATTTGAAGTGGCTGTTGAATTTTAATGGGTATTTCAACTCTTGTCATAATATCTTCAATTTGTTCAAAGATTCCGGTGTCTTTTGGAATAGTAACTTCTAAATCCCTAACCTCAGGATTTCTAGATTTAAATGTAATTGTAAGATTTGGATTTTGATCTTGATTTGTCGTATTTGATTTGACTGAAATAGAATCAAGATTTACTAAATGTTCTGCAGATGAAAGGTCAAAGGTTATGGAATTAATCTCTTCAGAACTTTCAGATGTTTTATTTGCTAGAGCTGGTATAGCATAGGCTGTGTAATCTACTAGTTCTCTAACTTGATCAAGTATTTGCTTATTAGTTAAGTTTTGATTAGCCCCATTGAAAGATCTGCTTACGTTGCTGTAGGTTTTACCATATTTCATATCAAGGGTCTTTAAAGTCATTTGTTCCTGGTCAGGGTGATTTTTATCTATTCTTGTCTCATCATTTAATATCGTTGGTCCCCAGAGGCTGTCTTGTCCCCTGGGAACAGTTGTTATTTTTCTTGAATCACCTGGGTTTAAAGAAATCTTTATCGGCTTTAATGAGGAGTTTTTATCCTCTTGAACCAAGGCTTTAGCGACTTGATCAGGAGTTAATTTAAGACCTAAGGGGTTTTGCATGATTTTCATCAATATAATACTTTGGATGTTTGAAGGTCAAGGCAGTCTCAATAAAACCTCATTTCAAATTTTGGTAGATATACTGCATATAAATTTAGTTAGATTACGATTGTCAATTAGTATTGATTAAATTTGTTTTATGCCTTGACGTATTGCATACGATTTTGGTATTAATATACCAGGGCAACCGCAAAGTCTGCTTAGTTATTTTGGAAAAGAATATCTTGTAGATATTGATTACTAGAAGCAGCTTTAACTCTTCGAGTTTTAAGACTTTTCTTTGAAGTGGAGTCTTTTTTGAGTAAATTTAAAGCAATCTTTCTAGCCATTGCAAGATTTTGTGGAGCATTATCCTTTCTTACTCTTGACTCATCTTCTTTAAAAACAACATCTAAGACCCAATGTAAATTGTTTTCAATACCCCAGTGGGATCTAACTATGTCTTGTAATTCTTTTGCTGAGAGGCTTAAGCTAGTGATGTAATATCTTCTTTTGCTAGTGTTTTTTTTAGTTTTCACATTATATTTTCGAGATTCAATTACAAATACTGTTTTTAAATCTTTCCAAGCTCTAATATTATCAAAAAGTTTTTCTTCAATATCACTGTCTGTGAGCGGAACTGAGTAACACAAACGTTTTTCAATTCGTCCATGATCTTTCTCTAATTTTGTTTCAAAAAAATCACACTCTCTTTTAAAGCCCTCTTCTATTCCTTTA
>JABSOS010000024.1 GCA_013216135.1 Candidatus Caenarcanales bacterium
GGCTCAATTACAAAACACCGATTGAGGTTTTTCAAGAAGAAATTGAGCGCTGTTGCATTTGATAGTAGAATCTATCTACATACAGACGTTAAGATAATAAACATGGGTATATTAAATAACATTTCATCAAGAATTAAAAATACATTTAATAGAATTGATAATACATTGGAACTTACAGATAAAGATAAAAGTGAAATTCAGCAAAATGTCAAGCATGCAGCTTCTTCAACATGGAAAGAAGCAATGCTAGAAAAAAAGAATTATAAAAGCCCACTTTCGCAGATGCTAAATACAGCATTAGGCTTTAAGTCAAACAAAGATATTTCACAAAAATTGGAAATGAAAATGTTCAGCGTAGCAAGTAAGCTAGATCATTCAAGTTCCTCAAATTCTGAAAAATTAAAAAAAATAAGTTACCTTTACGACGTTCTTCCGTCCATCAATAAGAATACCGCTTTAGAAAAAGTAATAAATGTATATGAAGGATTTATTAGTGATTTAGAAATAGAAACTTCACTAGGAGCTGATGAAAATCCAAATCAAATTGATTCACAAAAAACATTTAATAAATTATTTTCATCTACCTCAGATGATAGAAATAATAATCTTGTTAATGTAGCAAGTGCAATATTTGATGACCCAGAAATAAGTAAAGAAAATAAACAATCAATGGCAGATTTTTTATTTAAAAGTTATTTACCTTTAATCGATAAAAGAATAGAGTTAAATGCTGCTTCAAAATTTAAAAATAGAGATACAGCTCAACTAAACTTAGATGTTCAAGCACTTAACGATCTTCTGGATTTAAAAATTAATAATTCTAACAAGTTTATTAAAAACTATGATATTAATCCAAAAATTTTAGATAGCCTCCAAAGGAACTTTGAGAAGAGAATTACTTTCCATGAGCCTATAGGTATAGGAACTCCAAATGATAGTTATGCTGATGTACACAATCTACAGAAAAAAATAAAGAGGCTTAAAAATGGTAACAATTCGCTTAATAACTTAAACCCTTTAGTAATAGCTAATAAAGCTAAACATTCTATACTCAAGCCTAAAAAACAACAAATAACTCCGAGCAATAAAAGAAGTCAAACAAATAAATCAAAAGTACAAAAGAACACAAGTGAAAAGAAAATCCCAATATGGATGGATGGCAGAGCCTGGACTGCTTTAGGTGTTGCTGCAAATGTAGGGGTATTTGGACCTACACTAATTTCAAACCTACCAACAGGGAATACAGCCTTTAACCCAAACTTAGACCCAGATTGTGATGTTGAGATTTTAACCGCAAACAACTACAAAGATGCTATGACTCACAGTGTAAATGTTGATAGCTATGAATGCATAGTAGAGGACTTCTTTAAAGATGATAAAGAAAGTGCAAGAGTGTTGTTAAATGCAAGTAAGGCACCCAATATCGCCACAAGTACAGCTGCTAATAATATAATCAATAATATACTTTCATATAATATGTTCTATGGTTATAGTATTGACCAAACCCCAGGAGCTCCAGTTAATTCCACGAATATACTTGTTTCTGAAATTCCGGGCTATGCACAACTACATGCAACAGTATTTAAAAATAGAGATTTACCAGATGGTGAAACGATGTTCAGTTATTTAAATAAAACTCTTGCTAACTTTGATGAACACGAACCTTCTCCTCGTTTCGTGGAAGCTATGAAGTTAAAAGAAAATGTAGCTGCAGTTAATAAGAACCAAGAACTTTTACAAACGGCTCTGAATGATTACCCTACAACTATAGTTAATGGTGAAACTGTAAGAAGAAATAATAATATTCAGAATTACTATGAAGCAGTAAATCTTCAGACATCACAAGAGGCTAGCCTGGAATCACTAAAAAAAGCTAACAATTTCCTAGATCAACTTGAGATTAATATGAATAGAGTAAGTTCTTCAGACTCTAAGATTAATAAGCAGTCTTAATCTAATTAAAATCACACAAGTCCCATAGCTTACTCTATAATTTCTAAGTAGCTATGAATCACTTAACTTTTAAAAATATTGGACTTATATGCTTTGCATTATTAATCAGCTTCACAAGCTTTGCTTGCAGTAAACCTGAGAAAAAAGTAGAAGAAATAGAGAACCCAGCCCAAGTCTTACTGACAGGGATAGATGTCTCTAACTACAACGGTCAAATAGACTGGCAAAAAGTAAAAGAATCAGGTGTAGCATTTGCTTTTGTTAAAGCTACTGAAGGAATCACATATAAAGACCCTATGCTAGATGCAAACAGCAAAGGTCTTCAGGAAGCAGGTTTAGTCTATGGCTTCTATCATTTCTTTAGACCTGAAGATGATGCTATTAAGCAAGCAAAACATTACTTAGAGAGTATCCCAGAGACAGAAGAAAGCAAATTTTTACCGCTAGTAGTAGATATAGAAGTCAACGACAAAGTTCCAACGGCAACTCTTATGAATAGATTAGAGAAATTTGTGAAATATATTGAAAAACACGAAGAAAGGAAACCAGTTATTTACTCTTACTCTTCTTTCTGGAATGAAAACTTCAAAGCAAAGTTTCAAGACTACCCTATCTGGATCGCCGATTATAACCCGTATCTAGAAAATCCGATTCTTCCTCAAGAAATAACTAAGTGGAACTTCTGGCAATTCACTCAAAAGGGCAAAGTACCTGGTGTTAATGGAGCAGTAGATAGAAGCTTCTTCCAAGGAGACTATGAAGACTTAGTCAGTATGCTTGATTAAAGCCCCCCTCTCTATTCAAAGGAATCTTAATTTTATGAAAAAATATTCATACCCTATTAGTCTGTTTGTAATTCTTGTGCTGAATTATTTCGGTATCGGCAGATGGTTTATAAATTTAATTGGCTATCAATACTTAATAGAAAGTGCTAAATCACTATTAGAAAGCTATAGAGAACACGCCGTGAAAGTTTTCCTTTTATTATCAGGCTTAGAAGCTGGACTTGCAGTAATGAAATCATTAGAAGTTGGAATTAGCTTTATAGCAGACATACAGAGCAAGCTTGGGAATGTCTTAAGTAGTTTCTATAATCTTATTATCACAGCTTGGACAGGATCATTAATATCAATAACCTCGATGACTTTGCTTGACAATCTTTTAAGTATTATTGATTACTTGGCAATTCCGATAATTAGTTTAGTGGTAATTGTTCTTCTTATTACTTGGCTTGTAGATAACTATATAAATTCAGAGAATATTTCCGTACTAACATTCATTTCATACATGGACACCTTCAAAAAAGCTTTTAGCTATCTAGGTTCAGGCTTAGCTTTCGGGCTCCCTTTATTAATAGTAATTTCAGGGCTTATTGTAAATCAATTCCATTTACCTCACGCAAAAAATATTTATCAAGAAATAACTAAGCACGAACATATTCAGTTTTTAGATAAAGATCAGGAAGTGAATAGCCAAGTTAAAGCAAGTAAAGAAACTTATCAAGAAGTTCATAAAAATCTCAGCGAAAAGCTAGCATCTGCAATTCTCTATGTACCTAAGCATATAGCTTTAGTGCTAATGGATTTACTAGTGTTACCAGGTGCTGCGATTTATTTTCTATTTGTATTGTTCAATTTCTGCATTAATCAGTTCAAAGAGGGAGAAAGTACAGCAGTTGGGATAGCAAAGATTCTCAGTGACGCTTAATAATTCTCCTTGCCATTTTCAAATCAAGAAAATTGATAAGGAGAGAATATGAAAGCAGTAGAAATAGTTCCGTTACCCACAAGTGGAAAAACTCACACAGTTACTCCAAGAACGAAAACTGAAAAACAGGCAAATTTTGAAGAATTAGCTAGAAAGTCAGGAGTAAATTTATCAGAGTATCCTGATGATACAAAAGTGGAGTAAAGTCATGAATGACTTTACTCCACAATTCTCAATTGCTTATCAAAACTTATTCGATGAAGCGAAAGAAGTCTTTAAACAAATCTGGGTGCAAAGATCTCCAGATGAATTAAAACAAGTAGCTCAAATGTTTGAACCAGAAGTCGAACAAGTACTCCTAGGTAGAAAACAATATGATGCTCAAGACAAAGGAGATACAAAAGCAGCAAAATTCTTTGAAGAGCATAGAACAAATGCTAGAGACGCTAGGAATGCAAAAGCTGGCTTAGGGAAAGCAAAGACTATTCAAGGAGCTAATCATAGACCAAATTCATTCTTTGGTGAATTAATTAGAATTTATACTAAATCAGCAATAAAAAATAAAGCCCATACTCACCACCAAGACATTATGAAAAACTAGAAGATGGCTTAGATCAGTTCTGGGATTTCACTCCAGTTATTAACCACCCAGCAAATGCAATTAACCCAGATAAAATATATTTAGAGAGTCCTAGATTTGAAAAAGCTATTGACTCATTACGCTGGTCAAATAATGTCTTAGAGGGGATTAGAGAAAATGGCAAAAATATAGATGTACTCAAGAATGCGAGTCAAAGGCTCAAAAAACAAATGGATTTAAGATCAGAGTTTAGAGCTGTTGCCAACTATCCATTAAGTAATGGTATGACTGTTAAACAAGCTCTTGCTGAGATGGTTGCTGTAGATATTTTAAGATTTGTACCAGATAAATCTGGTATTAAAAATTCAGATGCAATGAAACTTAATAAAGAACTAGCAAGTCTCCATCCTTTCCTTTACAAGATTTACGAAACAGACCAAAGCAATGCAAAGGTAATTAGAGAAAAACATGATGTTAAAGAACCTAAGGAAAGTTTTATGAATAGGCAGAAAGCAGCAACTGAAAGCTTTATCAATATTCTTTATGCTATTGAACCATTAATTAGAGATGAGTGGAATAAGGCAAGTACTCCACTGTTGAAAGAAAATCAGGATTTACTGAAACAACATGATTTTATTCATACTGACAAATTATTTACTCGCAGACTAAATAAGATTAATGAATATTTTGATAACCCACAGGCAAAATTCCCAAGACTGTACTCAGATAAAATAACCCAGTAATAAAATTTCTTTCAGAAGTATATATAACGAATCATCAAACTTTGGGTATGATAAAGATATGGTTAAATTACTTGATGGAAAAACTGCTGTAGTTACTGGTGCTGGAAGAGGTATAGGTAAAGCAACAGCCTTATTATACGCTGATCACGGAGCGAACTTAGTTCTAGTAGATATTGACCCAGCTCCTCTAGAAGAAGCTGTAAAAGAAGTAGAAGCTAAAGGTGTTAAAGCCATTGCAGTAGCAGCCAATATAACTAAAGCTGATGAATGCGTTAATGTTTTCACAAAAGCCCTAGAACTGTCTCCAGATGGAGTAGATATTCTAGCTAATATCGCAGGTATCACTAGAGATGCTGTTATCCATAAAATGACAGAAGACGAATGGAACTTTGTAATCGACGTAAACCTTAAAGGAACTTACAACATGGTTCAGGCAAGCGTTCCAGCTATGCGTGACAAAGCTAAAGCTGAAGGAATTGCTAAACCAAGGTCTATTATTAATATCTCTTCAACATCTGGTGTTAAAGGTAACTCTGGTCAAATCAACTACGCTGCAGCTAAAGCAGGTATTAATGGTATTACTAGAACCACAGCTAAAGAGTGGGCAAGATTCAATATCAGATCTAACTCTATTGCACCTGGTTTCATTGAAACTCGCTTAACAAGCGCACCTTCAGATGACCCTAAGTTAGGAATCCCTGAGCAACAAATGCAAATGATTCAAATGCTTTACTCACAGACAGGATTACAAAGAAAAGAAGGTATGGGTAAACCAGAAGATATCGCTAATATAGCTCTTTTCTTCGCATCAGATCTTTCAAGCTATGTTTCAGGACAAGTACTTACAGCAGCTGGTGCAATGATTGATTCTTATTAATCTGATTTAAACAATTTAATAACTAAAAAGAAAGGAGGCTTAAAACCTCCTTTTCCTTGAATCCACTTATTAATTTATTACTTCTTAGACTGACTCACTTTTTCTTTGTTTGTTTTGTTAGCATCTGATTTAGATTCAGCTAACCTCTTTTTTTCTTTCCAAGTCGACATCCTCATTGATTTCTCCTTTAAGAAACATCTTTGTTTCCTTAGTATAATAGGCTAACAAAATTCAGATCAAAAGTAAAGGAATTATATAAAATTCAACTTTTTTGCCTATATTAAGTTTTGTTCCAAAATCATAAAAAAAATATCTCCCCCTAAAAAACGAAGCAGCTCCACCATTGGAGCTGCTCTTTAGTTTCGATCGTGGAAAGTCCACTTTATTACTTCTTTGTAATTTTAAATATTAATGTATTCCTAGCTTCCGACCAGGAACGGGTGCTTGCTTATCAGTTGGCGGATTTTGACTTACAGTTTTCCGTGCATTAGCCATTCGCTGTGCAATAATATTATCCTTGCTAACAGGAATTCTTCCAGCATCCATATTTTCGTTCTCCTTTTTCCGTACACATGAGAAACTCAATTAAGTTAAGTCTCTTATTTAAAATGTTAACAAAACCTTAACTAAAAGTAAAGAAATTATTCACTTTTCCTTAATATTCATTTCAGAAAAAGGCACCAAATATCAATCAATTAATTAGATCATCCAATGGGTAATCAGTAAAAAGTAATCTAAGGTTTAATATCAAGTACTCTTCTTCTCAGCTTCACTTCCAAGAGATGATATTAAGTTAGGATCAATTGAACTGATTAAAGTTGTAAGTGCTTGAACTTGTTCAAGTGATTTTTGAATAGCTTCAGCAGGGTTTGTATTTGCAACCTGTCCCTCTCCTGAAGCAGTCTTAAGCATAGCTTCAAAGCCACCTTCTTTAAGTATTTTTGCAATATCATCAACAGGATTGTTAGCATTATCTACCTTAGTATTTGCTTCAGATATAGCACTGGTCTCAGAAGAGGTTTCAGTTTTATTCTCATTATCAGTATTAGTCTCTTGAGCTGCTTTAGCTTCATTATTTTGCTGAGCAAGAGCAGCAGCAACTATAGCAGGTACTTTATCTTTTAAAGTACTCATGATTTCTAAAACTAGCTTGTCTTTCAAAACTATTTGTTCAGGGTTTAAAACTGGCTTAGATATATTTTCTACTTGTTCTCTATTCTTTTCCTGAATTTTTTCTCGTTTAAGTTCAACAACAGAACTTTTCGGTTCTTCAGTAGTTTTAACTGGATCAGTAGACTCTGGAGTTGACCTATTAATAGAAGATTTACTAGTATTGCCAAGAAGCATATCAGTAAAACCTTTAAATAATTGTGTAACCATTATTAAACCTCTAAGATAATACTAGCACATTTGGTATTTACAAATCAACCCGGTGAATTATTCAGCAGCTTTTCCTTGCTGAACATCTTTCATAGCAGCTTGTAATACTTTTGCAACATCAGGATTGTTTAATAAATCTTTCAGCACTGCTTCATTATTAGACTTGCCTTCAGGTTCTACTTTAGACTCTGCCTTAACCGGCTCCTTATCTGCAATTTTATAAAGCGGTGAATCTGAAAGAAGTTTCTTAATAGAATCTAAAATAGGTTTAGCTTTCGCTGCATCTACTTTTGCTTCAACTATAGTATGAAGAATATTCAATTTCTTTAAAGTTTGTGCAGATTTATAGTTAAACCTTGAAGGTCTTGTATCATTATTTTCGATAGCACGGTCTAAACCTTTAGCTAGAACAGCAACTGTCTTTTCAGGAGAAAGTTGAAAAAGATTTTCCATAACTTTTGTGAAATTAGAGTCTTCTAAATTAGAAAGAGTCTCAAATGCAGAGTTAGACTTATCTGATTCTGGCTGAGTTGCAGTTAAATTTAAAAGTTTAAATAAAGAATCAGGCTTTGATGACATATTAACTATTTCATCTTGGATTTGATTAATAAAGCCTCTTTCAGACTGAACTTGATTGAAATCTTTATTTTCACCATAAAATGTAAATTTATTAGCTTCTGCAAGTTTAAAAATAGAATCGCTAGCTGCATTAGCAATTAACTTAGATTCAGACAAAGCTAATTTAAATAACTGATTAACAGAGTCTTTCACTTCCTGTGGGTGAGATTTAACAGCTCCTGAAATAACAGATTCTAGAGTATCAAAAACATTCTTTACAAAACTACTATTTGAGGTAAGTGTATTAGGGTCTTCAAACCTTTGAGTCATTTGCACAGAAGCTTCAGTACCATTTAAAACATCAGAGACTGCTTTCTCTAACTTCTCCCCAGTTACTTGTTGTCCTAATACAAACTGATCTTTCATCCTGGCTACAATTTCTTTTTTGAATTCTCCAGGAATTAATGAATTAGTCTGAATTTCTTGAGATGGTGCAGCAAGCTGTTCTGCACTTACTTGCTGTTTATTTCCAGTATCTTCTGGCATTATTAAAGCTTTAGCGGCATTGGCTATCTCTTCAGGGCTAGCAGTGTTATTAGTTTGACTAACTGGCATTCCATTAGCTTGCTTAATTGTATTTAAAAGAAGATCTACTGACATAAATAACTTTCCTAATAATTAAATACTAACACATTGTATATACAAAACAAAAGAACCCCCTCAATATTTCAAGAAGGGGTTCTTTATGTTAAAGAGTAATTGGGATTTTCTAATGCTCTAACTAGGCAGCTGCAAGAGCTCTAGCCGACTTTCCCGCAGATTTTAGGTCCTCACAAGCTTGGATGATACGCTTAGACATATTTTCTTCAGCTTTCTTGATGTAAGATCTAGGATCATAAACTTTCTTATTACCGACTTCACCTTCAATCTTAAGAACACCTTCATAGTTAGTCATAATATGATCAACTATAGGTCTAGTGAAAGTATACTGAGTATCAGTATCGATGTTCATCTTGATGACACCATAGTTAAGAGTTTCATGGATATCAGATAAATCAGAACCAGAACCACCGTGGAATACTAATAGATGATCTTTACCGAATTTATCCTGAACTGCAGCTTGACCATCTTTAAGGATAGATGGAGTTAACTTAACGTTTCCTGGCTTATAAACACCGTGAACGTTACCGAAAGTAGCAGCAAGCATGAATCTTTCATTGATAGGACTTAATTCTTCCCAAACTTGAAGCATATCTTCTGGACTAGTGTAAAGCTTATCGTTAGGTTGATCAGAGTTATCAACACCATCTTCTTCTCCACCGACAACACCAGTCTCAACTTCAAGAATAATTTCATTCTTAGTGCAAAGCTCCATAAGCTCTTTTGAGATTTTCATGTTCTCAGCTAAAGGTAATTCTGAACCATCAAACATGTGAGAATTGAAAAGGTTAGGTAATCCAGCAGCTCTTCTCTTAGCAGTCTCTTCGATAAGAGGCTTTAAGAAAGTATCAACTTTCGCTGGGTGACAGTGATCAGTGTGAAGAGCGATCATGATATCGTACTTCTCAGCTAATCTGTGAATAGCTTCCGCTAAAACTATAGCTCCTAAAACCATGTCTTTTTGAGCAAGACCAGAAGCGAATTGAGCGCCACCAGTAGAAACCTGGATAATACCATCAGACTTAGCTTCAGCAAGACCTTTTAAAGTCGCGTTAATAGTCGCAAGTGATGTGATGTTTACCGCAGGGTAAGCAAATTTTTCTTTTTTCGCTCTATCGAGCATTTCGCAGTATTGTTCGTAATTAGCTACAGGCATTTATTATCTCCTTATTTATAAATATCAAGAAACACGATCTAGATATTTTACAGTGTAAAAGCACTTTTCTAAGCGCCAGAGCTTATTTTAACATGGAATAGAATTTATTATTATAGTTAGATAAAGAAACAGTCTTTAATCTACAAACCAGCAACACTAGCACTAACAGCACCACTATTAGAAAGTACCATAACCTCTAATAAAGGATATCTTCTAGCACTATTATCAAGGAAACTATAAATATTATGAGATATTAAACCTTGAAGTTTAACCGAATACTTTTCAAAATTCTTAACCGTGCCACCTTCTAAAGTAGCTTCCATAGCTTCTTCAGCTTTCTTACAAAGTTCTATAAGTTCTTTTCTAAAAGTATGCTCATCATAACCATTAGGAAGAAGAATACCTTTAGTTTCGACCTCAGGTTTCACACAGAACTTACCGTAAGCATTAATATTAGCGATAACTAAAATAAAGCCATCACTTAAAATCATTCTTCTCTCAAGGATAATGTCATCATCAAGTCTACCAACATTATCATTATCTATAAGTAAAATACCTGCATCAACTCTATCTTGAACTTTACATTTACCATCCTGCATCTCAAGAACATCACCATTATCCATAACAAAAATTTTATCTGGATCAACTCCACACTTCATACCAGTTTCACCATGCTTTAAAAGCATTCTATATTCACCGTGACAAGGCATAAAATTAACAGGATTACAGAGATTAATAAGCATTTTTTGTTCATCTTGACTCGCGTGACCAGAAACGTGAATCACATGCTCTTTACCGTAGATTACATCTGCGCCACGTGCAAAAAGATTATTAATTAAATTATTTACAGACTTTTCATTACCTGGGATCGGTGAAGCACTGATTAGGACTTGGTCTCCTGGCTGAATTTTAACGTATTTATGTTCACCACGAGCGATTCTTGAAAGTGCAGCAAACTGCTCTCCCTGACTACCAGTAGTAAGAATCACTAAATCCTCTGGAGGGATTTTATTAATTTCTTCCTGTTTAACGATAAAGTTATCTGGGATTGAGATATAACCTAATTCCCTAGAGATATTAGCAAGATTAATCATCGAACGACCAAACACAGTAACTTTTTTATTTGCTTGCAAAGCAAGTTGGAGAACCAGCTTCACCCTACTAACTTGACTTGCAAAAGTTGTAATTAAAAGCTTTTTATTAGAATTAAAAATCAATTCCTTAATTTTAGGAATAACAGCTTTCTCTGATGGAGTATAACCCGCTCGCTCAGCATTAGTACTATCACTGATTAATAGATCAACCCCTTCTTCACCTACTCTAGCTAAAGAACGAATATCAAAGTATTGATTTTCAACAGGACTATGATCAAACTTAAAGTCTCCACTATGAACAATTCTTCCAGCTGGAGTATCAATTATTAAACAGAAGCTATCAGCGATACTATGATTATTTCTTACATACTGAACTGAAAAATACTGACCGACTTGAACCTTATCTCTAGACTTAGTCCAAACTAACTTCTGATTTACGATATTAGCTTCACGTAATTTATTCTGCACTAATGCATATGCAAGTCCTGGAGCATAGATAATCGGGATATGCAACTCTCTTAACATCGGTACAATCCCACCGATGTGATCTTCATGACCGTGAGTAACTATCATTGCTCGGATTTTATCCTTATTCTCAACGATATAATTCAGGCGCGGTAAAACGATATCAACACCAATCATATCTGTAGTAGGGAAAGCTAAGCCAGCATCCACAAGCATGATGTCATCGCCACATTCAAAAACCCATGTATTTTTACCGATCTCAAATAATCCACCAAGTGAAATAACTTTCACTTTTTTCGTCGGATCGTATTCAATCTCACTCGATTCGTGGCGTACTGTTTTAGTAACAGCTTTTACTTCGCCACTGCTTGACTTCAAGATTCTTCTAGTTTGGTTCGTTAATTTACTCATGACTATGTAGTAAAACTCATTCAAGAATCCCTAAAAACTTATGGCTATAAAACTAAATCTAAGCGAATTCAGTTTCTGTCTCTAAAACAGCATCAATCATTTTTTTCAATTTGATCTGAGTTTCTAGAGGTAAAGCCAATAGTGGACTTCTTAATCTTCCAGAACACAATCCTAGACCAGCTAAAGCTGCCTTCACGCCGATAGGATTCGTATCTGCAAAAATCTCATTCATAATCGGGAATATTTCGACATGAATTTGTCTTGCTAGTTCATTATTCCCAGATAAATAGGCGTCTATCATTTGACGCATTTTAGCCCCAACCACATGGGATGAAACCGATATAACTCCATCTGCTCCGATAGCCATCATAGCTAAAGTTAAAGTGTCTTCTCCGGAGTAGATTTTAAAGGCATTATTATCAAATTCCTGCCTAATCGTAGAAATCATGTCAAGCTCATTACTAGCTTCCTTTAAACCCATAATATTCTTATGGTTAGAGGCAAGTTCAATAACAGATTCAGCAGTCAAACTAACTCCTGACCTAGATTTTACGTTATACAAGATAATAGGAAGCTTAACATTAGAAGCAACTTCACCGAAGTGATAAATCATACCTCTCTGGTTAGGCTTATTATAATAAGGACAAACTAGTAAGAGACCATCAGCCCCTAATTCTTCTGCTCTCTTAGCAGATTTAATAGAAGTTTTCGTAGAGTTAGAACCAGCACCAAAAATTACCTTTAAACCATAGTCATTATCTTTAACATATTTAACAACGTGCGCTAAAAACTCTTCTTCTTCGATGTGCTCTAAAGTAGGTCTTTCACCAGTCGTACCAGCAATTACGACAGAATCAGTTCCAGTTTTCACCAGATGATCAAGAATTCTTTCAGCTGCATGGTAGTCGATACGGCTAATATCGTTCTCCTTGAAAGGAGTTACCATCGCTGTAATAATTGATCCGAAATCTGTCATTCGTTTGTTTTCTATATTATACCTTGTTTTACCATTGATTCAGCGATCTGAATAGTATTTAAGGCAGCACCTTTTCTAAGGTTATCAGAAACTAACCATAAGTTAAAGGTATTTTCTTGACTTTCATCAACTCTTATACGCCCGACAAATGTCGGGTCTTTTCCTGTCGCCATAATTGGCATAGGATAAACATCTTGAGATGGATCGTCTAAGACACGAATATTAGGATTTGATGAAATTATCTCTTTAAACTCTTTTACAAATGATGGAGATTTGAGTTGAATATTCACGCTTTCACTATGACTAATAAGAACGGGAACTCTAACAGCAGTACAAGTAATTTTCAAATCAGGAATGCCTAAAATCTTTCTACTTTCATCGATTACTTTTACTTCTTCTTTGGTGTAACCATTATCCATAAATACATCTATATGAGGGATTAAATTAAAAGCAAGTTTCTTATTGATATGCTTTGGCTCATAATTTTCGCCATTTAAAACCTTTCTAGAACTCTCTTTAAGTTCTTCCATTGCATCTTTTCCAGCTCCAGAGATGCTTTGATAAGTACTAACCACAACTCTCTCTACGCCATATTTTTCAGCAAGTGGCTTTAAAACACAGACTAAAGGAGCAGTCGAACAATTCGGGTTTGCAATTATACCTTTATGCTCTTTTAAAGCATCTGCATTAACCTCAGGCACTACTAGAGGAACATTAGGGTCCATTCTAAAAGCACTTGAGTTATCGATAATAACGGCACCAGCTTTCACAATAGTATCTGCATACTCTTTACTAACAGAAGACCCAGCAGAAGCTAAAACTATATCAACATTACTGAAAGATTCATGGCTAGTTTCTTCTATGGTGTAGGTATTACCATCTTTAGCTTCAATCTTCTCTCCAGCTGTTCTTTTGCTTGCTAAAAGTTTGATAGATTCATATGGAAACTCACGCTTTATTAATAGATCTAAAAGTAAACGACCTACATTTCCACTAGCACCTAAAATAGCTATTCTGTATTTCTTTTCAGACATCAATATAATAATAACTTATTTATGCAAGCAAATAGGCTTAAGGAAGTAAAGAACTTACTAAAGTTAAATCAAATGGATTCATAATATTCATAATATTATTAACTCCAGATTCACCATAAACAGTATCTAAGACATTACTTACTAACTGAGTATCATCTGTCTCAATCTGCGTCATTTTGTCTTTTTCTTCAATCAAATCGGTTGTCTCAGATTTTAATCTTGTAATAGAAGACTCAAAAGACTGATTCATAACATTAAAGTTTTTAAGAACTACATCCATATTAAGTACATCTAAACCATTTACATGCCTAGCTGCTGAGGTGAAACTACCTTTTAATGTTCCATCTGGGTTTCTGTTAACTAAAGGCTCAATATTTGTAGAGACTGCTAGTGTATCTAATGCACTCCCCAAGAAACTTGAAAGTCCGTAACCTGCGCTATCAAAAGCAAGGGTTGGGTCTAATAAGTGATACTTAGGTTGAGTCAATAAATCTAACTCTACAACATTTCTAACATCTGGGTCAGCTAGATATAAATCATTTCCTTGAATGCCAATACCTCCCGCAACACTTGCGCTGTTCTTGAATAATAAGTCACCAGTAGCCCTCTCCCATACTGTAACAGTTTCATCTTCATCGGTAGCAGCAATATAATCATCTGTTACTGTTATATGACGACCTGCCATATTAGTATTACCATTCTGGAAAGTAAAGTCACCAGGTTCATTAATTACCCCATCCCCCTTATTGTAGGAATTGCCACCAACAGTAGCAGCCTCGACATAATGCAGATATAGTCTTCCAGTATCAGTTCCAAGGTAATCACTTCCTGAAGCTGCAACAGCAACCTCTAAAGCACCATTAGAGTTTTTATGGAAAGTGACAGATGATCCAAAGTTATCTCCAGTATTTTCTCCAGTTAAAGTTAAATGTGTTCCACCAAAGTCCCCCGCACCATTTGCTTTATAAATATCAAGCTGCCCAGCACCATTTGAACTACCAACTGCAGCGTAAACCCTTCCACCATCTTCGATAGCAGATAAACTAGTAACATTTAGACCAGAAACATCAATCGTATCACTATGATTTAAAGTTCCAGTAGCTGTATCTACTCCAGTGTAAACATAAATTTTTTGATCACCTTGTGAGTAAACTAGTGCTGTATCACCAGCTATTGCGACCTCTTCTCCGAATCTATCACCGTCAGTAACAGAAGGAGGGGCAACTAATTCAACCCTCTGTGTAGTTGAACCATTTGTTCTAAATACATACGCTGATCCACCGTGAGATTCTGTACCATTAACGTCTGTATTAACCTCGAAGAATTTTTGATCACCGATTTTATGAGTCTCATTATCATCAACATCATGGTAAATCACATCACCATTTTTCTGATAAACAGCGTCACCAGCTTTGTGATATTTAGTATCTCCGTCTTTTATATATTGGGAATCCCCAGCAACATGATACATTTTCTCTCCAGCTTGATGAGTAAGATCGTCACCCAGTGAATGAACCATCTCTACAGCACCTTCTACTTCAAAAACAGTATCACCTGCGTTAAAAGTATGTATTAAGTTATTAGAAGAATCTCTCATTTCTACAGTAAATCCGAACTGTACTACTACATCATTACCGTCATCATCCTTCACAGCATTAGTACTTAATAAATTTTGACCATTATATGGAGCATCACCATTTACTGTTCGGGATAAATTTATTTCATTCGACACAATATTTGTATCAGTAGTATCATTAGTGTATTCAACCCAAGAAGCACCAGCGATGGCATAAACAGTTTCTGTTGCACTAAATACATGCATTAAATTATTACTATCGTCATAAACTTTTAACTCTTCACCAGCCTGTAAAACACCTACATCACCATATTGAGTTTCAATATTGTCTGTCATCCTTTCCATCTCAAAGTATTGAGAATTACTATCACCACCAGCATTAAGAGATTTAGATATATCAATATCACCAACACTTGCGCTTATAGCAGAATTAGTATTTTCAATATTATATGAAACAGCACCTTCAACCTGCATCACAACATCATTACCCGATACTCCTCCTTCAAATTCATGAATTATATTATTGCTACCATCTAACACTTGAACCTTAACGCCTGCTGATAATGGTCCGCTAAAGTTAGCGTCAGCTACTGTACCAATTCTACTTTCACCATAATAATTAGAACCGGCGTTACCTCCTGCATTTGCTTCTCTAGAATAATCTATATTTCCTGAATCTGGATCAGCTATAGCATTAGAATTTTCAATATTATAAGAAACAGCACCTTCAACTTGCATCACAACATCATTACCCGATACTCCACCTTCAAATTGATGAATGACATTATTGCTACCATCCAATACTTGAACGGTAACACCTACTGATAATGGTCCACTAAAATTACTGTCTGCAATTGTACTAATCCTATTCTCACCATGATAGACAGAACCGGTATTACCTCCAGCATTTGCTTCCCTTGTGTAATCTATGTCTCCGCTACCCCCATTTGCAGGAGTATTTGTATTTACCATTGTGAATGCTGCTGCACCTTCAACTTGCATGACAACATCATTACCTGCAGTTCCCCCTTGAAATGTATGGATTATATTATTACTTGAATCTCTAACCTCAACACTTACACCTACATCAAGAGGTCCGCTAAAATTACTATCAGTGACTGTACTTATAACATTTTGCTCATAGTATGATGAACCAGTGTTCCCACCTGCATTTGCTTCTCTGGTGTAATCAATAGAACCACCATCTCCGTTAGCAGGAGTATTTGTATTAACTATTGTATATGATGCACCATCTAGTACTTCCATAACAACATCATTACCTGCTTCATCACCACTAAAGGTATGGATTATGTTATCACTTGAATCTCTAACCTCTACACTTACACCTGAGTCAAGAGGTCCACTAAAGTTCACATCTGCAACAGTACTTATTAAATTTTGATTATAGTAAGTAGAACCAGTGTTTCCACCAGCATTTGCTTGCCTACCTGGATCAATATCAGGCAGACTTGCTGCATTGGCAACATTAGTGTTTTCCACTTCGTAGGATGCAGCACCAACAACTTCCATTACCATATCATTGCCTGTTACTCCACCTTCAAATTCATGAATTACATTGTTACTTGAATCTAAAACTCTTACCTTTTCGCCTGCTNCTAATGGTCCACTAAAGTTGCTGTCTGCAACTGTAGTGATCACATTTTGNTCATAATATGTAGAACCAGTGTTTCCACCTGCATTTGCTTCTCTTGAATAATCTATATTTCCTGAATCTGGGTTACCAGCAGCATTAGTATTTTCTACTTCGTAAGATACAGCACCGACAACTTCCATTACCATATCATTGCCTGTTACTCCACCTTCAAATTCATGAATTACATTGTTACTTGAATCTAAAACTCTTACCTTTTCGCCTGCTGCTAATGGTCCACTAAAGTTGCTGTCTGCAACTGTAGTGATCACATTTTGGTCATAATATGTAGAACCAGTGTTTCCACCTGCATTTGCTTCTCTTGAATAATCTATGTTTCCTGAATCTGGATTACCAGCAGCATTAGTATTTTCCACTTCGTAAGATGCAGCACCGACAACTTCCATTACCATATCGTTACCTGTTACTCCACCTTCAAATTCATGAATTACATTGTTACTTGAATCTAGAACTCTTACCTTTTCTCCCGCCGCTAATGGTCCACTAAAGTTACTATCTGCGACTGTGGTGATTACATTTTGGTCATAATATGTAGAGCCTGTATTACCACCAGCATTTGCTTCTCTTGAGTAATCTATATTTCCTGAATCTGGGTCAGCTATAGCATTAGAATTTCCAATATTATATGAAGCAGCACCTTCAACCTGCATCACAATATCATTACCTGCTATCCCACCTTGGAATTCATGAATTACATTGTTACTACTATCTAATACTTGAACGGTTTCACCTGAAGCAAGTGGTCCACTGAAATTACTATCAGCAACTGTACTTATTACATTTTGTCCATAATAAGATGAGCCAGTATTACCTGCAGCATTTGCCTCACGACTATAATCAATATCACCAATATCAGGAGTATTTGGAGTGTTTGTATTAACGACATTATAGGAAGCACCACCATTGACCTCCATTACTACATCATTTCCAGCTTCATCTCCACTAAACCTATGAATTATATTGTTGCTAGAGTCTAAAACTTCAACAGTTACACCAGAGTCTAGCGCCCCACTAAAATTACTATCAACAACTGTGCTTATAATATTTTTATCATAATACGTAGAACTAGAATTACCACCAGCATTTGCAACTCTAGAAAAGTCAATATTTGCAGTGTCTACAGATGGGCTTGGGATATCATCTTTAAATATATAACCAGATCCTCCATGAACCTCCATCACAACATCATTTCCAGCTTCGTCGCCACTGAAAGTATGAATAACATCACCAGAAGTATCCAAAATATCAACTGTTTCCCCAGCAGTTAAAGCTCCAGCAAAATTACTATTAGCAACTGTACTTATTAAATTCTGCCCAAAATAATCTGAACTAGAGTCGCCACCAGCATTAACCTGCCTACTTAAATCTACATTTCCTTCATCAACATCATATGTATTCGAAACATTAGAATCGAAAATATAATCAGAATAAGTAACAGCTACTCCATTTTCATCATAAACAGTTTCGCCACCAGAAAAATTTACTACACCTGAAGTATCTTCTGTCAAAACATATGATCTATTATAGAAAACATCATCCGTACCATCAGCATTTGTATCGTAGCCGACTTGATCAGCGATACTAGTGTCTCCTGCAGCAACTTCTGCTGCAAAAACAGCTGAGTCATAAGTAAAATTAGTTACTCCATCATTTTTCTTCAAATAGGTTCTATCTATTTGCTCACCAAATCTTGCATCCACATTGGTATCGAAGCCATCTGCGCCTAGCTCACTACTATCATATGTCAAAATAGTAGTACCATCATTTTCTGTTTGAGCAATTCTTGTACCATACAAAGCACTTGTTTCCATACCACTAGTACCTGTACCATCATTTAAAACATTAGTTCCATCTAGCATTTCTTCTGTATAAGTTAAATAAATAGTATCTCCCGTAGGGTTAAAAGTTGCATCAACAACTCCACTATAAATATCTTCAACCTGAACCCCACCTTGCCCATTAAGATATCCGGTATCATAAGTTAAAGTAGTGGTTCCATTTGCGTCAGTTTTCGCAACTCCACCCATGTGGTATGTGATACCGTCTGTGGTAAATGAATCATAGTCAGAACCTTCTTTTAACTCATCAGCGGTATATAAGTTAAATGAACCATCTGGATCTATTTTATTAGTTTCAGTATCGTAATAAACAAATTCATTATGGATGCCATCACCGTCTACGTCATTTTGATCATAAACAGCATCTCCATTAACATAGTCACCACTTCCATTATAGGAACCACCCTGAGCTTGATAGTCAGCATTATCAGCAGTCGAAGCTACGATGAAAGCCGTACCACCACTTTCATAAGCATCCATTCTGTAACCTAGCTCCAGGTCAATATATGAGTTACTTAATTGGTCATTCTTATTTAGCGCAAGCGTAGATGTGGTAGAGGTATTAGATCTATTATAAACATAAATACGACCATCTTTATCGGCAATATTAGTATCACCAGCTCCTAGTCTATTATCAGCTTCTGGACCAGAAGTTATTACAAAAGAATTAGTGGTAACTAAATTAGAACCGAGTAATGAAGTACCAATATTATCGGGACCACCACCAGTGTAGATTTTCTTAATATCTGCTTCTAGTTCTTCACCTTTAAAATCGACATTAAAGTAATTATTAGACTCTAAACCGACCCTAGTATTATATTCATAATTACCACCGAGTAAACTTTCACCTTGATAGGTATCTTGTTGAACTGTATCTCTAATATCAGTTAGAATTTGATTAATTTCTAATTGTAAATCCTCAAGTTCTGTGGTTTGAGCACTATCTAAACTAGCTGGGTCTAAACCACCATAAGTATCATTAGCATAGTTAATAATCTCATCCATTCTATTTAACTTGTCACCGACAAAATCCCAAACATCTCGACTCTGTTCTAATCTATTAGTGAATGATGTAATACTATTTATTGAGGAGGTTAAAGCTTTAATATCAGAGTCATAATTATCAAGTGAAGTAGCAGTGTCTTGTCCAATACTGTTTTCACGCCTAGTATTTCTTTGAGTAAAGTTATTAACACCTCTTTGCAGCTGCATAGCTCTCACATCAAGTGAAACTAAAGACTGCATACTATTGCTAATATAGACCATTTAAGATTTTCTCCCCAGAAATCATTGAGCCTTATATGGCTTTCATACACCATATACCCTAGTATCTTTAGTTTATAACGCCTTAAGCGGTCTTTACAGCTTCAGCTACTGCTATTCTTAATCTTTCTATTATCTTTTCTTTGCCTATTAGGTGAGCAATTAAACCTAAGTCAGGTCCACTGGTTTTACCACTTATAGCAATACGTACTGGCATAAATAGTTTTTTACCTGATAATTTAAGTATTTTACCGATAGTGTCTAGCCCCGTTTTAAAAGAAGCAGGTTCATCAAAGTTGATGCCATCATGGTCTATTAATATAAGTATCTTCTCTATTATCTGTTTTCCTTCTTCAAGAGTCTTAATCTCTTTTTCATTTATTACAGTAAAATCTTCAAAGAAATAACCAATATGTGTATCAATTTGCTCAAATTTATCAATACTATCTTGAACTCCTTCGAGCATTAATTTGATTTTGTCACCATCATATTTAGTATTAGCAAGTAAATATTTGGAAAAGTCTTTACAGAAACTTAAAATATCTGAGTAATCAAGCTTACTTATATACTCACGGTTAAACCAATTGAGTTTTTTAATATCATATATAGCTGGACTCTTACTAATATCATCGATTTCAAATTCATCAGCAGCTTCATCAACGGTAAACACTTCGCCAATAGTCTCATCTGTATAACTAGTCGCGACTAAATAATTCACTAAAGCTTCTGGTAAGTAACCTTGTTTTTTGTAAGTATTTACTGAAGCGATGTCCCCATGTTTACGTTTAGAGAGTTTTTGTTTGTCCTGTGTGAAGATTAACGGTAAATGCCCAAATTCTGGAACAGAAAATCCTAAAGCATTGTATATAGCAATCTGTTTAGCAGTGTTACTTAGATGATCCTCACCTCTAAAGATATGAGAAATTTGCATAGCAAAATCATCTACCACTACAGCAAAGTTATATAAAACTTGACCAGATGACTTCTGAATTACAGGATCACCACCCAGATCTTTAGTATTGATAGACATTTCACCACGAACTAAATCATTCCAAGTTATATCTCTATCTGTTCCTAGATTTAATCTAACAACAAAGGCTTTACCTTCTTCTGCAAGCTTATCAGATTCTTCTTTGCTTACAGAACGTGATCTGTTATCGTAGCGAGTAATTTCTTTATTTGCTTGTTGCTGTGCTCTTAAAGCATCTAGCTCTTCTTTAGTCGCAAAGCATCTGTAGGCTTTGCCTTCATCAAGTAATTTTTGAATATAGTTCTTATGAATAGCTTCCCTTTGAGACTGCTTGATGATATTATCTTCAACTAAACCTGTCATAGTCGCACCTTCAGGCGCATCTTCTGAGCTAGGATCGTCCCAACTAATATTTAACCATTCAAAACCATCTAATATTTCATTGGTAAATTCTTCTGTACTTCTTTCCCTATCTGTATCTTCTAATCTAAATAGAAAATCTCCATCGTGGCATTTTGCATAGAGTAAGTTATAAAGAGCTGTTCTAACAGTCCCAAGGTGTAAATTCCCAGTAGGACTTGGCGCTATTCTAGTTCTAACCTTTTTAAAGCTATTTTCAGGCATTTGCTTTATATTCTACCCTGATTCCGTCATAAAGTTAACACTTCATAACTTTTCAAATTCAGTTAATTATTGACATAATCAAAAATAATATCTTTAAACAATCTGAGATGCTTGCTTTGAAGAAATACTAGAAGCTACTTCATTCATCTCAGGGAAATCTTCTCTAAAGTGACAGCCTCTACTCTCTTTTCTATTTAAAGCTGAACTTATGATCAATCTAGCTAATCGAGTAGCTTTAAAATCTTTTAAATTTTCTAAACTAATTAAAGCTTCTTTTAGCTGATCTTCAGATCTTACTAAACCCATAGCTTTAGATAGAATATTTCTTACCTTTTCAAGGTTTTCTTGTTTAATATTTTCAGATTCATAGCTATATTGCTCAATATAGCTGCTACAAATATCAAGACTTACATTAGAAGCTATATCTTCAAGTTTTTCATTAACATTCGGTGAATTCAAAATATCATTCGCAATAAACTCAGGCATAACTATGCACTCTAATAGTGAATTACTAGCAAGTCTATTTGCCCCATGTAACCCCGTCGAAGCTACTTCACCTAAAGCATAAAGCCCTTCTACAGAAGTCTTACCATGAATATCAGTCTTAACTCCACCTACACTATAGTGAGCTGCAGGCTTAACTGGAAGCATCTCTTTACTCAAATCAAAACCACGAAGATTGCAGAAATGATTAATATTAGGGAACTTAGCTTCGATCTCCTCACTAGACCAGCAAGTCATATCTAAATATACAAAATCAGAATTAGTTCTCTTCATTTCAGCTTCGATTGATCTACTAACTACATCTCGTGTTGCAAGCTCAGCACGTTTATCATAGTTCTGCATAAATGCTTCACCATTAATATTCTTAAGGGTCGCTCCAGCTCCACGCACAACTTCTGAAATCAAGAAACACTTATCATCAGTAAAGAAAACCGTCGGGTGAAACTGCACAAACTCTAGATTTTCAAGCTCAGCTCCAGCGTCATAGGCAAGCATATGTCCATCGCCTGTAAGTATATTAGGTGTAGTGTGGTTATTATATAAAGAAGCAAATCCACCAGAGGCTAAAACAGTGTTATTAGCAATAATTCTAATATTCTCACCAGAAACTGTTCTTAAATCAGCTCCGACAACTTTATCCTCTGATTTAATCAAAGATAGAGCTTCTGTTCCTTGGGAGATAGAAACATTAAAATTACAAGAAACATTGTCAAGTAAAGGCTTCATTAGTGCTCTTCCAGTAGCGTCAGCTACATGTAAAACCCTTTTAAAACTATGCGAACCCTCTAAATTAAAATCTTTATCAAAATCAACACCTAAACCGATAAACTCTTCAACTCGTTTCCATGAAGAAGAAAGAACCTTCTCTACTACTTCTGAATTTGCTAACCCCTTTCCTGCTCTAATAGTGTCTTGAATATGACTTTCTAATTTATCTTCAGGATTCCAAGGACTTACAACAGCAACTCCACCTTGAGCGTACTTACTAGAACCTTCAGTTACAGCTTCTTTAGAGCAAATAAAAACTGACTGACCAGCTTGAGCAAGCTTTCTTGCTAAGTTTAGCCCGGCTATACCTGAACCGATAATTAGAGTATCAAAGTGATATGACATGATGCATGTATTTGTATGATTTTACTATAAGCAGTTAAGTTCTTTATTAAAATTATATATCGCTTTTGCAAGAACTTTAGAATTTTTGTCCTGAAATTCAGGATTAGTAATTATCTCAGACTCTTCAGGGTGTATTAAAAATCCCATTTCTAAGAGTAAGCCAAAGGCATCTGGATTTTCCCTTAAAACGTGTAAATTTTGTCTATAAAGCCCAGCGCTCGGTATTCCTGAAAATTCACTTAGTTTAGAATTTATATACTGGGCAAATTTACGAGAATGATCTTGATAATAATGACAAGAGAAACCACGCTCTAAAGATGGATCACGTGAATCAGGCAAAGCATTATGATGTAAAGAAATAAAGAAAGTACACTTATTCTCTTTAGATATTGAAACTCTTTCTGGAAGACTTAAATCTCTATCATCATCACGAGTCAGGTAATATTCAACTCCTAAAGCTTCAAATTCCTTTGCAAGTTTTTGAGCAAAGCTTAAATTTAAATTTTTTTCAAAAATACCTTTAGGGGAAACTGTTCCAGTTTGAGAACCACCGTGTCCAGCATCAATGCAAACCACAAATTCAGGCTCCACAAACCTAAAAATCAAACAGAGGTTATTATTCTCCCATTTTTCCTCAACTGAGCGCACAGGCTTAGCTAGATTAATTTCTAGCTTTGCTGAATCCTTTTCGACAATTTTAATCAATGATTTTTCATCTACATAGTGAATCCAATCAAGGTCAGCTTTAATCTCAGACAAATCTAAACTAAAATTAAAAGGACTTTTCTTTTCCAAATTGCAAATCGGAGCTATAGCTAAAGGGATTTCAATCTTGTTTTTAGAAACCGTTATCCCTTTTAAAATATTTTCCTTAATGGTTTGATTCGGCGGGAAAGAATCATAATATTTAGCATAAGCTACTGGGGCAGGATTATCAGATTTAACACCAGTTATAGTTCTATCGTGGTTAACACCATCAATTTCAATACTAATAAGGTTTTCACCTAACTTTAAATTTACTAAATGTGAAAAATTTTTATGTTCATTAATTTTGACGCGCTCACCATTAACTAAGCAGGACTCTTCAGCAGAACCAATGAGAAAAATTCTCTTACTATCAGTCTTATGTCCCTGAGGAGGATATGTGAGCATAAATTAAAGTCTAAAAGCGCCCCATTTGAAAGACTTTTTAGCCTCATCATCAGGGTTATCAGAACCTAAATTAACTGGAGCTTCAGCTGAAACCGATGCGTTAACAGGTTTAGGGGCTTCCATATTGTTTAAAACAGATGCGATATCGTTAATTGAAGCTGAACCATTAGCAGTCTGTCTTACTAACTGTTCAATAAGAGCATTTTTATAACTAGCTTCTCTTTCTCTAAGTTCTAATTGCTCTTTAAGCTCTTGAACTATTCTATGACTTTCTCTTAAAGTTCTTTCAGCAGTTTGTTTTTCGATTTGGTTTTCTTGTTGAAGTTGTTTAATCTGATGTTTATACTCGATAATCTCTGTTTTCATTTCACTACAAAGAGCTTCAGTACCCTCTTTCCAGTTATTTAATTCTTTAATCTTTCTACCAAGCGCATCTTTCTCTTCATTCATGAAATCGATTTTGTCCTGGGAATCTTTTTTATTTTGCTCAAGTTCTTTTTTAGCTTTAGTTAAATCTAATTCTGATAACTTTAAAGCTTCTCTAGCAGAATCCAAATCAGCACTTAACTGTCTACCTGAAGTTTTCTGGCTTTTAAGCTCCATCTTCAATTCTTCAAAGTGATTCTCAACATGCTGATACTTCACTCTTAAAGTTTCACTTTCATTAGCCTTAGAAACATAACCATCCATTAAAGCTGAAAATTCAGGTGAAACCTTATGGTCAGTCTTTTCTGCAAGAACTTTAAGTTCTGATTTTATATCCCCTAAAATATCAGAGATCGAATCACTAATATTCTCAGAAGCACCTGCACTAGTTTCCAAATTCATACTTCAAAATTTTAATTTATATTAGGCTATTTAGCAAGTAATGTGTAGTAAACCTCTAAAGTTAAACAGTTAAATAAATCCCAAGTGTTGCTAGTTTTAATTTAGGATCGTTATATTATCGTGCAGTTCTTAAGAACTGCTAGTCGATACTCAAAAAATTAAAACTAGCAACACTTGGGCTTCCATTGACCAATCTTAAACTTTAGAGATTCCTAAAATAAGAGTGATATGAAGCTTGCTTATCGGTTTGAGCTTTAGAATAATTTCAATGAATTGAAATTATATTTGTAATCCGAACTGGCTACCGCCCCGAAAGCAAGAATTCTTGTCACCTTATTTTAGGATTACTATAACCGTGTTTTTTGATATGATTTTCCCCGTGAAAAAAAATGAAGACTTTGAAGATTTAAGTGGTTTCTCTGGCCTTTTTTCCTCATCATTCGACGATAGTATGGACTTTATCCAGAAATTAAAGAATGATCCTGACTTTGGTAAAGAATCTAAGAATATAGAGTTTTTAGAAGTTACGGTAAAAAATTTACAATTCGAAAATGAAAAGAATAAAAACCGTGTAAGCGATTTAGAGACTGAGTTAGATCAGATTTATAAAGAAGCAGAATCAGCTATAAATTTAAATAAAAAACTAATTAAACAAGTAGAAGAATATAGATCCTTAATCAAAAATAAAACTAAGCAATAATTATCTTTAAAGTGATACAATACATTAAGCTATGAAGACAGACATTCATCCAAATTCTAAAGTTATTGTTGCTACATGTACATGTGGTGCTGAATTCTTAGTTGAATCTACAGAGCCTTCACTCAGAGTTGAGGTTTGCAGTAACTGTCACCCATTCTACGCTGGTACTAATAAAGTTATCGACGCAGCTGGTAGAATTGATACATTCAAGAAAAAATACGGATCTAAGAAAAAGAAAGCTGCTTAGTAAGTATTTAAACATTTTTATTAAAGCCCGCAGTCAGCAGACAGCGGGCTTTTTCTTTTAGTAACATTTATTACTATATTTATTCTTCTAGCTATAATTGATTTGGGTTACTTCACTAAGTTATTGAAAAAAGTTTTACTAGTTATATTCTTTTTGCTTTTTAGCTTCGCTCACAGAGCTAAAGCTGAGATATCTAATGTATCTGGAATTTGGCCTCAAACTACTGTAAAAATTAAACTGAGTGATGAATCTCGCCTGATATTAGGATCTAGCCCACGTGTAAACGATAATTTTAGAAGCTTTGATCAACACCTTTTTATTTCAGACTTTATTTATGATTTTAATGAGCATTGGTCAGGACTTTTTGGTTATAGATGGCTAACAAGCTACCCTGGGGATTTCACAAATCAACACTGGCTTGATCAGGGTGTGCTTTACAGACACAAACTAAAAGTTAGTGAAAATAGAAGTATTTCTTTTGTTCATAGAGCGATGATAGAAGAGCGCTTTATAACTGATTTAGATGTTTACTCTACTAGGTTTAGGTATTTGTTAAGTGCAAAAATGCCAATAACTAAATCTAAAAAGCTTTCATGGCTTAGTTTTAATGAATTTTTTGTTAACCTAAATGAAACAGTTAGAGGTCCTCAGCAGGGCGTCGATAGAAATAGATTTTTTACTGGACTTGATTATGCGTTTAATAAACAAGTTAGTGTGCAAGCTGGTTACCAACTTGAGTATGTTAACTTAGGTGCAGATAAAAGATTTGAGCATCTGTTAACAACGAATCTTGTTTTTAGTATTTAAAAAATAGTTTTAACTTAAAAGTAAACTTGTAGAAGTAACTTCAGTAATAGCTAAGCTTGCTATTTTCTCTAGTAATTCCTTTCTAAAATAGGTATTTAACCACTTAATTAATTCAAAAGAGTTCTCTAAGTCTAATTGAAACGGAGCAAACTCAAAGTTTTCAACTTTAAAAACACCCTCACTAAAATTTTTCGAAACCGAAAAACGTTCAGAAGCTGGAATAATACTTTCTAAGGCAGCATAACTAAGAATAGGAATTATATTTGGGCAACCATCAAAACCAGTACTACAGTCAATCGGATAAAGAGAATAAGGATCGTCATCTACTGGTACATATTCTTCTTGAAACTTATAGGCTTTCACCCACGCTCCAGCTTCAGCGTTAGCTTTCTTCACCCAAAACTTACAAGCGAACTTACTAATATCCAGCTTATTTATCTTCAACCATCTCGATTCTTCAAAATTCGTCTCCAGAGAATTCATAAATATTATTTGCCCAGATTATTATCCTCTATAATAGTTCGGGTGGATATTATTATTGATCAAGAAAACGCAAATCAAAGATTAGATAGCTTTTTAGCTGACTATGAAGATCTTGAATTATCTCGCTCATACATTAAAACCCTCATAAAAGATGGACAAATCCAGGTTAATGAAAAGTCCACAAAAGCTTCATATAAACTAAAAGAGAACGATAAACTTTCTGTAGAAATCCCAGAAGCTCAAATTTTAGAAATCGAACCTGAAAAGATTGATTTAGATATAGTCTTCGAAGACGATGATTTAATCGTTATTAATAAACAAGCTAACCTTATTGTTCACCCCAGCGAAAACATCGTGAGCGGTACACTTGTAAATGCTTTACTACATCACTGTGGAAATAAACTATCGAGTATAAATGGCGTCAAAAGACCAGGTATAGTTCATCGCTTAGATAAAGACACGACTGGCTTAATGTTAGTTGCGAAAAGTGATATCGCTCATAAAAGTTTAAGTGAACAAATCCAAAACCGCAGCGCTGAAAGATATTATAAAGCCTTAGTTCTTGATAATATTAAAGACAAATCTGGAGCAATTATTCGTGCAATCGGTAGAGACTTAGGTGATCGAAAGAGAATGCGTTGTTACGACAGCTTAGATAACGCGAGGTACGCTAAAACGAATTGGAAGGTTCTTCAGAGATTAGAGCATAACAGCTCTAAGGAAAACTACTGCCTTTTGGAATGTAAGTTAGACACAGGCAGAACTCATCAAATCAGAGTCCACATGGCTTACTTTAAGCATCCTATTATCGGTGATCCAGTATATGGAATAGCAAAAAATAAAATTAAAGCTTCAAGACCACTTCTTCACTCTTATAAACTGAGCTTTGAGCACCCTATAAGCAAAGAAAGAATGAGCTTTGAAACTGAGTTACCAGAAGACTTTAAAGCTTCATTAGAATTTTTAAATGCCACAGAATAGAAATTAGTTTGATTAATATTTCAAACTCACAAACTAAAAAAAACCCCCTCATTGTTTAATTGAGGGGCTTTTTAATATCTTTTTAGTAGATGTTTCTTGACTATGCAGCAGCTGCTTCTTCAGCAGGAGCTTCTTCACCAGCTTCCTCATCTTCCATAGCGATAGCGCCACGCTTAGCTACAGCTTTAATAATGATTTCACCTAAAGGCTCTTGGATTTCTAACTTATCATTAGCTGGTAAATCAGCGAAACTGATCATATCTCCAGCTTTCTTTAATGTATCAATAGAAACTTCAACATCATCAGGAATGTCTCTAGGTAAACACTTAACAGTCATTTCAGTGTACTGAGTTACGATATCAGCACCCATTTTCGATGCTGGTGATTCACCGATAAACTTAAGAGCAACTTTAGTAGTTAACTTATGTCCTCTCTTAACTTTATAGAATTCAATGTTCTTAATTTCGTTAGACACGTAATCTTTCTGGATATTTCTGATTAATACTTCGTGTGTATCAGTACCAGTTTTAAGATCGATTAAGTGCTTATAGTCTTTATAGGCGATCTTTTTAAAATCTTTAAGGCTAACCTGACAGCTAATAGACTCATCTAGCTCTGGGCCGTAAAGAGTAGCAGGAATAAAACCCTCTCTTCTTAAAGCTCTAGCTTTGGTTTTAACGTCGCGTTCTTCTACATTTAATTCAATTGCCATAATTCGTTCCCTGAACTTATAGATAATAGCAAAAATTAAGCTATTTTATCTAGTAATTTTTAGTTAGTCTTGGGGATATTTAGATTAAATATGGCATTAAATCCACTAAGCTCTGCAAATAATGGCTTAAATGACCTAGGTCTAAGATCTGGCTTAAGCCAAATGGCGGGCAAATTAAATAATGCTGCAGAAAAAATTAAAGCAAATGGACTAGGGGTAGAAAAGTCCTCAAATCAATTTCAAAAAGTTATAAATTCAAGTAGTCTAAGTAAAGAAAATAATTTTAGTCCTGAGCGTATGCAGGAAAGATTAGCTGATATCCGCCAGCTAGGAGCTGCTCTAAAAAAATACTTCACTCCAGGAGTTGTTTCTGACTACCTAGTAACTACTCACTCTTTTCTTACAGTTCTTCAAGAACATAGCTTTGAAGGGCAAAATGATGAAGAGGGTTTATTTGAAAAATTAAATATTGTCAGTGAAGAATTAGATAATATTTCAGCTGAGTTTTTTAAAGAGCAGCGAGATGAGCTAAAAATCGTTGCCTCACTAGATTTAGTCGAAGGAATGCTCGTCGATGTAATGGCTTAATATTTAGCCACAAGCTCCTTGCAAGTTTAATCATTTCTTATTTATACTACTCAAAGTGGTACAAGATTTCGTTTATAGCAAAGCAAAAGAGCTTCTAGATCATCAAGTAAAAAAATCTAAAGAATTTAGGCCTTTAGACACTAACTGGTGGAATCAACAGATTTTAAATCTAACCGCAAAACTTCCGACTCTTCAAAAACAACTTTTTAAATACGTGGATCTATACCCGACACTTGCTAATAACAAAGCTAGACGTAAATTTCTCTCTGAGTACTTTTTAGAAAAATCTATCTTCGGTGCTGAAATATTAGACTCACTAAAAGAAGTACCTTTTATCTCAAGTTCCATTTCAAGTCTCACTGAATTTGGGATTAAGACGATGTCTTACAACTTTATTGTGGATAAAAACCCAGAAGTACTTGATAAAAAATTAGCTGAATTAAAAGAACTTGGCTTAACTTGTACTTTAGATATTTTAGGAGAGCTAGTAGTTTCTGAAAAAGAAGCTGATCAATACTTTGATGCGTATTTAGATGTAATCAAATCTAAACTAGAAGCACAAATTTCAGTAAAACTTTCTAGCCTCTACGCACACCTGAAACCAAAATCTTACGAATTAAACAAAAAGAAGCTTTTACCTAGGTTAATAAAGATATTTAAAATAGCTAAAGAAAATGGTTCTTCAGTAACTGTAGATAGTGAGCATTATGAATACAAAGATTTATTCTTTGATATCACTAAAGAAGCTTTGATGTCAGAAGATTTAAAAGACTGGGATGGAGCTGGAATCGTAATTCAGGCTTACCTTAAAGAAAGTAAAGAAGATCTTTTAGATTTCATCGAGTTTGCAAGAGAAAGGGGCACTAAATTTAAAATACGCTTAGTAAAAGGAGCTTACTGGGATTATGAAAGAGCTATAGCTCTTCAATACAATTGGGAAATACCAGTCTATGAAAAGAAAGTAGATACTGATGCTAATTATGAAGAATTAATAGGTATCTTAATGCAGGCTCACGAATATATTTCTCCAGCTATTGCAAGTCACAATATGCGCTCAACTGCTCAAACCATAAAATGGGCAGAGGAACTTGATTTAGATAAAAGTGAATTTGAGTTTCAGTTTCTATATGGAATGTTAGATCCGATCAAATTCCATCTAAAAGAGCAGGGCTATCAAGTAAATGTTTACTTACCTTTCGGAGATTTAATTGAAGGGATGGCTTACTTAGTAAGACGTTTACTTGAAAACACAGCTAATAATTCTTTTGTTTACCAGAGTATCAATGATAAACAGAGTATCGAAACTCTATTACAAGCTCCAGTAAAAAATTCTGAAAAAGAAGATCTTCCAGACTTAGCAGTGAATACTAATTCTATAGAATCATTTACGAATGCAGCAAATTTAGATTTTTCAAAAAGAAATGACTGCGAAAGAATAAGTGATGCCATTGAAAAAATAGAAACTAAAGTAATGGATTCTCCATTTAACGCTTACTCAATCATTAACTCCCAAAAGAAAAAAACTGAAAAAATTATTGATTCTATTAACCCAGGTAACACAAATCAAGTGCTCGCCAAGGTTCACTTTGCTTCAATTGATGATTTAAACTCAGCGATCGAATATTCAGAAGAATCTTTCAAATTCTGGAAAAAGGTTCCATGGCAAGAAAGAGTAGAAATACTTGAGAGCTTTGCTAAAAAAATTGAAGAGAAAAGAGATTACTATAACGCAATCACTATCCTAGAAGCAGCTAAGCCTTGGGAAGAAGCAGACGCTGAGATCTCAGAAGCTGTTGATTTTCTAAATTACTATGCTAAGCAAGCTCGTGAACTTTTCAGCTCAAGCCGCCTAAGATCTTTTCCAGGTGAGGATAACCAAAATATTTACCAGTCAATTGGAATCGCTGGAATTATTTCTCCATGGAACTTTCCTTTTGCGATCATGCTGGGTATGACTTCAGCTGCCCTAGTAGCTGGAAATACAGCTATAGTAAAGCCTTCAGAGAATACTTCTTTGGTCGCATACGAAGTACTTAAAGATTTCATCCAACACATCAAAGATTCACTTAATAATAAAAAAGGTTCAGGAGCAGTATTACAACTATTACTAGGTGAAGGTTCTAGCATAGGCGATGCTTTAGTTAAGCATAAGAAAACTAAAATCATCAGTTTTACTGGCTCACGTCTAGTAGGGATGAATATTAATAAGTTTGCAAACGAAAATATTAACCTTAAAAAGAAAGTAATCACCGAGATGGGTGGTAAAAATGCGATTATCATCGATGAAACAGCTGACTTAGATTTAGCAGTACCTGCAATTATAAAATCAGCATTTTCATTTGCCGGGCAGAAATGTTCTGCTTGCTCAAGGTTAATTGTCGTTAAAGAACTCTATGAAGAAATTAAAGAAAGGCTTATAGAGTCTACTAAAACCCTCATCGTAGGCGAAGCAAAAAAAGCTGAAACAGACTTATCAGCAGTAATCGACGAAAAAGCTTTTAATAAAATTAAAAGGTATATTGATAAAGCTAAAGTCGATGGCAAAGTTTTAATTTCAGATTTAGAAAAGCCTAGAGATGGTTACTATGTAAGTCCAATGATAATTGCAGACTTAGATCCTAAAAGTATAATCATCAAAGAGGAAATTTTTGGGCCAATTTTAGCTTTAATAAAAGCCGAGAATTTAGATGACGCCTTAGCAATAGCGAATGGCTCAGATTATGGTTTAACTGGTGCTTTTCTAAGTAGAAGTCCGCAGAATATAGAGTACGTAAAGGAAAACTATGAAGTGGGTAATCTTTATATTAATCAGGGTTCAACTGGGGCTATCGTTAGTAGGCAAGCCTTCGGTGGAACGAAACTATCAAGCATAGGTTATAAAGCAGGTGGACCTAATTACTTACTACAGTTTCTTGAAGAGAAAACTATAACTGAAAATACTATGCGCCATGGAATGATAGTATAAAGACCCTAATATGGAACTTCCACCACCCCACCATCATCTGCCTTCACTCACAGATCGAATTGAGAAGAAAAAAAGACAAGGAAAAGACAGTGAAGTCACAAAGCCAGAAAGACAAGTAGACCCTAAGTTTGCAAAAAAAATTGCAGCCTATAACTCTCCATTAGTAATTAGTAAAAAAGAGAGCAATCACCTCGATGATAAAAGTACAGAAGCTTATAATCGACTTTTTGAAATATTATTCAAGAGTGACTTTTATTATGAATTAGAAGATCCTGGCTTAAATGAGTTTCTACCTAATTCAGATTCTATTACAAGGGAAAAAAACTCAGTATCAGGTAATGGTGATGTTACTTATATTTCATGGGAAATGTTAGAAAACTTTATAAATCCTAAAGTGAATGAACAATTTGATATTGATTTTTCGTATACAAAAAGCAAACAAGCCCCTAATACCCTCAAGTTGAAAATAAATAATATCTGGAAAGCTCAATATAATGAAACTGAAAAAATTCATGACAGAATTTCTATTTTAGAAAATTTAGCTGAACTAGAGCTTACTGGCAGTAGTAATAAAAAAGTACCAAATAAGGTAGATAAACTTATCAGTATCCTTGAAGACACTATCAATGGTGGAGGTGGAGGAGATGGTGGAGAACCAATAGACGGTGAATTAATCCAACTTCCTTCAAAAAAACAAAAAGCTGAAATAATTCCTTTACTTCCAAAAAGAGAAACAGGGTAATTGATCAAAATAACTCCAAAATAAACTTGTATTTCCATGAGATTCATGAAATATTTATATGTGAAGCAAAACAATTAAAAAGGAGTCTCAGAATGGATTTTTTGTCTTTTTCATAATATTTACTTACTTGTATTTAGAAAACCCACATAGGTAAATCACTGCAATTTTTCCATGTGTTATATATATTTGTTATGATTAACACATCTTACAAAAGTAAGTGAGGGTTAGGCGAGTCATTTGAAGCAAAACTATACCTAACCCTCAGGAAACTATATTATAACCTTAGTTATGTTTTGGTCAATATAACTAAGTTAGATGGTTTTATTTGGCTAAATACACTCACACACAAATTCTCCAAAATTGAGAGTTATGCTGTAGCTGGCTGCTCTTAATAAAGAAATATAGCCAAATAAATAAAGGTCACTGTGTAACAAACCCTTAACAGTTGATCAAAAAGCCCCACGAGTCTTCCCCTAGAAATGATGTGGGGCTTTTTTTTAATACTCAATATTTTTCAAATATTCAAAACCTCTTCCAGAATATTTTTTCTTCATTTCTGGATTAATATACTCAAGCTTGTTGTCTTTTATAAGTCCAGATAGACTTTCTTTATTAATTTTATTAGGATCTTCTAAGTTTCTAAAATAATCAAATATCTCTTCCCCAGAAGTCCCTGGCTTTAATTGAAAATATTGTAAATTATTTTTTTGAATGCAATCACTTAACTGAATAGTATCAAAAGAATTGCCTGGATCTTTTAGATCAACAGCTTTAGTTAAAGCGAACTCCCCAATAGGTTTACCTTTCACTGTTGAAGAACATATGCGAAATGCACCATTATCATCATATGGGTTCTCAGATAACTCAGTTTGAAATTTACAAAGATAGCCATGACTTCCTGTGTTTCTGTTATATCCTTCCATATCATCAACTATCATGCAAAAAACTGGTTCTGTTGTTTTTGGGTCAATGAAATAAAATACGTGAACGACATCTTGATTTCTAAAAGCATAGATTTCCTCAAGTTGCCTATCAATATCATCAATTTTTGGAGGATAAGTTTGAACTGTTCCGAATAAAAGCTTTCTATTTTTTTCACGGCAATCTTCTAATTCATCACAATCACCAGGACACCACTTCGAATCACTCATAGGTCTCAAAATCCTTGATTGAAGACCATCTTCAGACCTAAGTAAAGGTGGTGGCAATGGTGTTCCATGTAAAAGAGTAAAATTTATTGTCATTGATAAACCTCGCCTTTGAGATTATTTCAATGTATAGTAGCAGAATATTATCTAGGCAAACGCGTCCATTATCTTTATTTAATTTTCGATAAAGAATGGTTCAATAAAATTTATTTCAGTATATTTTTAGTTTCTTGAAAAATATTTTGTAGATATTTAATTGAATTAGATAAACCCTCCAGAGTATTAGAGGGAATCTCAACGCCATTTGTTCCATTTCTCTCATTTGCTAATTTAAAGAACCCCAAATAAAGCTTCAGTGAATCTTTAACCGTTTTATCAGAAGATTCTTCAGGAAGAAACAGCATTTTTTTTAATAACTTCACTTTTTCTGCATTATCTTTCTCTTTAGTAATTGCATTATCATATCTCATAAAGTAACTATCGTAACCATCATAATCATTTTGTATCTTATCTTTTTCATTATTAATATATTTGCTAATTAATGATGCTAAAAGCTCTTCTTCTTCATTACTCAAACTTTTTGTATTATTTTTCAATTCATTTTTCTCGTTTTCTAAGATAAGTATTCTTGCAACTAATTTCGCTACTTCTTCTCTATATTTATCATTATCACGCCATGCTGCAGTAATACCAAGAAGACTAGCTAAAGACCCTATAACGAAACCTCCAGCTACAGCACCAAATCCAAAATTTAGCTCAGCAATATCTTTGACACTATCCCCTTTAATCACTGGTGCAAAAGTAGGCTCATCTATATATTCAGAAAATTCTTTTAAATCTTTCCTCGTTGGATCTTGATTTTTAGAAACTACATAAGCAATACTTCCATTTGGTCTAATGAGTTCTGCATTAGAAAAAGAATTGGGTAAATTGAGGGCATCAAGTAAAGATAAATCCATCAATCTTATTTTAATAAAGATCAAGTTTGAAAATCAAGAGCAATCACTTAGATCAGTGTAAAGAATTTTAAAACTTTAGTGTAAAAGTGGTCGGGACAGCAGGATTTGAACCTGCGACCTCTTCGTCCCAAGCGAAGCGCTCTACCAAGCTGAGCCATGTCCCGTAAGATCGTATTTAATTATAAAACTCTTTTAGAAATAAATCTTGATAATTTCTGAAATAAAGATTAAGAAAAGTATTTTTTCTCAAAGTCAGAGTAGATATTTCCAATGATTTTCTTTTCAAAAAGCTCTGTTTTCTCTTTCCCACAGATCTCTTCGAGCGCAACAGGCTCAGCTTTAGCTGCTGAAACATTCCCTTCTTTAATCTGGTAACTACTCTTGTATAAATTTAAACCGATGCCGATTACATTAAAACTTTTATCATTATGAGCAAATCTCTCAATTAAAATCCCTGCAAGCTTTTTTCCATTCCAGTAAATATCATTGATAGGTTTTATTGAAAACATATTAAGGTCGTTATAGGAACATTCTCTTAAAGTTCTTTTGAGTGACTCTAGAACTATCTGAGTCGCTTCATAAGCTGCAAAGCTCTCTTCTGGAATTCTTAGTGAGCTTAAAAGTGAAATATATAAACCTGCTCCAGCAGGAGACGCCCAGGCTTTACCATGCTGTCCTCTGCCGTTACTTTGGGTTTGAGCTTGAAATAAAATAGGCTTTTTAGTATCCCAAGCTTCTTTATTAAAATCACTAATCACATAGCGCTTAGCTTCATTCATAGTAGAATCAAGCGACTGATATTCTTTAATAAATTCCATAATTTAGCTTACGCCTTCTTCTTTTAATACTGAAAATTTAAAGTCATCGTTTTCAAAATCAATATTAACTTTAGAGTTAGGTACTAATTTTTTTGCAAGAATTAAGTTTGCAAGAGCATTTTCAATCTTCTGCTGAATCACACGCTTAACTGGTCTTGCACCGAAGACCGGATCATAACCAATAATTCCTAACTGCTCAACAGCATAATCAGAAAGCTCCAACTCGATTTTCTTCTCTTTTAGTCTTTCCCTGAGACCTTTCATCTGAATTTCAACGATACCTTTCATTTGAGACATCTGTAGTGCAGAGAAGATAACAATATCATCGATTCTATTAATAAACTCAGGTCTGAAGTGCTCTTTCATCGCAGCAACCACTTCTTCTTTTAATTGTTCGTGTTTAACACGAGCCGTTTCATCGCTAGAAACAGGATCAGCTTCATCGACATCAATATCAGTTTCTGGAAGCTCAGGATCAACATTCGCCAAGCCGCCACCTAACTGCCTTTCAATAATCAACTGACTACCGAAGTTACTAGTCATTATAATAATTGCATTTTTAAAATCGACTCTTTTACCTTTACTATCAGTTAAACAACCATCATCAAGGATCTGTAGTAGAACATTTGAAATGTCAGGGTGAGCTTTTTCAAATTCATCGAGTAAAACTATAGAGTAAGGTTTTCTTCTCACAGCTTCAGTTAGCTGACCACCTTCTTCAAAACCGACATAGCCTGGAGGAGCACCAATTAACCTTGCTACAGTGTGCTCTTCTTGATACTCAGACATATCAAGCCTAATCATCGCGTTTTCATCATCGAATAAAGCTTCAGCAAGTGCCTTTGCAAGCTCAGTTTTACCGACACCAGTAGGACCCATAAACATAAATGAACCTATTGGTCTATTAGGATTAGAAAGACCAGCACGCGATCTTTTCACTGCTTCAGCTACAGCTGTAACAGCTTCATACTGTCCGATAACTCTTTTATGGAGGATATTTTCAAGTTCTAAAAGTTTTTCTGTTTCTTCAGCGAGTAACTTATTCACAGGAATACCAGTCCATCTCGAAACGATATCAGCTATTTCACTTTCATCAATTTCTTCTTTTAATAACTGATTTTCATATTTATCTTTATCAGAAGCTGACTTTTGATCAGCATTGCTAAGCTTCTTCTCAAGCTCTAGTAATGTTCCATACTTAAGCTCAGCTGCTTTCTGCAAATCAGCACTTCTCTCAGCCTCTTCAATAGCCAGTTTGGTTTTATCAATCTGCTCTTTGAGTTCGTTTACATTTACTATTTGAGATTTTTCAAACTCCCACTGTTCGCGAAGTTCTTTTGCTTTAGCTTCGTCTTCTTCAAGTTCCGCTTCTATCTTTTCTAAACGCTCTTTATTTTCTTCCTCGTCAGCCTTTAAAGCTTCTTTTTCAATTTTATTCTGCATGATCTTATGATCAAGAAGATTTAATTCATGAGGAGCAGAATCTATTTCCATTCTTACCTTAGCCGCTGCTTCATCGATAAGATCAATCGCCTTATCTGGTAGAAATCTATCAGTGATATACCTGTGGCTAAGCTTAGCTGCTGCAACTAGTGCATTATCTTTGATACGAACACCGTGATGAACTTCGTATTTCTCTTTCAGACCACGAAGTATTGAAACTGTCTCATCAACACTAGGTTCGCTTACTTGAACTAGCTGGAATCTTCTTTCGAGTGCAGCGTCTTTTTCGATGTATTGTTTATATTCACTATAAGTAGTAGCACCGATACAGTGTAATTCACCTCTAGCTAAAGCTGGCTTCAGAAGATTACTTGCATCCATAGCACCATCAGTCGCTCCAGCTCCGACAACTGTGTGAAGCTCATCTATAAATAGAACAATCTGTCCTTCGCTTGCCTGAACTTCTTTAAGGACAGCCTTTAATCTTTCTTCAAACTCACCTCTAAATTTAGCTCCAGCTATTAAAGCTCCCATATCAAGCTCAATAACTCTTTTATCTTTAAGCCCTTCGGGAACATCTTTATTAATAATTCTTAATGCCAAACCTTCAGCTATAGCTGTCTTCCCGACGCCAGGAGCACCTACTAAAACTGGGTTATTTTTTCTTCTTCTAGAAAGGACCTGAATAACTCTTCTGATCTCATCTTCTCTTCCGATTACCGGATCAAGTTTTCCTTCAAGAGCAATCTGAGTTAAATCTTTAGCAAACTTTTTAAGAGCATCATTAGTAGCTTCTGGATTATCGTTACTTACTTTTTTGCCTTTTCTAATTTTCCCTAAAGCTTTTTTAAACTTAGCTGCATTCAAATCATAGTCTTTAAAAAGCTCGCTCAAAATAGAGCCATCTTCTAACGCTGCTAAATAAAAATGTTCTAGTGATACAAAATCATCGTCGTTTTTAGATGCGACATCAATTGCACTCGTGAAAAAATCTTGAGTTTTAACTGAAACACCTATTTGTTCATTTGCTACAGCAAGTGGGCTTGCCTTAGGTTTCTTTTTAAGCTGATCATAGATATCAGCGTGTAATTTCCCTGGATTTATTTTTAATTCTTCTAAAGTTTTATAAAGATCAGTTTCTTCTAATTTTTCTAACTCCAAACAAACATATAGAATATGCTCTGGGTCTATAGTTGAATGGTCTAACTGTTTTAGTAATCCCCTACAATTTATGATTACTTGTTGGGCGTTCTGAGTAAACTTACTTAAGTCCATATACCTAGGATTTTAGCAAAAAAACAAAACTCATATTACAATGTTATGGTAATCGTTTAATGGTGGATTCTCTTGCTGATAATGTAGTGACGTCTCAAAGTAGCCTTGCTACATTAACTAATTTATTACCTGATTTAGAGCCGAGCTTACAGATAGTAGGCTTGCTTTTTATATTGAGTTTTCTGCCTATTATGGTAGTTACAATGACGCCTTTTCTTAGGATAGTTCTGGTTCTATCTCTGCTTAAGCAGGCTTTAGGTACTCAAAACTCACCTCCGACCATGGTTATAGTTGGTTTAGGATTATTTTTAACGGGATACATACTAGGTCCAGAGATAAAGACTATTAATACTCAGGCTTTAATTCCCCTTGCGAATAACGAAATGAAATTCCCGGAAGCGATGACTAAAGCCTATGGACCTCTAAAGCAGCACATGCTGAGGAATGCTGATAATAATGATATTAAATTCTTCTATCAGCTAAGCAAAACCCCTCTTCCTAAAAATAGTCAGGAGATTCAAGCACGTGAACTTATAATTTCTTATCTATTAGGTGAACTTAGAAAAGCTTTTCAGATCGGCTTTCTAATTTTCATACCATTTCTGGTTATCGATTTAATCGTCGCCAATATTCTCCTTGCCTTGGGTATGATAATGTTATCTCCTACAATTGTTTCCTTGCCGTTTAAAATTATGATCTTTATCGGTATTGATGGCTGGCAGTTAATAGTAAAAGGACTTGCAAATAGTTTTAACTAGTTAAATGGATTGGATACCTGAAATAATTCGAGAAGGCATTTTAACGGTTCTGTTTATATCAGGACCACTAGTAGTTCTTGCAGCTTCTTTAGGTTTATTTGTTGGGGTTTTACAAGCAGCAACCCAAGTTCAGGAACAAACCCTAGGTTCAGCTGTTAAAGTAATTGGCTTGTTTTTAGCTTTAATAATCAGTGGTTTTTACATGTTCTCTTATCTAAAAAGATACGCTGAGAAAAATATATCTAGAGCTTTTTCTTTAATTCCGACACTGACTAATCATCCGATGCCAAGAGCGCTGTACTTTGATCCAGTTCAATCTTCAAAGAAAAATCTTAAAGGGCAACCAGCAAGGTTAGAGATGAAAAAGCCAGCCCCTCCTCCTAAGAAGGAGCCATCTAAGCTTAATGCTAAAGAATTAGCTGAGGGACCAGATGTAATTCCTGGAGCTAAGGATACAAGAAATAGACCTTTACCTAAGCCTTCTAAGCAGGTTAAACCACCACCAGTTCCAGCACAGAAACAACCATTAATTCAACCGAAGGAAGTTCCAGCGAAGCCTGTAACTCCTCAAACAACTCCAGCTCAAAAGCCAGCAACTCAAACTCAACCGAAACTTCAGGCTGAAGAAATTGGAACTCCACCAGCTGCAAATAATATAGTTAAAGGACCATCTAAAGAACAAGTCTTAGTGGCTCCTGCTGCTGAGAAAAAAGAAAAAGATTTCTCTAGCCTAATTGATAAGTTAAAGCAAGACGCAGCGAAGGAAATTGAATAATGTTTTCAGAGCTGAATGATCTTTTTTTCGGAAATGAAGTGCTTGCAGGTTTAGGGGATTGGATCACATCAGCGTCATTAATTTTTGCAAGAGTAGTTAGCTTTGTGCATATGGCACCCATCTTCTCTAACAAATCAGTTTTTTCATTAGCCCGCATAGCTATGGCTTTAATACTTTCATTTATATTGTTTGATATTCATCCTGCGATTGAGCCTGCAAAGGAACCGTACTTTTTACCTTATGTTTTATTTTTAAACGTAGCTTTAGGACATCTTATCGGCTATATTTCAAGACTTTTATTTAGCATTATTACAGCTGGAGGAGAGATGATGGACTCATCAATGGGCTTCTCTTCAGCACAAATCTTTGATCCAGGCTCAGGTGCTCAGACAACACTTGTAGGTAGATTTATGTCGACTCTTGCAATCGTTATTTTCTTTATGGTTAAAGGTCCAGAGAGAATGATAATCGGTTTATATAAAAGCTTTGAGCTTTTCCCACTTTATGGAGCAGATATTAGCTTCGAGATAGATAGAATTATTTCACTCACTGGAGATATCATCACTATGGGCTTTATTATCATAAGTCCAGTTGTTTTAACGATTCTCCTGAATGACTTGATTTTAGGTCTAATCTCACGTGCTTCCCCTCAGATAAATGCCTTTCAGATCAGTTTCACAATTAAACCTTCACTAGGTTCTATAGTATTGATTTTAATTTTGCCACTGTTTTTAACAGGGATGATGAATCTGTTTACTAGTGGTTCTCGGTTCTTTTATTCGGGTCCTATGCCTTAACTCACCTATTTTACTTTTTAAAAAGATTTATTATAAAATCGGAAGCTTTGTAGCTTAAGGAACAGTAGTGATGTTTTAGTACTAGTAAATGCACCTAGGGTAATAGGGTCTGTTAGTTCCTGAGGACCTTTTCTAAGATACTAAACTAGTGCTGCCACGGTATCTATAGCTAAAGAAATGAATATATCAATTTGAGTTAACCAATATTTTTTCTCGTCCTAATATTTTGGTTTTAAACTTGGTTCGAACAGAGAAAACATTTAATTTCTTTAAGCTGAATATTTTCACCTATAAATGGAAAAGCTTCTTTCGAAGTCTGACAGTATAGATTATGAATGTCTTTAGAGAGTAGTGAGTTTGGAGATAAAGCTCCTATGCTTTCCAAAAAAAACTTAGCTATTGAATTTGGAATAGCCACAAATGCCTTTATTTTAGAATTTATTTCATCTAATTGTGCTACACATGCTAAGGTTAAGATAATTCTACTTGTCGTATAGTAGCAATGCCTAATATCAGTAGCCATCAAGACCCTTTTCGTAATTTCCCCAATATTGAATGGGGTCTTAATAAACGCGGGGTGGAAGCAAGACAATACGAGTCATATAATAATCCATATTTTTTTTCTAACCCTACAATGGACTATGATTTTAAAAGTTTCTACGAACAATTAAAGTCAAGTCATAAAAAAAATGAATTAGAAGTCGTTTTGGTTGAACAATATCTCGGACTGCCTCATAAATTTAGAGCTGAAGGCATATCTAGAGATCGATCATTATCTGAAGCTGTAAATATTGATTTATCAACCTTACATGATCCTGAAAAACTGGATGTGAATGAACATCCCTTTACTCAGCAAATAGTAAAGGCTGATCCAGGAAAATTACTAGTAAAAAAATTGATAAAAGAAACAGATACTTACTTAGTACAAAATTTTAAAAAAAGTGAGACTTGGTATATTGAAGTTAAATCAGGTGATGCTCTTCCGAGTTTAATTGCAATAAACTTAAGTAAAAACCACCCTTTAGAGAGATTAGGTCGCAAGCCCTCAAGTAATGACTATCTAAGAGCTGTAGCGCATAATATAATTCCTAATACTCTTAAGCAAATCAAGAAAGCACGCTCTCCCGTTTACAAAGTAAGAGATAAATTTCTAAAAATGATACATAGAGCTGAATTTGATGATTCTGCCAACTCCCCCTCGGATAATTTAATACAAAACTTAAGAGAGATTCATGAGAATTGGCTAAAGCCCTTAACCGGAATTTCACTTTTTGGCAATAGTGAAATTTGGCTCATCAAACAACAATTACCATTACTTATTGAGGCTTTAGAAAACAATAAAACAGATGAAATGAAACAAATAAGTGTTGAAATTTTAGAGGCAATATCAAACTTGGAAAACTATGATCATCTTAAATTTTCAAATGACGAGGCTCTCCCTCAAGAAAAGGAACTAATTGACAAAAAATAAAAAGTGAAGTTCTCTAGTGAATTGAGATACAGGAGAAACTTCACATGAAAAATAGTAACTCAAATTTAGTAGATTTGGGAGGGTATAGGCAAGAAAAATTAAAAGAAAACGGAAAAGAATTAAGAGTATTTTTAAAAGTTAAGTCTAGGCTTGGATATTGTCCTTGTTGTAACAAGAAAACTAGAACAGTTTATGAATTTAAATTTAGAGATATTCGTCATTCTTTTTGGTTTGATAGACCTAGCATACTTGTAGTTAAACAGAGAAGATTCAAGTGTAATCACTGCAAAAAGAGATTTTGGGAAAGACTTCCTGGTATAGCTCAATATTCTAGAAGAACTGAAACTTTTAGAAAGCAAATCGCAAAAAGAGCACTTGAGGGACATGATAATAAGCTGGTGGCTAAGGACTTTAGAGTTGGGCAGAGCACGGTTCTAAGAGATATTAAGCACCATAGTAAGCTTGAACTCAAAAAAAAGCAGGATAAGTATTTCCCTGTGGTTTTAGGGATTGATGAACATCATTTTACTAAGAAAAAAGGTTTTGCTACTACTTTCTGTGATTTAAAGCGGCGGAAAATCTATGATGTTCGGCTGGGAAGATATGAATCTAGTCTTGGTAATTTCCTTGCCAATGTTCGTGGAAAAGAGAGGACAAAAATTGTTGTAATGGATCTTTCGAGCAGCTATAGGGATTTAATTCAAAAATATATTCCATGGGCAAAGATTGTCACTGACAGGTTTCATGTTGTTAGACTTACCATACAGAAGTTTGTTGAAGTTTGGAAATATTTAGATCCCTCTGGAAGAGGGAAAAGAGGATTAGTTTCTCTTTTCAGGCGGCATCATAGTAAATTAACTGAAATACAGGAGCTTAAATTTAGAAAATATTTAAAGTCAAAGCCTGGTTTAGAGTCACTTTATGATTTTAAAAATGAAATTCATGATTTTCTTCGACAGAAAAACTTAACTCGAAAGAAAATGAAGCATCAAATTAAAAGACTTGGGCATATCATTGAAGATTTAAAGGCTTCTAAATTTAATCCGATGATTACTCTTGCTAAAACTTTTGAATCCTGGCAAGAAGAGATTCTTAGAATGCTTAGATTCTCTAGATCCAATGGAATTACTGAAGGTTTCCATACAAAAATGGAGAAAATCTCTAGAATTGCTTATGGGTTTGGCTCTCCCTCAAGAAAAGGAACTAATTGACAAAAAATAAAAAGTGAAGTTCTCTAGTGAATTGAGATACAGGAGAAACTTCACATGAAAAATAGTAACTCAAATTTAGTAGATTTGGGAGGGTATAGGCAAGAAAAATTAAAAGAAAACGGAAAAGAATTAAGAGTATTTTTAAAAGTTAAGTCTAGGCTTGGATATTGTCCTTGTTGTAACAAGAAAACTAGAACAGTTTATGAATTTAAATTTAGAGATATTCGTCATTCTTTTTGGTTTGATAGACCTAGCATACTTGTAGTTAAACAGAGAAGATTCAAGTGTAATCACTGCAAAAAGAGATTTTGGGAAAGACTTCCTGGTATAGCTCAATATTCTAGAAGAACTGAAACTTTTAGAAAGCAAATCGCAAAAAGAGCACTTGAGGGACATGATAATAAGCTGGTGGCTAAGGACTTTAGAGTTGGGCAGAGCACGGTTCTAAGAGATATTAAGCACCATAGTAAGCTTGAACTCAAAAAAAAGCAGGATAAGTATTTCCCTGTGGTTTTAGGGATTGATGAACATCATTTTACTAAGAAAAAAGGTTTTGCTACTACTTTCTGTGATTTAAAGCGGCGGAAAATCTATGATGTTCGGCTGGGAAGATATGAATCTAGTCTTGGTAATTTCCTTGCCAATGTTCGTGGAAAAGAGAGGACAAAAATTGTTGTAATGGATCTTTCGAGCAGCTATAGGGATTTAATTCAAAAATATATTCCATGGGCAAAGATTGTCACTGACAGGTTTCATGTTGTTAGACTTACCATACAGAAGTTTGTTGAAGTTTGGAAATATTTAGATCCCTCTGGAAGAGGGAAAAGAGGATTAGTTTCTCTTTTCAGGCGGCATCATAGTAAATTAACTGAAATACAGGAGCTTAAATTTAGAAAATATTTAAAGTCAAAGCCTGGTTTAGAGTCACTTTATGATTTTAAAAATGAAATTCATGATTTTCTTCGACAGAAAAACTTAACTCGAAAGAAAATGAAGCATCAAATTAAAAGACTTGGGCATATCATTGAAGATTTAAAGGCTTCTAAATTTAATCCGATGATTACTCTTGCTAAAACTTTTGAATCCTGGCAAGAAGAGATTCTTAGAATGCTTAGATTCTCTAGATCCAATGGAATTACTGAAGGTTTCCATACAAAAATGGAGAAAATCTCTAGAATTGCTTATGGGTTTAGAAACTTTAATAACTACAGAGAAAGGGTATTGTTACAATGTGCTTAGACATAGATAGTTTATTAGAAAACTTCACATTAGTTTCCTTTATTTGGTGAAGAGCCAAT
>JABSOS010000025.1 GCA_013216135.1 Candidatus Caenarcanales bacterium
AATCAGGAGCTAGAAAAGGAGTTGTACGAGTTAGTAATTTCTAAAGAATCATAAAGTTTAATGGTCTAGAGCCTTATAAAATATCAATTCCGATAATGCCTTCAAGAGCTAAAAAAAGAAAGAATCATGATTTATTAGATGAAATATTTGATGACGCGGATGGCACTCAAGTAATAACAGAAGATGATACTAAAAAACAAATCGAAGAAGAACTTGCAAAAATTAGAGAAGAGATTGCTAAGAATAATAACTTTGAATCAGTTGAGGACTTAGTTGCAGAAGTAATCAGTAAATTAAACTTCAACGAAATAGCTTTAAACATAGACAGAGTAGATGCTGGACTTGAAATCAGCAAAGGTGATGGCTCTAAACCAATACTTAAGTTTAATGAATCTCCATTAACAAACCTTCCTCAAAATGGGGCTTTTGAATTTAATGATGGTAATCTTTACTTCACAAGCAATGGTGTTAGAACTATTTTAAATAAAACAACAGAAGAAGAGAATATTTTAGATAAACTCGATTTAAATGAGTTTGTAAGAACTACTGCTTTAAATGACTATGCAAAAAAAGGTGATCTTAATGGCTATGCTACACTAGGAAGCTTTTCAATACTTCAAAGTTCAATTAGATCACTTCAAACAAATATGAAGCAAGCAAGCTTAGCACTAGAGTCTATGGATAGTGACTCTGCAAAGAAACTTTTAAATGGCGAAGATGGCTCTGCTATGACTTTAAATGGTGGACATAATATAGTTCTAAACAGTAGTGAAGAAACTAATATCACTCTTCCAGTGAAAGGAACGCTAGCGACTATAGAAGATTTAAGTACATATGTAACTAATAGTGCATTTACAGTTTTACAAGATTCTGTAACAGCGCTGAAAGACAGTGTAAATAATTTAAGTCTATCTGGGACTAATATCGCTGATGGCACTATTACAGGAGCTAAGATTGCTGAAGCTAATATTGAAAACAAGCATATAAAAGATATTGATGCTAGTAAAATAACAACTGGGACTATAGACTCAGAGAGACTTCCAGCGCGGAACATTGCAGATATCTCAGGTCTTCAAAGCTCACTTGATACTAAGCTAACAAGCTCAGATCTTGATCCTTATGCAAAAAAAACTGATTTAGCTGAATATACTAAAACAGCTGACCTTAATAACACTTTACTTAATTACACAACTAACGCAAATCTAAATGCTAACTTAGCAAACTACGCTACTAATGAAAAATTAAATGACTATGCAACTAAAAGTTCAATGACTGAGATTGATACGAAGATCGCTAACATGCAAGTAAATTTAAATGCTCTTCAAAACAGTGATTCAGCTAAAAAACTTTTAAATGGTGAAAACGGTGCAGCAATGACTTTAAGTGGTGATCATAATATCACTTTAAATGCAGCTGCTGAAACGAATCTAACTTTACCTAGCTCTGGAACCCTTGCTACAAAAGAAGACCTTAGTGAATATGCTAAAGCTGAAGCTCTTGCTGGTTTTGCAAGTCAAGCTAGTGTAAACAACTTAAAAAAAGAAATGAATAATGGCACAGCCACAATAAAAGATAAATCTTTAACTGCAAGCAAGCTTGCTGATAATACTGTAACTGGTTCAAAAATCAAAGATAAAACCCTTACTAATAATGACTTTGCAGACAATGCAAACCTTCATGGTAATAAGCTGAAAGATAAATCTTTAGATGCTAAGAAAATTGTCGATAACTCTATTACTGGATCAAAAATCAAAGATAAAAGTTTAACAAACAATGACTTTGCAGATAATGCAAACCTTCATGGTAACAAGTTAAAAGATAAATCTGTTCACGGTAATAAAATCGTTGATGGTTCTATCCACGGTTCTAAAATTCAGGATAAAACCATCACGAATAATGACATCGCAGATAATGCAAACATCCATGGTAACAAATTAAAAGATAAATCTGTTCACGGTAATAAAATTGTTGATGGTTCTATTCACGGAGCGAAAATCCAGGATAAAACGATTACAAATAATGACATCGCAGATAACGCTAACATTCACGGTAATAAATTAAAAAATGGTTCGATCACAGCTGACAAATTGGCTCCAGGTCTATTAAGTGGTAATATCGAAATCAACTCTATGCGGGTGCGGGCGGAAGTTAAAAAAATCACTTCAAACTATACCGTTACAAGCAGTGACGCTGGAAAAGTTTTAGAAGTAGAGGCAAGTGGAAATATAACAATTACATTACCGAAAAACCTAAGCGCAAATACGATTTTAGAAGTTATAAATATCAGTAACTTTCAAGTAAATTTTGAGGGTAACAACTGCGAAATTCAAAGTAAGTTATCTAAGGACAGTATAAACATTCAATTTGGAGAAGCTCATTTAAGATATAGAGGTTCTGATAAGTGGTATATTTCTGGGGATTTAGATTAGAGATCTAGACAGTACCTAGATTCTTATTACCGCTGTAAAATGCTTTAATTTCTTCTAAACGCTGATCCATCATAGTTTTTTGCTCTTCAGTCCAGGTTTTCCATTGAAGGCGTTTTTCAGAAAGTAAATTTCTCTGCTGTTGAATCTCGTCTCTATTTTTAGCTGATGAACCTTTCCCACCTAAAGCTAGATTCTGTGCATCAAGCTCAGCATCACGTACTTTACCTTGAGTAAAGTCAATTCCAGCTGATAGTTTAGAAGTGATGGGACCGGGATCTGCCATATATATACAATGTTAACATTTTTAGATAATTGATATCAAGTTTTATTAAGAAAAAATTAAGGCGGTGCAGTAAAATCAGTCCACAGTAAGGAAATCAAATAAAAAAAACCGGAGCTAAAAGCCCCGGTTATCATGGTAAATTATTAAATTTAACTCTTATATGGTCGCTAATCCCATGGTTTCTTTTCGTGCTTGTAAAGCCGCTTCATCGTCGATTAAATCACCCTGTTGCTGCACTCTCAATTCACCTAGTAACATATTAGCTTTCGCCTTACTATCTCGAATTTCACCTGTCGAAGCCCCACCATCGGCTCCCACGAGAGACTCTTGATACTGATCAGCCAACTCAACGTTTGCACCTTGAGTCAGGTCAATCATGGCGTATTTATTCTCCATATTATTTACATTGTCAAGCATTTTCACTCCTTTGGACTTTGAAAATAACTATCCGATGCCATCCATTCCCACTGAAACTAGACTAGCTCCACCACACACCCTTACAATAGAGCCTGCGAACATTCCAGTAAGATCACAAAGCGTGATCGTTATCTCAAAACTAAGACTTACATTAAGAGCAAAGCCTCAATCTTATTTTTCATAAGTCAAGCCTAATGAAAAGTCATAGAACTTGATCCAACGCACACATTAATTTAATAACATTCAAGGATTATAGTTCGGTTAAGAAAGCCTTAACTATTATGTATTTCATTTAAAATATTTTAGATGTCTATTAGTAACTTACCTTTAGATATATTCAGACCTTTTTTGAAGCCTGGGTCTTCGTCTAAAGCATCAATTCCTCTAGTTGCAAGCTTCATTAAGTAAGGCATAGTCGAGTTACAAAGCGCATGGGTACTAGTATTAGGGACAGCACCTGGCATATTAGCAACACCATAATGAAGAACGTCGTGTTTTACTACTACTGGGTTTTCGTGACTAGTAACTTCACTAGTTTCAATACATCCACCTTGATCAACAGCGACATCGATAATCACTGAACCATATTTCATTTGGCGAACCATATCTTCATTAATAAGCTTAGGAGCTTTCTTACCAGTAATTAAAACACCACCGATAACTAAATCAGACTGAAGTGCCTTCTGCTCAATCGCAGATGAAGTGCTGAATACTGTAGTAACTCTACTTCCGTATAGATCATCAATCTGTGAAAGTGCATTTAAGTTGTTATCAACTACATTTACATAAGCACCCATACCTACAGCGATTTTCAAAGCTGCTCTACCTACAATCCCTGCACCTAAAATAGTTACATTCGCCTGTGGTACACCTGAAGCTCCACCTAAAAGAATTCCTCTTCCAGGGTGCTGATCTTTGATTCCTCTCTCCAAGAATCGAGCACCAATTTGCACTGACATACGACCAGCAACCTCAGACATAGGCTTTAATAATGGTAATCTACCATCTCTATCTTCAATAGTTTCATAAGCGATACAGTGAGCACCAGTATCTTGAAGTGCTTTAGTTAAAGTTTCACTAGAAGCTAAATGAAGGTATGTAAATAAAATGTGTCTTTCTTCAATTAATTTATACTCTTGTTCTAAAGGTTGCTTAACTTTAAGAATAATATCTGATGTTCTAAAAACTTCTTCTGCGCTATCAAGCACTACAGCACCTGATTTCATATAAGCGTCATCATGGAAACTACTTCCGACACCAGCTCCAGCTTCGATAAAAACTTCATGTCCTGCTTCGTGTAGAGTACGAGACCAGCTCGGAGTTATTGCAACTCTATTTTCACTGTTTAATATTTCCTTAGGAACACCAATTTTCATGATTTATTTATTATAGCAAGCTAATCACCTCTGCTATGCGCAAAAAGATCTCAAAATAAAATTTTTAAAGTGTAAGAGTATTACTCTACAGAAGTTAAAGCCACACCGATTGGAGCAAAAGTAAACTCATTTATAGACTTACCTAAATCTTGCCTTATTTCATTTTTCTTATAGCCTAACTGCATTTGAGCTGAGGCTGAGAGTTGTAAGAAATTGAGAGAATCCATAACCTTACCGTACAACTTATTTCCTAAAATTTGTTTTGCATCAAGTTCCTCAGCTTTTGCTGATTTTGAAGCAAAAGACTTTTGTAAAGTTAAATTTAACAGCTTATCAATAACCCCATCAATATTAGATTTTAAGATAGCTCGGTCATCTGATGAAATTTCTAAACCTGCTAAATAATCATTTATGCTCTTATCTTCTTTAAATCCTCCTAGCCCTAAACTTTCATCAAGCGTATTAAGCTGCTTAGTCACATCCTCTTCTGCTGGCAAAAGTTTTTCTAATAACTCAATAGAAGTAGGGTTTAATTTATTAACTTGATTTGCATCCATAACTCCAAAACGGGCAAGCATATTAGCAGAATGAGTCGAAAAAGCTAAATTAAGCTTCCTAAATCTCTGGTTAGGCACAGCCATATTACTACTACTAATAGTATCTAGAAAATCCTGTTTGTCTCCACCATTTACAAGTTCGTTAATAGTTTTATGGATATACGCTAATTTGCCAACACTAGTATGTAGATACTCCATGGAGTTATCTTGGGAAAGTGGTTTGAGATACCCAGCTGGGTTTGAGTCGATTATAGTCTCTAAATATTTATTAGCTGCATCATAATTGAAATCAGTACTTAGAATATCACCAACAGTTTCAATACCAAAGTTTTTCATAATATCAGAAATATCCTTGCCTATAAATGGAATAAACTCTTTGATACTTCTATCATCAGAAAGCTCTGAATTATTTTTCTGAAATAAATTATTCAATAAAGCAAAATGATCATCTTCAATAATTTTTGGCTCTAATTTGAGATTTTTAATAGTTAAATTATCTAGTTTTTGCTGAGCTGTTTCACCTTGAGCTTTTAATTGTCGAGCTCTCATAGATAAAGCTTTACCAAGACTTTTCATAGTTTCAGCGATAGGATTGAGAGTATTCAACAATTGCAAAGTTTCAGCTTTATATGGAACGAAAACCGAGTCACCAGCTAAAATTTTATCCATATTCTTATTGAGTTCATTACCAAATTCTTGAATAGTAAGCTCTTGATCTGAACCAGGAATCTTAATTAATTTTTCTTCTGTATACTTATCGTATAAATCATCCAACTCATCAAGACTAAACTTGAGAATATTTATTTCATTGGTTTCAGGATCGACTTTGGAATTTAAAAATCCATTGAGCTTATTTTTCAAAGGTTTTAACTGACTTAAAAAATCAGTAGAAATATCTATAGTCACTGGCTCTAAATTCAATGTGACTTTCTCATCAGGCTTTTTAGGTTTAGGTTCGTCTATTGAAACACCTTCTAACATTTTTTGAATCTTATTGAAGCTCTCCTGTTCACGGGAGGCTAACTTAGACAATAGATTAATTATTTTTGTAATTGATTCCTTCTCTTCGTTATTATATGTAAAACTGTCATCTGCTATAGTTTCTTGCATTTTATTTAGTAATGTCTGAACTGTAGCATTAGCCTTAGCTTCATACTTTTTCTTTTTTAAAACTTCAATTTGAGAAAGTACTTTTTGCTTTAACTCTGAATCAAAACCTTCTGTTGGTCGGTCCAAAAGCACTTCCAGTATATCACCTTCAGGTAATTGACTTGCCTCTACATGCAATTCCTCTCCATCTTCTATAACTGTAGCTGAACTTTTCCCCTCAAAAGATTCTAACTTCCCTAGAAAATCCTTATTCTTTATTTGATCAGGACTAAGTATAGTAACTGGAACTTCACCTACTGTATAGTGTTGCCTTTTAGTATCTTTGCTTGGAGGCGTTTTTGTATCGACATCACCTAGATGAGCAATTAAGGTAAATCTCCTAGGAATTGATGTTTTACTTTTTGAACCTCTTCTTGCTGTTTGGCTATGTAAATTTCTAAACAGTTTTCCCCTACCGTCTGTTCTTATTACAGGGATTTTAAATGATAGTTCTTGTAAACCCTCTTTATTAACTCTACCCTCTGAATCCAATAGAGTTGGAGAACCTGATTCTCTGTCAAGCATTCCTAGCAATTTTATTGCAGTATAGCTAACAGGTACTTGATTGTTTTCAGACCTATTTAGACTTGCGATACTAGCTAAAGTTGGAATAGTATCAAAGAAATTATTGCTTTGAATTTCCTCATAAGCATTACTAATTGAATTTTTCAATTCAATATCACTTGACTCAATAGTTCCTGCCTGCTCCCTTTCAGCCAATTCTTTATACAGGCTATTATATGTTTCAAAACCTTCAGGATTATTCAGTTCTTTAAACTTACTGTTCATAGTCCTTAAAAAAACTGTTGTCTTTATTTTATCTACGATTTTAGAAGCTGAATCTCCTCTTAAAAGCTTTTTCTTATTATTAAAAGCTTCTTGTTGATAAACCTCAATACTTCCATTCTTTTTCTTCTTAACTTGATATTTTTGCTTGTATTTATCATTATCAGTTAGTTCTATGGTTTTTGTTGAGTTAGAGTCAATGTGAGCATCAAAAATTTTCTGAGACAAATCCTTATACTCACTATTAATTAACTCAGTCCAAAGATTTTCTTGATATTCAAGAGATTGTTGCAAGTTAGCATCTAAATTTGAAATAGGATTGAGTGTAGATAACTCGGGACTATTCAAGAGTTTAACATTGCTAAGCTTATTAAACACGGATCTTGCATAACTTTGCTGAGCTTCTAAAGGCCTCGGCTTTGATTCCTGCAAGCGCAATGATTTTACATCTTCAGATAAAGCATTGGGGTTTAAACCAACAGAAAAATTTGACATACACATTAGTGTATCATATTATCTTAAATGTGCACAAGATAATATCTCGACTGAAAGCAAAATGAAGATTTGATATTTTATAGGATATTCAATTCAAAATTAAGCCTTAACAGGAACTTCAGCCACTAAAATCTTATTAGCTTGAGTTTCACCTTTAGAAACTTCTACATCAGAGATTACGATACACTCTTCAAGCTTAACGTTTTCACCAATTTTAACGTTATCCCAGATAACACAATCTCTAAGTTCAGCTCCAGCAGCGATTTCAGTATCTTCACCGATTTCATTATCACCTGTAAGCTTAGCTTCTGGACTAATCTTCGTAGTTCTAATTAAAGGCTTAAAGCTATCAAATTTAACTTTTTCTGAAGCGATATCTTTTAAAGTTTCGATGTACTGTTTAGGAGTACCGATATCTGCCCAGTAAATATCTTCATCCACCGCTATAGCTTGCATATAAACATCATTTGCTAAAAGCTTAGGGAAAAGATCACCAGCAACATCATACTCAGGTGCTTCTTCTACAGAAGGAATCATATCTAAAACTTCTGGCTCAAAGAAATAAATTCCAGTATTAGCCCAGTTAGAAAGTGCTTCTTCAGCTTTAGGTTTTTCTTGGAAACTAGTAACTCTTCCTTCTTCATTAGTAACGATTACACCAAATTGAGTCGTGTCTTCGATTTGCATTTGAGCGATAGTAACCTTAGCTCCTTGCTCCTCAACTGCTTTTTTGTGAGCTTCATATAATTTTCCTAAGTCTACATTCGTTAAAGCATCACCCATGATAATAAGTGCTGTAGAACCTTCTAGGTACTCTCTACATTTTCTGATACCACCAGCAACTCCTGAAAGTCTCTCTTCATTTACGAAGTTTAAAGTGATTCCTTCTCTTTCTTTAATATCTGAAAAATAAGCTTGTAATTTATCACCTAAATGATAAGTATTGGAAACCACTTCAGTGATTCCATATTTCTTAAGAAGAAGCAGAATATGCTCCATAACAGGTCTTCCTGCGATCTGAACTAGAGGTTTCGGTACACACGAGGTCAGTGGCTCGAGCCTAGATCCGATTCCAGCAGCGAGCACCATAGCTTTTAATTGTTTTTTAACCATTGGAGCCTATTGTAACATATACGGTACAATTAAATCCATGTCTACTATCAAACAAGAGAAAAGAGAGCTTGCAATTGTAGTTATCTTAATAGGCTTATGCCTTTTCTCTGCCGTCATTGGTTTGTTTTCTTTAAATAAAGGTAGCAATAACTTAAGCTCCAAAGAAGAAGCTAAAACCGAGATTTTATCAAACCTAACTGGTATGCAGGATCACATCGCGATGATTGCACTTGAAGGACCGATCTTTGATGGTGTACCGAAAAAGAATCCTTTTGCAGTTAATACGGATGCAGTTTCTTGTAAAGTAGAACTAGAAAAAGCATTAGACGATAAAAAAACTAAAGCAGTTTTAATAAAAGCAAATAGCCCTGGGGGAACAGTTGCTGCTAGCCAAGAGCTTTACCAAGCGATTAGAAAACTAAAAGAAGCGAAAAAACCTGTAGTTATTTCCATGGGTGATGTTTGTGCAAGTGGTTGTTATTACCTTGCAAGTGCAGCAGACGCGATAGTCGCGAATAAAGGAACCCTCACAGGAAGCATCGGGGTTATCAGCCAAGGTTTTAACTATATGAACTTGATGGAAAAAATTGGTCTAAAAGATCAAACCTTTAAAGCAGGTCAGTTTAAAGACTTAGGTTCTGGACAGCGTATGATGACAGAAAAAGAAAAACAAATTTATCAATCATTGCTTGATGATAGTTACGATCAGTTCCTAAGTGATATCGAAGCTGGTAGAGGTATAGATAGAGCAAAGCTCGAGCAAATCGCTCAAGGGCTAATCTACACCGGTAAGCAAGCACTGGATGTAAACCTAGTAGATCACATCGGCACTCTAAATGACGCAAAAGAAATCATCAAAAAGATTTTAGAGGAAAAGTATGAATATAAGAAAGCTAAAGATCTAAAGTTCAAAAAGACTTGGGATAAAAATGAGCTATCAAGCTTAGATACCCTATTTGGGATTAAGTTTAAACTACCTGATTTTAAAGCTCTAATCCCTAGTAATGTTATGAAAATCCAGAGCCATAAATTTCAGCCGCTTTGGATTTTAGATTAAAACTAGACAAATAATTCGTTAATAAAATTCACTATAAAAAAAGCCATCCACATGAAAGTAAAAGAAATCTCAATCTCAATAGTTCCACTTGATGAAACGCTAAATAAAGAACAAGACTACCAAATAGTAGATCACTTTAATTTAACTGGTTCGAGTCCAAAAGGCATCGGCTTCATCCCAATCACAGAGCTTTACCTAAACAAAGAAGAAGCTAAAGCTACTGATAGAGAAGAACTTATGGTAGTTGCCTTAAGAGAAGGTGAAGTACCTAATGAAGAAGAAAAAGCTGTACTTCTAAAACAAGGTTTTAAAGCATATAGCTATGAATTAATTCCTCAGGCGCTTGAACTTGCAGCTGAAGGCTACAGATTAAACGCTAGAGCATATATCCCTGAACCCCCTTCAGGTTTTAGCTTAGAGAGTGATGCCTCTGGAGTTAAAACTTACTCAAACCTTCCTGAAACTGAGGAAGATAAAAAAAAAATTCTTGACCTAGGAATTATTAGATCTAGCACGCCTTGTATGTGGGCTGGAGTTTTCACTAAAAATGGTGTGAAGGCTTCTTGTGTAACCAATAATCAAAAACTAATAGGTAAAAAAGTTTCTGCTTTAATAGTAAATTCAGGCAACGCCAATTGCGCTACCGGGAAAGAAGGTCATGAGCATGATTTACTGATGCGCTCTGAGATGAAGACTAAGTTTAATTTAGGAAATGAAGTTTTAACTGCAAGTACTGGAGTTATAGGAAGGAAATTACCCATTGAGAAAATTACTAATTCAATTTCTAATATTGCTTCAATAAATGATTCACGAGCTAATAATAATGAATCTAAAAAATCGTCAGAGGAAGTTTTTGAATCGGTAAATAACTTTTCAAAAGCAATTCTAACCACAGATTTAGTAACTAAATTTACTCAAGATGAAAATAAAAACATGCTTGGCATCGCTAAAGGCTCAGGCATGATCGCTCCCAATATGGCTACTATGCTTGCTTTCATTATTACGGATAAAAAAATTAAAGGCTTAAATGAAGCTGAAACTGAACGTTTCATGCAAAGTGAGCTTAAGCGTATAACAAATGAAACCTTTAATAATATTAGTGTTGATGGTGATACCAGCACAAATGACATGCTTTTACTTTTAAATAATCAGCTAGGGGAAACGATCTCAAAAGAAGAATTTTCTGAAAGCTTAGTAGAAGTTTGTGAAAGCCTTTGCTATAAAATCATAGCTGATGGTGAAGGATTTAGCAAAATCATAGATTTAAAGCTAAAGCAGCTGCCGATTAGTGCTAATAATCTTCAAAGAATCGGTAAGAATATAATCAACTCCATGCTTGTTAAAACTGCAATCTTTGGCTCTGACCCGAATTGGGGAAGAATCATTGCAGCTTTTGCTAGAGATGAAGAATTGTTAGAGGGCTTTGAGGCTGAGTCTGCAGAATTGAAAATTCTAGATATGAAGATTTTCTCTCAAGGAGAGGATTTGCTGAGTGAAAGTGAACTGAGTGAACTATCACAGAAGATGAAAAAGTCTAAACATATAGAAATTGAGATTTCGCTTCCTGAAAGGAATAGTGGTGACGCTGAGCTTTGCTCAGCTAGCTTCTTAGGAAATGATTTGAGTTATGACTATGTCAAGATTAATGCTGAGTATACTACTTAAATTTTGACTTCTTCAATATTATAGAATTCTTCATAGGTTTGTCCGCTAGCAATTGCTTTCCTTAGACTCAGCTCTTCATCAATTATTGATTTGATCTGTATAAGATTATTTGCATCAGACTGAGAGTCAACAATCTCTTTCAATATACCCTCTAAGTTATCAGTGTCAATTCTAGAAACTTTTTGTTTGAAGATTTCTATAGATTTTTTTTGTTCATCTTTTGATCCTTCTAAGATATCATTTAAACTCAACTGTTTTAGTAAGTAAATCGGAATATTTAGAAGACGAGCTTTAATGGCATCATTACTTAAAGAATCTTCTATATTCTTTTCTTTATTCAAATAACTATCAGGTATAACTAATGAATTAACTTCATTTACAGACATAACCAATTCATTAAAGTCATTATCCAATGAATTAAAACTATCACTAATCTCTTTATATAAATTTATAAAATCTTGTCTTGCTTTTGGGGAGACAAACTCATGCAATTTAGTTTTATGATCACCAAATATCACTTCAGGCTTATACGTCATATGATAGATCAATAGATCCTCTATAATACGGCATTGCTCGGACAAAGTAAGTTTCTTCCAGCTATGGTATTTAATATCATCAGCATGCTTATCAATAAATCTAACTAAAATTTCCTTATTATCGATACTTCCTTCAGCATTATGGTTACCAAGGGTTTTTTTAACCCCTGATGACATAGATATATTAGTAGCAGCTATTGTATTTTGAGTATCAGAAGATACTCCAAGTATATTTGGTGGAGCATCAGATGATGCTCCATGTACAGCTTTTGTTGTATTAGGTCTTGAATAAGTTACTTTAGATGTTGATAATAGAGCAGTATCTAGAGGATTATCATATCTATTCAAACAACTTAATTCAATAATATCCCTAGCAAATGTCTCAGCGTCACCAGTAACATGAACAACTAAAGATTTATCCGGGTAAATGTTTGAGACTAATGCACCGTCAATAATTTCATTTTGCATAGAACTTCTTGCAATTTGTTCTGGATAATTTAAAATGTTGAATAAAGTAGCATTAGAATAAGATTCATTACGATGATTCAAACCTTTCTCAATATTACTTTTCAAAGCAATGATTGCTTGTTCATTTTTATTAAACCAGTCATCATTTTGATGCACTGCATAACTATGTGCTTTTGTTGCTACCAAACCTAATTCTAATGTTTTTTTGTCACCGATTAAATAAGCCTGATGATCAAGGCTTTCCTTATTATTTATGTCACTTAAAGTTCTTTTGGCAAAGAATAATCTATGTAATCTACCTTTTCTTAATTGATTAAAGCCCATTCTCTGAGAGAAAATTTCAAGTAGCCTAACACTCTCTTGATCATGATTTGAATTATAATAAGCTTCACTATGGTTTCTTACAGTAAGTTTACCTAAATCATGAGCCATTAAAACTATATTTAAATCTTCTAAATCCTCCTTCGAGTAGGGTAACTGAGTTTTTAAACTGGATGTGTTTTCCTTTAGTAACTTAAATTCATCATTAGCTTTATTGATAGCAATCAAATTATGCTTCATTAATGGGAAGTCATGAAGAGAGTGTTGACCAGTACCTTGTTCAACGACTTTTTCTAATAACTCAGGAAAATTTACTAACAATTGAGAATCTGCTATATTGAATAACTTTTCTGAATCAGAACTTTCTTCAAAATTGGCTAAATCTTTATTGAAGTTTTCAATAAAAGTAAATTCTTTCTTCAAAGCATTTAAATCAACGAAAATGTTTAATAAGTCTTTTCTTGTAGCTGGGTGTAAACAATTTGCAAAAGAGTTGATATCAACAAAATTATCTTTTTTAACTTTTGCATATTCTGAGATGTTTTCATTAGCTAAAACTGCTTTCCCCGCAAAGTTTTTACCAACTAGCAAATTATGACTAGGATTAAGTTTAAAGTACTTTTTCGTATTAATTTGGTTCGAAATTCTAGGAATACCAGTTAAATCTTTGGTGGAATCCAATAAAAATGCTAATTTTCGATAGCTCATTTCTTCAGTTTCAAACCTATTAACAATTTCTGACACACTCTGATCGAAAAAGTTTTTATTATCATCAAGGAATAGAAACTCTGATAATTTATCACAAAACTGATCAAAATCTTCTATATTAAATTTCTCTATAGCTAGCTTAGTTAATTTTGCAAAAACACAATCTTCATCACTACTTAAATAATTGTTTATTACTTGCTCTTTATTTTCGTTGTCTTCAATACCATCTATATTTGCTATAAATAATTTAGTAAACTCACTAAGATCTTCTATTGAATTAATGAATTGACTATCTATAATCTCTAATCTAGATAAAATTTTCAGAAAACTAGTATCCAAATATGGATGTTCACTGAGACCTTCTATAATAAATTTCTCTATCTCTTGGTTATCAAGAAACTCACTATTTATATCATTTTTAAATTGATGGTTTAAAAAGTTTTCCATAAATTCAGTACATAACTCAAAACTCAAACCTTCTTCAAGGGCTTCTTTTACAATTACATTTAAAATCTGAAGATTTTCCTTACTCGTTTTTCCAAAATTAAAGCTTGAACCTTTATTTTGAATAAAATTACTAAGAGTTTGTATAACTCCTAGCTTATCTTCATTAAAGCTTTGCTTAAAGTAATCACAAAAAAAATCTATATTTGTGCAAGCATCCTTAAAATCAGCTAGCTTAATCATTTTAGTCCGTGAAGTATTTTTACCCAAACGCGGTCTTATTAACTTACAGTCAAAATCATCTGGAAAAATAGTATCCACAAATGAACAAGTACGAAATTCACAACTTGAGTCAAAATTAACCGATCTCAAGTCTTGTCCATCAAAATTACAGCGTTCAAAAATGACATTTTTAAGTTTTGGCGGTAGGTGATCTACTGGAAGAAAAGATCTTTGACGACGATCACCTTTGTAGTTTTTATTTAAAGATGTAATAAAAGCATTATCTAAATTCTTATCACTCAAGTCAATTGACTGAATTAATGCAGAGCAAATCTCTGTACCTTCTAAATTTTGCGGAAGTTTTGCTGGATCATTTAAATTAGATATCCAACCAAGCTTTGAATTTTTTAAATTATAAGGGCTTAAATCATAATTATCCGGTAAAACGATTCCATCTAGCTGAGCATATGATAAATCTTCAGGTAATTTTGTTTCAGAACTAAGTTTAATGCGACTTAAATCTATTGGGTAAGATTGAGGTGAAGAATATTCAAATTCTTCATTAGGTTTATCATATTTAAAATTTGTCAGAACAGCACCTTCAAGATTAGTGTCTTGCATTTCGGTTTCTGAAATTTTAATATTATCGAGCTCAGCTTCCTTATAGTTAGCGTCATGACTTCTTGTTTTAATGAAATTACAATCTTTAAAAGCGCCCTTCTCTAAATTAGCTCTAGTAAGGTCAGCTTCGAAAAAATTAACATCGTTCCATTGAGATTGATTTAAATATGCTTGATTAAAGTTTGTATTTTTAGCATCAGTATTAGAAACTTTTAGTTCATTTGCTTTTACTTCTTCAAAATTTGCACTACATAAATTAGAGTCTTTAATGTCAGTTCCTGTTAAATCTGCTTTCTTAAAATTAGCATCACTAAAGTTAACTTTATTTAAGTCCATTTTAGAGAGATTTGTTCCTGAAAGATTAGCTCTCGACAAATCAGCCCCATCAAGATTAGCCATAGATAGGTCTTGATCTGATAAATCTAAACCAGATAAATCAGCTTTTCTAAGATCATATTTACTAAAATCTACACCTTTAAAGCTTATACCTAAGTCGTTTACAATACGCTTTATACTCATATAATGCTTTTGGAAATCTATTTTAACTGGTTCAAAATCCACTGAAGTTTGAAGCACATTATCAATAAATCTAAAAAACTTCTGGAATAACATTTTCTTTTCTTCTTTAATATCTATAAAGAACCTAGGATTATTACTATTAATTAGTGCTTGCCCAAATGTAGATTTCAAAGAAAGTTCTTGGTCAAGAAAATTTGTTATTTCTTGCATACGTTCTCCTTTCGAGTTTTGAATTGTATTCTCTCGGTTAATATCCTGCTTTATTAATGAATCAATATAATTGGTAAACCTTGTACGGTAATTAGTTAATAATTGATCAACTTTATTACTGTAATTATTACTAACAGTTATCATCAACTACACTCTCGCACCCAACACAAGATAATAACAAGGCGCACAAGAGAGTGTCAATACACACTTCGATGTTTACTATTAATTAATAATCACTACTGAGCCAAGCAACAAAAGTTCCACAAAGCTTTTGCTTTTCACCAAAATCTTGCTCTGTCTGATGCTGATCAGAAGCTTCAATCATCGCAACATAAGGTCTAACATCATAAACATAACGAATATTTTCAGAATTAGAATTATACTGGTGCTGTCTCAAATAATAGTTACAAGCTTGAACATTTCTACTATCAGAGCTGGAAAGTCCATAAGCTCTACACATCATCGGACGAATCTGGTGTACACCACAACCACCATTATCAGCTAAAAGTGGGCAAGAAAACTTGAAGTCATAAGGATTACAATCCTCTTTAGTAGGTCTATGTTTGTTAACCACTGGAAGCTCAAAGCCATATTTAGCTTTATGTTCAGCTTGGATTTTACGAGCATCTGCTTTAGCAGCTTCTATATCCATGCCATCTTCTTCCATTTTCTGAACTAAATACTTATATTCAGAATAGTAAAGAATAGGGTAATCTTTATGACAGCAATCTGAGCATTCAAAGTACATACAAGAATCATTATTCACTCCAGAAATCTCACAAACCTCTGCCTGAATATCTTTGATCTCTTGATAAAGTTCACCTAAGTTATCTAAAACCTCTCCTGGAGGATAGAATTTAGTATTAGGCATTTTCTTTAATTTGACGGGCTTTGTCATATCAGGTAAATAAAGCTCACGATACTGAAGTAAAACTTCATCAGCTTTAGCTTCATCACCTTTTCTACGATAATAAAGAGCTAAATGCCTTACTCTTTCTGTTTTTAAATCATCTTCAGTAAGCTTTTCATAGAATTCTTTATCTTCTAATACCTTGAAAGCCTGATCATAAAACTGTTCTAGCTTTTCAACTAAAATTAGATCTGTGAAATAGACGACTAGAGCTGGAAGTACTTCTTTAATGGAGTAAAGATTAATAGCATTAAAAGCTTCTTTAGTGCCTTCAGGTAAATCAACTTGCATATAAATCTTCTTGTAAAGATCTACTATGGTTTTTGAAATAGAATCTGAAATAAATTCATTTCTCATGAAAGGGAAAACCTGTCTTTCCTTAACTTCTTTCCCTAAAATCAACTGACATAGAATGAAAACGGATTTCATTTCAAGAGAATCTAAAAGATCTGGGCGCATCTGAAGCTCACTAAAAAGTTCTTCATTTTTACCAGTAAGTAATTTTTTTAATGCTTTTTTATATCGAAGGTCTTGTTCCTTGCGGTAATGCAAATCGTTATAACCAGAGTCGATATGCGGCAATGCATCTAAAGATTTCAATCTATTTGTATTTTCAGTAGACATAATACGGCCTTAAAGCAAATATTATTTGCTACTTATAATATACACAAATATTAAGTAACCTTAACTTTTGCTAGCACTGTTAACCTTAACTTCTGCGTTTTTGTCATCAAAAGTAAAGCCACCCACAAAGAAAAAGAGCGGCTATGCCGCTCCTTTAATAAGATTATCTAGATTTTAAATGGTACCGCAAGTCGGACTCGAACCGACACTCCCGAAGGAAATTGATTTTGAGTCAATCGCGTCTACCAATTCCGCCACTGCGGCAGCACCAAAATCAATTAGTTGTTCATCATAGAAGCAACTTCGTCAGCAAAGTTATCTTCTTTCTTCTCAACACCTTCACCAACTTTTAAGTATGCAAAAGCAGCGATAGTAGCAGGTGCTAAGTATGCTTTTACTTTCTCATCAGGGTTCTTGATGAAAGCTTGCTCATCTAAAGTTTTAGCAGCAAGAATTTTATTGATTCTACCTTCAACGATTTTTTCTTTAATTTCTTCAGGCTTACCAGCTAAATCTTCTTTACCAAGTTCAATCTTCTTCTCAGCTTCAATAGTCTCAGCAGGGATATCGTCTCTAGTCTTGAACTCTGGAGTAGGGCTGCTAGCAGAGATATGCATAGCGATATCACTAGCTTTCTCTTCAGTAGCTTCACCAGCTAAAGCTACAATAGCTCCAACTTTAGAACCTACAGGGTGAACATAAGCACCAACAACAGCATCAGATTCTAAGTACTGGATTCTTCTTAGTTCAATCTTTTCACCGATAGTAGAAATTTGCTCTAAGATAGTGTCTTTTAAAGACTTACCTTCGAAATCTGCAGCAAGTACAGTTTCTATATCACCTGATTTCTGACCAAGAACGAACTTCGCGATCTTGTTAGCTAAAGCGATGAAATCATCATTCTTAGCAACAAAGTCAGTTTGACAGTTAACTTCGATTAAAGCAGCTGATTTTTTATCATCAGCTAATGCAGCAACTACAATACCTTCAGCAGCAACATTTGAAATTTTCTTCGCAGCACCAGCAATACCTTTCTGACGTAAGTAGTTAATGGCCTCATCAATATCACCATTACACTCAGATAAAGCTTCTTTACACTTCATCATACCTACGTTAGTAATTCTTCTTAACTCAGCTACGTCTTTTGCAGTAAAACTCATAATTAAATATTTTCCTTTTTAGCAATTCCTATGATAGCTTATCTCTTAACTGATTTCTGCTTAGCATTAAGAATAATGTCTGAGAAATAGTTAAGGATAAATGATACTGATCCGATTGAATCATCGTTCGCAGGGATAGGGAAATCAATACCTTCTGGATTACCGTCAGTATCAACAAATGATAATAATGAAATACTACCTTGTTTTTTACATTCAGTAATAGCTAAAGCATCTTTATTCTGATCAACTACGAATACGACATCAGGTCTTCCTTTCATTTTCTTAAGACCACCTAATGATTTGTTAAGCTTCGTGATTTGTCTATTTAAAGCTGCGATTTCTTTTTTACCTAAACCTTTAAAACCACCTGAATCTCTCATGTGCTCAAGCTCTCTAAGCTTATTAAGCCTAGATCTAATAATTTCAAAGTTAGTGATTAAACCACCTAACCATCTCTGGTTAATAAAGTAAACTCCAGCTTTTTCTGCTTCTTGTTTAACAAGCTCAGAACTCTGCTTAGAAGTTCCTACAAATAAAATGTTTCTACCAAGCTTAACTTGTCTTCTTAGGTAGTCACCTGCACTCATCATGTTTGCAACAGTCTGAGTTAAATCAATAATGTGCATTCCATTCTTAACTGAATGAATATATGGATCCATTTTAGGATTTCTTTTATGAGTCGGGTGTCCTAAATGTGAACCTGCTGCTACTAAAGATCTTAATAACTCTTTAGCTTCTTTTCTTCTAGCCTCTATTTTATCCTGCTCTGCGGCCAATATAGCTGGATCTTTGCTCTTACTCTCAACTGACATCTATCGTATTACCTTTATAGTTGTTTAAAATTGGAAGCCTTATTAACGAACCTAATAAGACAGACTCAAAATTTTAGCAATTCTGTATATTTTTTTCAGTTTTCATAGCTTTTCTTAAACTTAAATATATATTTGGTACATTTAGCCTACATTAGTGGAAGTAGATTTAGTTCAGTGATATTATGTTCCTTATGGCTACAATTGGTGAAGTTTTTGAAGAAATGCACAAACATTTTAATCCAGCCGGTGCTGCTGGTATCGATGCATCATATCAGTTTAATATCTCTGGACCAGAAGGTGGAACATGGGCTTTCGTTATAAAAGATCAGAAATGTGAATTTCATTCAGATGCTATTGATAGCCCTAGCGTTCAAATCTCTATGAGCGACCAAGATTGGATGGCAATTAGAGAAGGAAGACTAAATAGCCAAATGGCTTTCATGCAAGGAAAGTTAAAAGTCCAAGGAGATATGGGCTTAGCGATGAAACTCCAAAGCATCTTCCCTATTAAGTCTTAATTCAATAACAGACTATAAACTTAGATTAAAATTATGAAACTTCTTTTACTAGCAGGAACTCATGGTGTTGAAAAACAGAGTTCTTACTTTTTAGATTGTTTTTTTGACGATTATAAAGAGCATTTCACAGCTTTTACAAATACCCCATTACTTGAAAAGCTTTCGATTAGTAAACTTTTTGGATTGGAAGCCAGTGATTATGAACATAATTGTAAATCTATAGAGAAAAATCAAATCTTAGAAAGCAATCAAGAAGCCACAGATGAAATCATTGCGATTCCTGTTTTAAACCCTACTGGCTTAAAGAATCTAAGTCGCACGAATAGTAATAAAGTTGATTTAAATAGAAATATGCCTAGTAAAAATTGGGAATACGGCAAGTTGAAAGTTGATGGTGAAGCTAATCCTTACTACCCTGGAGAGTTTCCTAAAAGTGAATTAGAGACTCAAATCCTAACGCAGATAATTGAAGATCATACAATTGACTTGGTAGTTTCATTTCATACAAACCACTTCGTTAAAAATAAAAATGATGCTCAAATTAACTACGATGGTAAAGGAAAACATAAAACATGGGCAGAAAACTTAGCGAAGCTAAGCAATCTTCCCTTCACAGAAGACATCGGTTACCCGACTCCAGGTTCACTCGGTTCATACGCTAAAGAACAGAATTTTGACTGCATTACAGTTGAGTTTGAAGACTCAGATAGTGAAGAACAAATTTATGAAAGCTATAAAAATAGTTTCTTTGAATCCATTAAAAAACTATTTGAAAAGGATGCTTAAATGCATAATTTTGATGACTTCTTTAAAGATTCACTAACTGAATTGAAAAATAAAAATCTCTATCGGGATCAATCAGCAATCAATCAGAAGCTTTCTACACCAGGTATAAAAGTCTTTTCAGATAATGATTATTTAGGCTTAGCAAATAATTCTTATTCTGAGATTCTGCAAGAATCAAAAGAAATATTGGCTGGCTCTACTGGCTCTAGGTTAACTACTGGCTCACAGAAGGAGCACTATGAGCTTGAAACATTAATCTGTGACTGGAAAGATACAGAAGCCACTATCTTATTCAATACCGGTTACGCTGCTAACACAGGAGCACTCGCCTGCTTAGTAAACTCTAAAGACGCTGTTTTCATAGATGAACTAGCGCACTCCTGTATGTGGGATGGCGTGAAATTAAGCTCTGCGAGGAAATACATTTTTAAACATAATGACTTGATACAGCTTCAAGAACTGTTAGAAAAATACCGTGACAAACACCAAAAAGCTTTAATCATTACAGAGTCAGTATTCAGTATGGATGGAGATCTCGCTCCTGTAGCTGAATTACAAAAGCTTGCACAAAAATATCAAGCTAATATTTTTATAGATGAAGCACATAGCACTGGAATATACGGCTCCAACGGAGCCGGTCTTATAAAAGAATTACTGGAACAGGGAGAAATCCAAGATTACTCAAACATAATCCAAATGGGAACACTCTCAAAAGGAGTAGGGATAGAAGGTGCTTATATAACTGGATCTAAATTACTGATTAAGTTTCTCAGAAACAAAGCAAGAACATATATCTACTCTACCGCTCTATCACCGATTTCTGCAAAAATTGCAAGTAAGAATATAAAGATCATTCAAATAACTGATTGTCTTAGAAAAACTTTAAAAAACAATATAGGGTTATTCCGAAAAAAGCTCAATGAGCTGATTTTAGATAAAAATAACTTCAAAAATTTTCATGGACCAATCTTCACATTTTTCTTTGAAAATGAAGAGAAATGTTTAACTGCAAGTCAAAAACTTATAGAGCAGGGCTACTTTTGCTCAGCTATCAGGCCCCCTACCGTCAAAGAGCCAAGAATTAGAATTTGTATTAGCGCAAAGCACGAAGAAAAAGATATCATCAGGCTTTCAGAGATAATCGCAGAAATAATGAATTAAATTGGTATACAAAAAAATTTAATTTTTCAAATGAAATTTATCTAAGCTACAAACCCAAATATTTGCTATAAAATATAGTAAGAATGAAAGTTAACGCAAGTGCAGAGCTAGACAGAGATTGTGTCAGTAATTTTACTTTAGATCAGTTAGAAAAATTCTTAGCGAACTACAGCGTAACTTTGATTAGTCTGAAGTTCCTAGGGGAAAAAGTCTCTGTACTTTTAAAAGGTACTAAAGAAAATCTTAGGCTAGCTGTAAAAAGTTTATATCTAAAATCAGGAAACAGCTTTAAAAAAACTGTCCCAGAGCACGTTAAAAAGTATTTAAATAAAATGTCAGACTCAGCATCTTATAGAAAGAGTTACGATAAAATCGCTGAAGATTATATTCGTTTCTGTGTTCTGAATGATGTTATGCCGCATCCGGAAGTCGATGAAGGCTTCGTATATTAGAACTGTCAGGAAATGTCCACTAGCTGCGTTATACTCGTCATCAAAATGCTCATGTAATTCCATTACACTGCGCTTTTTCTTCCTCGCAAGCCTTGCTATTGAACATTTCATAACAGTTCTTGAAGAGCATACTTGCTCTTCTCTTTTTTAGGTTCTATTTGAGTCCTAACTATTTTCTTTTATTTTGAAATTTCTGTTTTTGTCTTTGATTTTTGATAAAGTTTTCTTGATGAAAGAGATTTTAAGTCTTGAGAATAAAACAGTTAAGTTTGCGAACTCTTTAAAAGAGAAGAAGTATCGCGACTCGCATAAAGTCTTTTTAGCAGAAGGTTTTAAAATTATTTTAGAAGCTTTAAAAGCTGGCTTAAGTTTACGTGAGCTTTTCATCTATGATCCTGAGAATAATGAAGCGCAGTTAGATGAATTGAAATCATTTATAAATGATGACTTTGAAGATATATTTAATGTTAATGAAAAAGTTCTAAAGAAAATTTCGACTACTGATAGCCCGCAAAGCTTCGTTGCGATATTTCATAAAAAAGAAAATGTTTCTGAGATAGAATTCTCAGAATTAAATCTTTACTGTGACAGGATTCAAGACCCAGGAAACCTCGGATCTATGATCCGCACAGCTTTAGCTGCAAACTGTAAAACTATATTCTGCGAAAACTGTGTTGATATTTACAACCCTAAGCTTTTGCGCGCCTCTGCTGGAACAGTTTTCCACGCTGAAATTATTACTACTTCTATCCAGAAATTAAAAAAACTTAGTAGTGATAAAAATATAATTTTTGTTGCAACTAATCCTAGAGCAAAATTAAACTACACGGAATTCAAATCTGAGACTAATCAAAACTGTGTCTTAATGATGGGTAACGAAGGTCATGGACTTAGTGGTCAAGCTTTTGCAGCTGCAGATGTTCAGGTAAGAATCCCTATCAACTCACAAGTCGAAAGTTTAAATGTTTTAGCCGCAAGCACTTTGCTATTATTTGAGATGCAAAAAAAGCTATGCACTACTTAATAGGATTAGATATCGGAGAAAAGAGAATCGGAGTTGCTGTCAGTGACAGTATGGGACTTGGTGTACGCGCTCACTCGACGATAGATGTCGAAAAGTTTTTTGAGGAATTGCCAGCTTTGCTGGCGGAGTATAACGCTAAAGAAATCGTCATCGGGTTACCGAAGCATAAAGATGGAACTGATAGTGAGCAGACGCAGAAGGTACGCAACTTTGTTGCGAAAATCGCTGAAGCTTTTCCAGATATGCCTTTGCACTTTGAAAATGAAATTTTGACTAGTAGTGAAGCTAAAAGTCGTCTTAAAAATCGTGGAGTAAAAATTACTGAGGCTAATAAAGGGCTTATAGACAGTGAGGCAGCAGCGATTATACTTGAGCAGTATTTTGCTTAGGTCATTTATAATGCCGTGACAAGATTACTCTTTACTAAAATTCAATTTACCAGTTAATTTAACATTAAATCTAGTATTTTCTTTACCGCTAGGGCAAGTTAATAAGAATGCTAAATCATCACAACCTAAATCAAGAGTTCTTGATTTGAAATTAACACGAGTTGCTAGACCTCTTCTTCTCACATTTACTCTAGGAGCTCCGAAGTCAATTGAAGTCTGTGGTTCACTTGGAGGAGTGAAAGGATTAAAAATCAAATTACCAAAATCAAGTTTTGTTTTATTAATATCTGCTGTAAAAATATCTTTTAAAGGGACAGTAGTAGCTAAATTTTGAAATGCAAAGTTAGAAACAAGATTTGAACTGTTAAAACTAAGGCTAGTACTATCAGCATTATAATTATCTTCAATAGTGAGCTTAGGACGAATTGCTCTACCATTTTTTCGTGCGACTCTTAATCTAACATTACCTGTAACTTCATAGTAAGTTCTAATCTCCTCAGCAGCTATCGTTTCAGGGAAACCAAAATTTTTCAATAAAATCGTAAAATCTCTTTCTATATAATCTCCATCTGGCTCCGTCGCTCTAACCGTAAGTTCATAGCCAACACTATCTTCACGTTTAGCATCATCTACAAATGATAATGACCTTTTATTAAATTCAGAAAATTCAAAACGATCAGCATCTTCACCTAAAAGAGTGTATGTGTATTCATCATCCTCAAAATCACCACTATTAACACTAACTTCGCCCACCAAAAGAGTTCCCTCAAATGCTGAAAGGTCATCTAAAATAAGTAAGCCATTGGTTTCACCACTATTTCTTTGGACTTGAGCTTGAATAGGTAAAACTAAAAGTAAGAATAAAAGTGTAAAAAGAAATGATTTCATTGGCATATTATTATTCTACCCAGAATTATTTAAGTTATTTACTGGACTGAAAAAATTATTACTTTTCACAAGAATTGTTCCCATAAGCCTCATAGGAATTTCTTTATTAGCTTCACAATTAATGAGAGGCGCCACCTCACTACAATTTAAATTAATGATTTTTGATTTGAATCTTAAACGATAGACATTAGCTAGTCTTTTAATTCTTACATTTACAGAACTAAAGTCTATAGACTCAGCTTGGTTCTCTAAAACACTAGTGTTGATAAGTAAGTTATCGAATTTCACTTTGAGCCTATTACCAGTAGCTGCAAAAAGGTCTTTGATAGGAAGTTCAAGTTCGTTGTCTTGGAATAATAGCTCATAAGCAGCACCAGCATTATTTAAACTGAAGCTTTGATCAATAGCATCAAAGTCATTATTAATATCCAGTAGATTTCGATTAGATCTTCTGTTTCTGTTATAAGTTCTTAAATTAATTTTGCTAAATATTATTTCGTATGGTGCCACTCCTTCTTCTAATTCATTGAATCTATTAACTTCAAGCTGAGAATTTTCTGAAGAAAAGACAGGTGAACTTAATGAAAGGATGAAAAGTGAAAATACAATAAGAGTTTTAATTTGCATAGTTAGATAATAATTTTAGTCTAAATCTATATGAATTTAATGGGTAAAATCAAATTCTAACTTTAACCCCAAGGGCTTTAAATCTTTTTCTGATTCTTCGCTTTTCCTTTCTGGAAAAGAAATTTTCCTTCAATTTTAAAACCTCAAGTGAAGCAGGGACATCTAAGTTATCTAAATTATTTAGTGAGTTATCACTTAAGTCTAAGATTTTTATCGAGTCAGGTAAGCTTAAATTTTCTAAAGCATCGGGGAATTGGAATGGGGAGTTTGAAGCTTTGGGATTGAATAAAAGATTATGTGACAGGCTTAATTCTTCAAGACCTTCTGGTAAGACTAAGTCGGCAAATTTATCACCGTCGATGTTATTAAATTCTAAGCTCGGTTTTTTTAAGCCAGGTGGAAATTGAATGTTTTCGAATTCGTTGAAGAAGTTGTTATTGAAATTTATTTCTTCGAGTGTAGCTGGGAGATTTTCTCCTGACATGGTAGTGAGTTGGGAGCTTGAGATATTTAACCTTTATTAAAATTATCAATCCCAGAGAAAAATTTTAAGGGGTCATTTTTCCGCAAACGCCAATGAAGACTAATTTTTCAAAAATTGGTTACCAATATCAAGTAATTGATTAATAGTCTCAGCTGCTTTCTCGACTTTTTCTTTTTTTACAGGATCTGCTTTATTTAACTTTCCTCCTAAAACAGACTTTAAAGTGGAACCTACATTTGTAGTATCTAGCGCAAGACTAGGTCTAGATGCTGTTCCTGTTGCTGACTGAGTTTTACCATTAATTAAATTAAAACTATTAACTTTAAGACCAGGTTTATCAGCCATACCTTTTACATTAAAAGCAATATTCATCTGTTTAGGAACTTCAAATAGTAAATCAAAGTTCATGTAATTATCAAATCTAAACTTACCTGAACCAGTTAACTCTGCAAGCTTATTCTTAACTAAAATATCTTTAAATAAAACCTTTTCCTTTGCAATATTAAACTTCGAACTAGCTTCAGCAAATTTACTATCTAAGGCTTTGTCTAGAGTGCTGGTATCTATCGGTAAAAATCTTGTGATTTTATTCTTTTTCTTTTTTAATTGATCTAGGAAAACAATTTTTCCATCATGGAAATTAATTGAACCATGACCAGTCATAGACTTATTCATTTCCTCAGGAGTTTTACCACTAGCTTGAATTTCAAAGTGTGGCATTTCAAACAAACCAGTAATCGGGCTTACAGCCTTCGGATCAAAAGCATGCATCAATTCATCAATCTTTAATCCCTCTAATGAACCTGAAAAATCATAACTAGAATACTGAGTGTCTAAAAATGTTTTAGAGTCAAGAGTAAACTCTAAATTACCTGAAGAATTATTCTCAAAGTCTTTATTGGTAATAGCTACAGCACCTTTGGAGATTTTAAAATCAACGAATGGATTTTTAATTAAATTCATAGTCGAATTAAAACTAAGTAACGAATTCAATTTTATTAAATGCTGCGGATCAGCTCCGATCTTTAAATCATTTAAAGAAAGATTACCATTTCCTGAAAGTCTATCTAAAAGATCACCAGAAAGCTTAGTAGAAAACTTAATATGATCATCACCAGATTTAGTCATAGCAAGCAAAGGAGCATTAGCCGCTAGAAATTCAGAGTCCAACTCAGCTAAGTTTAAGTTCAAATCTAATTTACCACTACTTTTAAGTGAACTCAAATCTAAAGGCAGTGGACCTAAGTCACCTCTATAAACTAGCTTTGAACTATCTGAACCAAAAAGTTTAGTATTAAAATCAATCTTAGAAACTTTTTCAGAATCTTCTGGATTCTTACTAAGCTCTAAATCAGCTATTGATAGATTTAAATTTTTAAGATTTATAGGCTTTGCACCATAAGGTTCATAGTTAATATAAGCATCCACTACCTCAAGTGAATCGAGAGTAAAATTATCGATCAAATCTAACTGTGGAGCATTATTTGCTTCAGTAGTAGCTTCCACATTAGCTTGCTCAGCACCTGCTTGAGCCTGAAGCTGAGACAGATCAATGCCTTTCAAATGCACTATATGATTTTCATCACTATAAAGTGCAATACTAGGTTTAATAATTTTGATTGACTCTAAAATCATTTTCCTTTCTAGTAAAGATTTGAGCTTAAGCTCTAAGTAGAACTTATCCAAGCTAACAGCATCTTCTACTTTTAAATTTTGAATCTCAAGGCTTGGCTGCAACTTTAAAAAACTTAAAAAGTTAAAGCGCAACTTATCAAAATCAAGAGAGATACCAGTCTGAGTTTTGACTTGGTCTTTTAATAGAGTTTCCCAATTCTTCTTTAAGTAAAGTTCAAAAAATCCATACAAAGCAGAGACTAATAGTATAAAAACTATAACTAAGCTTAGTATGAGTTTTGGGAATGAAGCTTTTTTAACAGCGGAATCCATATTTTTATTATATCGGAGATGGGAGAAATTAAGCCTTCATCCATAGCATTTTCCTAAAAGTAACCCCATAATCTAAATATCAACTAATTAGTCTTGTACCATGGCTTCTTCAAAACCCTTAATAAAATTAAGTTCACCAGTACCTAACTTTTCAGCAATTTTTTTCATTTGCTCAGTAAATTTGGGATTATGAGTTATTTCATCAGAATTTTGATATATATGAGCAAGCTCGTGTATCAAGATTAGTCCAATTTCAAAAATTGAATTAATTTCATTCTCATTTAAATTTTTTATAAATAATTCTTTATCCTCTGATTTTTCAAATTTATCTAAAGTCCTTTCAAAGCTTTTTATCAAATTTTGACTATAGTTTAAATTCCACTCAATAAACTGATTATCAGTAAACAGTGACTTTGGAGTAGCCCGAGCATTAAAATTTTCCACATTATGAATATAGTTAATAGATAGTTTTGGTTCCTCTTTTAACTGTTTATTAGAATGAGTGGTAAAGTAAGATGAAAAATTCAAAAACTGTTTCATCGCTTTTTTACTCACAGAGAGCAATCTCAATTTTTCACTATCTAAATTATCAATATCATCATAGTTAAAGCTAGGAATTAAAGTAGTTCTATGGGTAGAAGCTACTCCTGCAGATTCAAGTTTATTTCTATAATTTGCAAGAGCTAGCTCATAACTTTTTTTCCCTTTTACAAGTCTAGACTGAATATTTTTAGGAATCTTACTCAAATCAATCTTAGGATCATCTATATAAGCTTCTATTAAATCTAAAATAGATAGTTTTGTTTCATCTACAGAATAAACTTTTGCATGCATCAAATAATTTGAAAAATTATCAAGACTTTCCACGGCTTCACGAGTATCAGTTACTGCTTCTTTATCTAAGATATTATGAAAGCTCGAGAAATCAAACAAATCATATGGAAATAAACTAAAAGATATAGTTCCTTTCTCCATGAAATCTTCTCCTAGCTTACAAGCAATTTGATCAACATTATCACATATAGACTGATGAACTGCCTGACTCTTGGGTGCAATATCAGTCCTGTTCTTCATTAACTTAACTGAATTTGGTAACTCAATTGCAAATTCACCTAAGATATCCCAAATTTCTGGAGCTACAGATTCAATAAAAACCTTATCTTTTTCAGGGCTAATCTCTCTAAGGAAGCCATTCTGTCGAAATGATTTTCTGTAATCTAGTAGTAAATTAATTTTAGTATTAAAAGCATCGTTTAAATTCACTGCCACTTTTTTCAAACTGCTAGTATCATTGACTTTTTCATTATTCAAGAAAATTTTGGCTAGCTCACTACTAACAGCGGAAACCTCCTCCACTAAATCTCTCTTTAAAATAGCAGTATCTAATTCAATAAAGCGTGATTGATGATTCGTTTCAATCAAAGTTCCATAATGCTTTTGCTCTTCTTCTGTCTTTAAGTCTTCTCTAGGAATATAACTTACTTCACATCTAGCATCATAAACTTTTTTAGGATTATAAGTAATATTTCCAGCTCGATCCAGGGGAGTAAGCCTATAATACTGGACAAAATCTAAATCATTTTTAGATGTTTTAAATGCAACTTTATCATGCAGATTTAACCAGAACCCCTGACCTTTTTCACCGATTAAACCTTGCTTAGTTCCTTTATCACTTACCTTAGGGCGCAATAGTCTATTAAGAGAAGTATCAGGAGGCATCCCCTCACCGTCACGCACAGAGACTTTAATGTCCTCAGATTTATCATTTTTTTCTTTAAAAACATTAGCATTAATATCTTTTGACTCAGAACTAAATTCATTTATAGCGTCAATTGAATTATTAATTAGTTCACGAATACCAACAGATTTTTTATTGTGAGTATCAGCCCCTCCCACAACATTATTAACTTCTCGAAACGCTCTTTCCTTTGATTTATCTTTTGCTCTATTGGTAATAGCTTCTGTAAACAACTTTAAAGACTCTTCATCTTTCAAATTATTTATTAGTGCCTTAATTGACGGTTCATCATTTGAGGATTGATTTTCTGCTGCAGTAACCCAGTCAGAGATTAAGAAACTTGTCTGATATTTTTCTAATTCAACTTTATTAGGATTACTTAAAATATCAACTAATTCACCACCGTAATTTAAATAATCTAAAATACCTGAAACCTGAGGTTTAAGAAGTTTGTGGTCTATGTTTTCAAAATATTCTATAGCATTAACAATATTATCAGGACTATTATGTGATAATCTTTGAACTTCAGATAAGCTTACTGAATCTAAATCTGAGAAAATATCTCCATATTGTCTATCATTAACAGTACTAAATTTATTTGTATATAAAAGTATTAATCTATCTTGAATTTCAAGCTTACGTTCAGTTGAGAACTTTTTTGAAAGTTCCACATTAGTTATTAAAGTAATAAGATCAGACCTCTTTTGTTCAGATAGATTAGAGTCATCTATTCTATTAAAAATATTCTCCCAAAATTCTTTATTAAAAAGATTATTCCTAATCTTATTTGTATTAAATTTATTGCCATTAGTTATCTCTAAGTCTGCTACCCTTTCTAAATTGATACTTGAGCTTACTTTTTTGAAAAGTTCTTTAGGCAGAGGAAGAAAAATAAAATTCTTAAAAATATCTCTTTCATTATAATCAGAAATATTAAAAGACTTAATATTTTCAAAACCATCCTCTTTATTCTCTTCAAACCGTTGATACCACTCTAAGTTATTTTTCTCACCAAATTTAAGTAAACCTGAATACCAGAAGTCACTTGAATGAGTATGTGGAAGTTGTTTTAATTGACTAAGCACCTCATAAACAGTATCTAGTGGCAAATTAGCAATATCATCAATTCCTTTCTGTAATTCTTGAGCATATTCTTGATGAGCACCATTTTCAATAGTAGTAAACTTATCATTAAGACAATCACCTATGATTATAGATGATAAAGAATCACCATCTATTGAAACCCTTAGCTCATTATATTTTTCGAGAAATCCTCGCTCAATTTCTAGAACTTTTTTTGTAAAATCAAAATACTTATCATTAGTTAGAGTTAAAAAGTCACCTTTTGCACTAATATCATCCCGGTAGCCTAATTGTGCATAACTAGCTAGGGCATCTTCATTTTCTGAAACAAGCTTTATTGCTTTTTCATAAAGCTGAACTATATTTAGAATATTTTTTTTTGCTTCTTCAGAGGTGAATTGCTTTATATCTTCTTTAATGCCTTCCAATATTTCAAATTTTTCATCTGTACTTAAATCATCCTCATCTAATTCATAAATTTTATCCATGAACTCATCATCATAGTCATTAAAGCTTATATTCATTTGCTCTAAATATTTATATAAACTTGAAAAGTGCTCGTGTACTATCTCAGGAAGAAAGTTTTTTTTAAACTTTTCCTTACTAAACCCTCCCCATATACTAGAATTATCAATATCTTCTTTAGTCCTAGATTCATTTATATCTATTCGTCTAATAATTTCTGGTTTAGCATTATTTGATTTATTTGCTTTTTTTTCTTTTTTGACTAGCCTTTTTTCTGCATCATGATTAGCATCTAAAGGATTATTAATTGCTTTAAGTGCAAGTAATGAATTCAAATATTTATTAGGGTTTGTTATTTTTTGATCTTCATTAAAATGCTTTGAGTTGATAATAAGTATTGTTTTTTTCCGATCTCTATTAAATGCTCCATCAGGTTCATATTCACTATAAAACTGATCATCACTTAGTGGTGCTGAATAAATCTTCTGATATCCATGAGGTATTTCTTTGTAGATCTTAGTGAACAAAGAACTCTTATCAAATATTTTTTTATCAAGCAAATTAGGGTTTAAAAGTATAACTTTTTTATTTTTAAATTCTTTATCTAAATCTTTAAAAGCTTCTTGATTGGGAGCAAAAAAATAATTATTCATTTTAATATTAGTTTCAAGTTGATATTTCAAAAAATCAGATAAAGAAACAGGTCTTGAAGCTTGGCTTGGATGGTCATTTAAGTTTTGATACTCTTGATCTAGGTCTCCTATAGTAAGTGAAATATCACGCTCAAAAGAATTTTCTATTAAAATCTGAGCTGAATTTGCAAAGCGAAATTTATTATCATCACTTATATTTTTATCTTTGAGATATGAATTGATTAATTTCATAAAATCCTGAACACTATTTTTATCGACAGCAATTTTATCTCGGCTTTCACTAATATGACATTGTGGTGAAAAATCTAGAACAAACTCAGGGAAAGTATTTAAGGTAAAAGATTTTTTATTATATGCTAAGTCAAGATTCAAGTTTTCAATTACATAAGAATTCTGAGCTACCGAAAAGTCTAAATTTTTACCAAGAGAAGAATCTTCATCTATTAGTAACCTCAGGTTATCAGCATCATAGCTATATTCTTTTAAAGCTCTTTCTCTAAAATCATTGATTTTTACAGGGTTCTGATTATCATCTTTAAAAAGGAAAATATCATTTTTATTTGCATATCTTGCTATTTTTTTTAGATACTTTATCTGCTCATCTTTATCTAAGTCACTTGTTTTAATATCTATTAAAGTACCCGAATTCAGTTTATGATCATTACCTGAACGTTCTATAGAAAAGTAAACCTCACCATCATCAATAAACTTTTCAGCTGAATAGTTTATTAAATTATCACTAGTCCTAGTGTCAACTTTAAGTGAATCTTTATGGTCAGTGACTAAACTAATCCCAGACTGGGCACCTTCACCAAACTTACCAACAGATTCATCTTCTTCCTTAGTAGTTGTAAATGGTAACCAATATTTTACGGAAGTAGTCTTTGAATCCATACCTGAGCCTTCATCTGAGATTTTCACTCCCTCATCTCCAACCCATATATTTATAGGTTTATCACTTGCGTCATCAGCATTGGTCAAAAATTCAATTAGAGGTCTATATTTTGATGCAAACTGCTCTGAAGCCTCTCTATTAGTATCAATTACAGTTCTATTAGATGTAAATTCTTGAAAACTATGTGCAAGATTATTAATCGCACCATTTAATAGAAGATCGAAGAAATTATTTGTCTTAATTTTATGAGATTCATTTTTTACTGCTTCAAATTTCTTATCAACCTCATGATCATGTAACATTGCTATGAGACCTAAAAGGTCTTTTTGAGCTACATTCCTTTTGCTCAAAGTCAACCCAGAATCAAATTCTTTATCTAAATATTTTCTTAGACTCTTAGTCAAATCAACCTTAGCCTCTAGACTTTCCCAGAACTCACTAGTCTTAATTAGTTCCATTATATTTTCAGAATCATGATTGATTTCCAAATCTAGATCTTCTAACTTATTAATTGACTTGGATAAACTAGGATTCCTTTTAATCTTACCAATGATTAATTTTTCAGCTTGATGGAATATGGTTTTTACTTCTTCACTTTGTGCACCAAGCTTTTCAGATGTCATATAAGCCCAGAAGGATTTTTCAATACCATTCTCTGCACGCATTGTTAAATAATCTTTCACTAATTGAAATGATTCCTTTGATATTTGAATAGTCTCCCTATCTTTAGCATCTTCAATTACAGGCATCTGAGCTTTTAAGTTATTAACTGAAGTATCAATATAATTCTCAGGACATAGAAATAAATATTTTGAGTTTTGCAATATATTCTCAAAATCAAAGTTTTGGCTTTTTGAGCTTGTGGATGAATTAATATTTACAGACTGTTCTTTCTTAATATCTTTAGTTGATTCAGTCTGGTTTGGCTTCAGCTTATCTAGAAGTTGAAGTCTAACTTTTGGTGAAAATATTTTATTTCCAAGCAGTCCGAGCACGCAATTATCTTAACCTAATTGCTGGCGAAAAGTAAATACTAAATCTAAAAGTTCATTTTAAATTAATCTGTTAATGTTTTACCTTGAAAATTCGAGTTGTAACTCCGAGATTTCAAGGTAGAATAAAATGTCAAATGTCCAAAATCTCCACCATAAAGAACCTCGGACCAGCCTGTGAACGACTATTCGCCTTAATAGACATCCACACAGCTGAAGAAGTCGCTAAACTCGGTGCAATAGAGTCTTATGTAAAATTAAAACTAACCGCCCCACGCAGAGTTAACCTAATGTTTCTCTACGCAATTTATACCGGTCTCAAAGGCAGACACTTCAACGATCTATTGCCTGAAGAAAAAGAAAAACTTAAAGCAGAAGCTAACACTAGATTAGAAGCAATCAGAGCAGAAAATCAAAAAAACAATTAACTGAATCAGAGCTTAAGGAGCAAGCCAAATTAAGTAACTAAAATTACCTAAAATCACCAAATTCTTTATCACTAAACTTATTCAAATCAATAGCCTTAATCTCAGTCTCAAACTTCTTCTCTAAAATCTGATCAAATTTCTGTTCAAAAGTTCCACGACTTATGAATCTATGAATAAAAACATCCTTAGTCTGCCCAATTCGGTAGATCCTATCACTAGCTTGGTTTTCCTGTGCCTTATTCCAAGTAAAATCATAATGCACTAAGTGATTTGCTTGAACTAAGTTCAAGCCAGTACCACCAGCTTTAATGGTGATAATTAAAATCTGTTTCTCTGGAGACTCAGCAAATTCACTCAGAGTATCACTTCTTTTCTTTGCACTAATAGCTCCATGGTATAGAAGTGTTTCTTGCTCTAAAGCTTTATCTATAAACATTCTTAGACCTTCAGCAGTCTCTTTAAACTGAGTGAAAATTACAACTTTCTCTCCAGTACTTAAAATTGGTTTTAAAATATCTAATAATTTATCAGCTTTAGCTGAACCTTCAGGACCATTTAAAAATACAGTCAAGTCTCTAAAAGTTTGTTGCACTAAACGAACCCTCTCAGTTGGACTTGCAAATTTTAAATTCTCTAAAAATTCTTTATAACTATTCTTATAAGTTTCTTTCTGCTCAGATCCTAGGTTTAGAGTATGAGTCTCAATATTCTTTTTGACAAAGTCCTCAGCTAAAGCAGCAGAAGATTTTTCTCTTCTAAGCATAAATGGCGCTATTACATGCTCAAGATTTTTCATCTTCGCTTTCTCACGATACTTCTCGACTGGAATAGCAAACTCATAAGTAAATTCTTTTAACGAGCGAAGGTAATTAGGATTTATAAAATCAAAGATAGTCCACAAATCACTAAGCTTCTTCTCGATAGGAGTTGCCGTTAAAGCAACTTTATATTTAGCTTGAAGGCTTCTTACTAACTGGGATTGCTTAGAAGCTGGATTACGAATATTATGAGCCTCATCTACTATTAAAGTTTCCCAATTATAGTCTTTTAGAATATCTGATTTATGCCTAAGACTGGTATAGGAAGAGACTAAAACATGAACCTGCTCTAAATCTTCTCTAGACTTAAGATCCTGAATAGCTTTAACTTTTAAGCCAGGGGCAAATTTTGCACACTCATTTATCCAATTCTTCGTTAAAGAACTTGGGCAGAGTACTAGAGAAACATTAGAGGAATTTGAACCATCATCAAAATATATCTTCGTGAATAGAGAAATAATCTGTAAGGTTTTACCTAAGCCCATATCATCAGCCAGGCATGAGCCAAAACCTTTTTTATAATTCTCATAAAGCCAATTAAAACCTTCTAGTTGATGAGGTTTCAACTTAGCATCAAGTGCCTTCGGCACTAAACTATTAGCTTTATCAGCCTCTAAATTTTTATCTGCAAAAAAGTACTTAAAGTGATCATCTAAATCTGATTCTTTCAGTAAGTTTAAACCTTCAGACTTACCTAAACGATAATGATAGAGTGCATCCCAGAAATTAGAAAGCTGAGGAAGCAAATCTTGAGAGCGTTCTAATAATAATTTTTTATCACTCTCAGACAATAACGCATATTTAGCATCATAAAAAAATAATTCACTAAGATTTTCTTTAAGTAAATTTTGGAAACTCTTTAGAGGAATAGATTTATTACCCATTAAAACTTCATAATCAAAACTATAGTTAGAATCATCATCTACATTAAGCTTCAAACATAAGCTAGGTTTAATAAGATCTTTTAGAGATTCTGGCAAAGCCAGATCTAAACCTAAAACTGGCAAAATATGATCAGCTTTAATTAATAAATCAGCCAGAGCGTTGAGACTTAAGTTTGGTTTAGCTTTAGCTTCAGTACTAACAATCTGCTTTAAAGCAGGAACATAGTCCTGAAGAAGATAAAGCTGCTTATACAGCCCTTCAATTCTATCAGCAGAAAAATCTTTCTCTAAACTTTCTTTATTTAAATTAAGCTCTAATCTCTTTTTCGTGTCAGAGAGTAAATCTAATAAATTTAAACTCAGACTAAATAAATTTTTAGCTTCTTCTTCAAGTGAAAGTAATGGTCTTAGATCAAAGTTCTGCAATTCAAGCTTACTTAACCATAATGAACTTGCATTAATATTATTTTCCTCACTTAAAGTCTCTGCCTTGTATTTCTCATCAATGAGAAAAGCCGTGCGAAACTCACTTTTAGGAAAGCCTTTGAGGTTTTTCACAAGATCTTTTACTAAAAAGTTAACGATATAACTTAGTAACTCATTTAAAGCCTGCTTTGACTGAATAAAAAAGTCATCAGGGCAAAGTTTATAAATCTCAGAGAGCCTTTGACTTAATAAATCATTATTAAAAATTGGTTTATAACGGATGAAAATAGCACCTGAATCATCACTAACTATCTCTGGAAAATAAAGACCATTTTTAGAGATCAAAACCGCTGTTTGCAGCATTAATAAAGTAAAAGAAAGTCTATTTGAATAAACACTATTTAAATCTTGATTCAAAGAGTAACGAAGTAATTTTTTAATTGGGATAGAAAATTGAAAAAGTTCAGAATAATTCTTAGCTTCGTTATTAATGCTAAGCTCTAAATCTGTCTCTGCTTTTCTATTTCTAGATTTATCTAACCATTTTTCATATAAACTATCTGACTTACTAGCGGCAAGATTATAAATTTCAAGTAAAAATTGTTTAAAGTCTAATTCATCATCAAAACTTGGTTTATCTTCAAGTAAACTCAAAGCTGAACTATAGTCAAATTTAAGCCCTGAAAGGTCTTGGTTATAATCTTTAGCCTCAGTAGCTTGCTTTAAATCAAACTGAGAAGCAGACAAGCTTTTAATAATCTCTTCAAAGCTTTTTAAATTCGTTTCCTTGTCAGTAAAACTAAGCTCAGAAATCAAGTCTTCCAAACCACGAAAATTAAGCCACAGATTAGCATCTTTATCTACTTCAGCTGCAAATTTATAAATTAAAGCAAGGCTATACTCACAAAATTCACCAACCTTAGGAAAGCTAGAGTTAGAGCTATGACTGGATCTAGATTTATAACTATTAATATCAGGGGGAATTAATTCAATATCTAAATTCAACAACTCCTCATTTAGGATACTTGGTAATTTACCTAAAGCAATTTCAGTTAAAACTAAAGAACTAGAAGCTAAAAACTCTTTACAATGTGCTAAATCAGAATCATTTAAAGGTTCAAGAGCAAACTCAACCCTAACATTTGCGTTATTCTCATCACTCACTCGAGCTAAAACCGAGCCTGCGCTAATAAAGATGTCATTAAACTCTGCAGATGAACTTAATTCTCTAGCTTTTCTAACTATTTCTTCATCTAAATCTTGAAAAACAAATAAAAACTCTTTAGACCACCAAGAGCCAAGGGAATTATACTTTTTAGTTGCATTCTTTATCCCTAGAGACATTATTATGACATTATACAATGGTAGCTGGAGGCGGGCTCGAACCGCCGACCTGAGGGGTATGAATCCTCCGCTCTAGCCAACTGAGCTATCCAGCCGCGAAATCTGATTTTAACACGTGAAACTAAAAAACTATTAATAATAGTGAAAAAAAATAATATTTTAGGAAGTTATATAATGATATTAATGAATGTGAGCTTACTTAAAGAAAATATCAGCCTTGAATCTAAAGGTTTAATAAGCCGTAACCAAATCACAGCAGATATTAAGGCTAACGATAATTTAGGTATTAGATTCACCGTAAATAATTCAGAACCCGTCTTAGCGAATGTAAGCAGCATCAGCTCTACCCAGAGAAACACAGTAATAAGCAATGGCACGAATACTATTTGCCTTACTGAGCATTTTATGGCTGCCGCTGCATTAATAAATTTAAATAATATCGATATTAACCTTAACGATGAAGAATTACCATTTGGTGATGGCTCTTCTAAATTATGGATAGACCTTTTTAAAGAAAAAGGCTTAATCACTCCTGAAAAACTAGAGTCAAAGTTCGAATTAAAAGAAGAAATAAAGATAGTAGATCCAGAGAAACCTCATCGATATATTATCGCTAAGCCTTCAAGTGAAAATTTCAAAGCTACTTATCAGATGAATTGGGATCATCCTAAAATTGGCGAACAAAGCTTTAGCTGGCAACTAGGGAAAAACGGTATCGAAGATATCACTGATGCTAGAACTTTTAGTACTGAAATGGAAAATCAAATGCTTGGTTTAAGTGGTTGGATAGTAGGAATTACAGAAAATGATTTCACAATGCCACTAAGATTTACAGATGAACCGTCTCGCCATAAAGTTTTAGATTTAATTGGAGATCTTTATTTATCAGGAATTAACCCATTACTGATTAAGATGGAAGTAACTAGTAATCAAGCAGGACATCACTTAAACTCATTATTAGCAACTGAAATTAAAAAACAATTAGCATGAATAAATCCGCAAAATACTTTTTTATAATTTGCATAATCTCAATATTTAGCCAGCTAAAAGCTTCTGCTGATGAGTACTTACTTAGTATCAGTGGGGAAAATTTAAGTAAAATCTCTGCATTAAAAATAAGCTTAGATATCAGTCCAAATGAGTTCTGTACTTTAGATGAAGAAATTAATATCAGCAATTCTAATATTGCCTTTAAAAGTGTTAATAAACAAGGTTCATTTATTAGTATCCTATTCAATAATCCAGAAGATAAATTTATCACTCAAATAAATATCCATGGAAAAATTAATCGTAATAATTACGGTGAAGAGCTTGCAGTAGCTATTAAAGAAGTCGATTACATAGCAAAATTCGCAGAAGAAGTAGATCCTGAATTGATTAAATCAAAAATTAAAATCATAAAGAAAGACGAACAGTTACCTTTCTATGGCATCAGCAAAGCTGATATTCTTGGACCAAATCCTAGGATCTTCTCTAAGTCAATGCTCATCAGTATTGGCAATATTGAAACCTATGGTTTTAATTTAAATAAAACGGTTAAAAATATCAAAATTAACAATAAAGAAGCTGAGCTGATTAATGACAAAATCATCATCGCAAATCTAGACTTTCTTGAAATTCCAGAATCAGGGAAAATCCCAATAAATCTTTCGCTAGACGTGGCTGGTAAAACAGTTAAAAAATCAATTGATACTATAAATCTGCTCGATGCCATAGATTTAAATTAGTTAGCTTTCACAGTAATTTTAATCTAGCTTATAATATGATCTGGTAATTATGTTCGAAAAAATATCAGATAGATTAAAAGCTAGAGCCCAAAAGATAAAGATGATTGGCTTTGATGTCGACGGGGTTCTAACCGATGGTTCACTCTTCATAGGGAAAGAGGGTGAACTAGTGAAAAGATTCTTTGCACTAGATGGTTTAGGAATGAAGCTTGCTATGCAATTCGGAATTAAAGTAGCTGTAGTTTCTGCTCGCCATAGCGAGCACACTATCAATCGCTGTAAAGATTTAGGTTTAGAAGAAATTCACGTCGGTGTTGAAGACAAACTATCATGTGTACATGATCTATTAGCTCGTCATAAGATTAGCTTCGATGAGTTTGCATTTATCGGTGATGATAGTATCGACGTTACAGTGCTTGAATTAGCTGGACTTGCAGGCTGCCCACCTGAGTCTCACTACTCTGTTTTCAAACACATTCACTACATCACAGAACGTGCTGGTGGACATGGTGCGGCAAGGGAGTTTATTGATTTAATTCTTGCTATGCAAGGAAAAATTCCTTTGAGTTAGGATATTTAAATTAAGAAAAGCCACGACTGAAAAGCGAATTTTGCTAAAATTAATATCTATGAAGATAAGTGGAAATTTACTTAAAGTTCTTAAATCTAACATAGATACTGATCAGATCATTCCAGCTAGACACCTTACTGGTATCAGCAAAGATGGTCTAGGTAGATTTCTTTTTGAGGATGTTCCTGAGAATCCTTTAGATGCTATCACTCATGAAAATGCTAAGTTCATTTTAACTTTAGAGAATTTTGGTTGTGGTTCATCTCGTGAGCACGCAGTTTGGTCTATTTTAGATAGAGGTTTCCAAGTAGTTATCGCAGCTAGCTTTGCAAGAATTTTTGAAGAAAATTGTTATAACAACGGTGTTGTTCCTGTTAAGTTAACAGTTGAGCAAATCGAAGAAATTAATCAAGCTTGTAACGATGAAACCGTTTTGGATCTTGATGTTGAGACTCAAGTATTAACTGTAGCTGGAAAAGAATATAAGTTTGAATTAGATGAATTAAAGAAAGAGTTTATCCTTAAAGGTGGCTTCATGAAATTTTTAGATGCTAAAGTTCCTGGCATTAAAGAGTGGGCTACTGCTAATAGTAAGTAATTTTAGTTATTGATCCTCAGAAGGCAATTTATAACCCCATGGGCAGTTATGGCAGCCTGTCATACAACACCCAGAAGTCATTGCTGACTCTTTAGCATCCCATTTTTTTTCAATTTTATAAGTATTCCCTCCTGAATCTGATAGAGAAGAACTATTTTCACCATCAAAATGAATAGTTTGAGAACGCTCCATTGCTCTCATAGTAAAAAATTCTTCCATTTCTTTATCGAAATCTTCTGAAGATTTGATAGCATCAGATGGTTTTTTATCTGATTCTTGATTCATATTAAGAATTATAACTCTATAAAAAAATATTGTTAAATTAACATATTTAATTTCTATAATACACCAGAGTCGTAGTATTATCTTGATTATGAATTCAAAATATTAATCTACCAGACTCAAACAATTCAACAAATAACAATATCAAAAATGATTTATGGTCAAATTAAATCTCAATATAAATAAAATTCTCCCCCCTGTAGCAGTATTAAGTACTCTTTCTGGAGTGATAACTGGTTCCATTGCTGAACAATATTTACCTAAATGTAATGAATCAGGAATTAACCCTGAAAATAAAATCGAGAGACTTCATCAAAAACCATGTATGCCTGAAGGAAGTAAGGGAACCCTCCCTATTGGAGCGACAGGTTTATTATTCAGTAGTGGTGCAAATCTGCTTAATAAAAAGAAGAAGGAAGAAACTCTACTTGAGAAGCAGGTGAACAGCGCCCTGAAGAAGGGTAATAAAGATGAAGTAATAAAACTTTATAAACAAGCCCCAGAACTAATCAGAGAGTATATTAAATACTTAGAAATAAACATCCTCAATAATGAATTTTCATCAGAAGAAGTTGATATTTTAATGGGAAACATCGAAACTATAAAAGAAATAATTGAGCAAAGCAATGATAAAAAATCACACTAATTCAAAAGCATTACAAACAGTACCTTTATTAGCTAGCTTAGTAATAGGAGGTGCTATTGGCAATAAAACAGCTAATGTCGCAGACTGCTGGCAGACTATAGACAATCCAAGAGACCTTATTGAACTATTAAGCAAAGAACCACACTTGTCCTCGGACACACCATCAGGCTGTGAAGATAATGCAAATCAATTTCTATTTACGAGCTTAGGTGTCGGTATTTTTGGATTTAACAAGCTGAAACTAATTTTTATGGGAGTTAATAAATCTAAACTTAAAGAGCAAGAACAAATTTTAGAATATAGCATGAGAGAAGTTATTCAAAACAATGCTGAAAGTTTTAATCAAAAGACCCTAAAAGAATCAAAAGAAATTTTAGAGGTCATAAATTCAATTGTCATTAATTCTAGTGACTTATTTGCAGCTTCACAATATCAGGGCTTACTATACCGTGATTATGAAAAAAGTATGGAAGCAATTAAATTATTAAAAAAAGGTATTAGAAATAATAAAAGTGAGCAAGACTTTTCTCTCTTACTCCAAGCTCTTAATGAATTAGAAAAAAATATTAGACAAAATAATTCCAGATGAAACTAATTCAAGAATAAATTACTTACTCTCAGCAGCCAAAGCCTCAAGCTGAGCTGACTGATCATAACTAACTAAAGCATCAATTACAATCACTAGCTCACCTTCAATAACTTTATTAAGTGGGAAATTCTGTTTAATTCTATGATCAGAAACTCTATCATCTTTATAGTTATAAGTTCTAATCTTTTCTTCACGTCCACCAGTTCCGACTTGGCTTTTACGAGCGTCACGCTGCTCAGATTCACGCTTCTGAAGCTCCATATCATAAAGCTTTGCTTTAAGACGCTTCATCGCTTTTTCACGGTTTTGTAGCTGTGACCTCTCTTCCCGGCACTCCACTATAATCCCTGTAGGCTTATGTTCTAAACGAACCGCACTTTCAACTTTATTTACATTCTGCCCGCCAGCTCCACCTGCTCTACAAGTGGTAAGAAGAATATCTTCTTGTCTCATTTCGATGTCGATATCATCATCAACTATCGCAAGAATCGCAACTGTAACAGTACTAGTATGAACCCTTCCCTGTGATTCTGTCGCTGGAACACGCTGAACACGGTGAACTCCAGATTCATACTTTAATTTACTATAAACATCTTCACCTTTAACTTCAAAGACAACCTCTTTATAACCACCGTGACCAGAGTCATTGAAATCAGACATACTGTGAGACCAACCTTGGTTATCACAGTAACGACAGTACATACGGTATAAATCCCCTACAAATATCGCAGCTTCATCACCACCTGCACCAGCACGAATCTCAACGATTACATCCTTATCATCATTCGGATCTTTAGGTAAAAGTAAAACTTCTAATTCATGAGCCAGCTTAGGAATTTTCTCCTCAGCTTCAGCAAGCTCCATTTCAGCCATCTCCTTAAGCTCAGGATCAGACTCATCTTTCATCATCTGCTTAGCATCATCTTGTTGTTGAACAAGAGTTTTATAATTTCTAAACTTCTCAGTAGTTTTCTCAAGCTTCTTAAAAGCTTTAGTAAGTTTCTGAAACTCCTTCTGATCCTGGATTATAGCTGGATCAGACATCTTCACCTTATATGACTCGAAAGTCGACTCAGTGTCTTCAAGTTTTTGGTAAAGTTGTGAGTTGATCATAATGAGAAACTCATAGATTATAGCATTTATAGGAATTTTTCGTAATACAGAAAATTGTAGAAAACTTATCCTGAAGCATTGTAAAGACTTTGATATTATAGAATGATTCAATATGGAAACTATGAGCAAAGTAAGTGATGCCTTGTTACCTTTCAGTGTAGAAGCTGAGCAAGCAGTTTTAGGTGCAGTTTTAGCAGATGCTCAATGTTTAATCAAAGTTACTGATTTAATCCCGAAAAAAGACTCTTTTTATAAAACAGCCCATCAGTTAATCTTCGAAGCTTACTTAAAATTAGCTGAAAAAAATGAAAATATTGATTTAATTACGGTTTCTGAATTTTTAAAGAACCACGAACAACTTCAAGAAGTAGGTGGTAGATCATATTTAGCCGAGCTTACTAATGCTGCTCCTGTTGCAGCAAATGCTGAATACTACGCACAAATCGTTAAAACAAAAGCTATTCATAGAAATATGATTAACGCTGGAAACCAAATCGTAGAGCTAGGTTACAAAGCAGACGAAGATTTAGATATTTTAGTAGATAAAGCAGAGCAAGTAATTTTTAATTTAGCTCAGAATAAATCTAAAGAATCTTTAACTCACATCGAAAATATTCTGACAGATAGCTGGGAGCAGCTTGAAGAGAGGGCAGCAAATAAAAATATGATCACTGGTTTAAGTACTGGTTTCTATGACTTTGATTCATTTACAAATGGTCTTCAGAAAAGTGATTTGATCATTCTAGCTGCTCGTCCTGCGATGGGTAAGACTTCATTTGCACTTAATTTAGCTGAGAATTGTGCGATCTTAAATAATGTTCCTGTCGCTGTATTTAGTTTAGAGATGGGTAAAGAACAGCTAGTACAAAGACTTTTATGTGCTCGAGCAGAAATAGATAGTTCAAGAGTTCGTACTGGGCAACTTCGTGAAGATGACTGGGCACGCTTAGGTGCAGCGATGGGAGAACTAGGTGAAGCACCGATCTACATAGATGACTCTGCTGGTGTAACTGTCATGGAACTTAGAGGGAAATGCAGAAGACTTAAAGCTCAGCATGGTGGTCTAGGCTTAGTAATCATCGATTACCTTCAGCTGATTGAAGGTAGAAGTAACAATGACAACCGTGTTAACCAAATGTCAGAGATATCTAGAGGTTTAAAACTTTTAGCACGTGAGCTGAATGTTCCTATCATTGCGCTTTCACAGCTATCGAGAGCTGTTGAATCCCGTCCAGATAAGCGTCCTATGCTATCTGACTTGAGAGAATCGGGTTCAATCGAGCAGGATGCTGACATCGTTTTAATGATTTATAGAGATGATTATTATAATCCCGAAACGGAAAAGCCTGGAGTTGCAGATTTGATTCTAGCTAAGCATAGGTCAGGACCGGTCGGTAATGTTGAGCTTCTCTTCCAGTCTAATATTACAAAGTTTAAGAATCCGGCTAGGGTTTAACTTAATAAAATATTACGCAAATCAGTTAAGTATCTTTACAATAAAGAAATTGAGCTTACTGGAAAAGAACCGATTATAGATATTAGAAGTAATTTGCGTGACCTAGGAATAGATCCTAACAACTTATTAGATAGTGAAAGTATAAAATCTTAAGCAAATTGAATTAAAATAATACACAAGTCTTCAATAATTTGTACAATTTATATTTGTGAAAATACCTAATCCTATTAATATCCTTCCATTCACCAACCCAAATCATTACTATGCTGAACTTATAGGTAAGCAAAACTTAGCTACACAAGAACTAAACCCAAAAGTCGATGATGAAGAAATTAACCATACTCAGTCACTTAAAGAAAATTTACTAGAAATCGCAAAAACTAGTGAAATTAAAACTTATAAAGATGGAAGTTTTGATTTAAATATTCAATTGAAAAAAAGTGAAGTATCCCAAGGTTTAAAAAATATATTAGAACTTCTAGAAACTAACCCCTACTTAGAAACAATAGAATACCCCGACTCTAACAATCCAAACCATAAAACAGTGAAAACAAAAACTGAAAAGCAAGTCAATGAGTTTTCAGTTCACGAAAAACTTAAAAGTAATCAAATTAAATTAAAATTTAAAGCTGGTTCCATTAAAGAGATAGTTGATGATAAAAAAGAAGGCTCTAGACCAGTTAAAATAAATCTAACTAGTCTGGAATATGCTTAAATACAGTAAATTATCAA
>JABSOS010000026.1 GCA_013216135.1 Candidatus Caenarcanales bacterium
TCACAACTCTATTAAGTCATGAATACTCGCTATTGGCCAGGCTTACACATGTATTAGCCCACTTTGCGGTTGCCCTGCCTATCAGATTTGGACCTAAAGACAGCTCAATTTCAGCTAGATCTTCAAATAATAGCAAAGCATCTAGGGAATTAGAGGACAAACTTATTGATCTAAATCGTAATGGATTAACAAAATATTCCAAATTATCTTTAGGAATAAAAAAGAAAGCTATTGAAGTTCTACAAGACTTAATGGCTTCAGATTCAGATTATGAATTCATAAGCAAAAGCAATGAAAGAAGTATAAAAAGAGCTTTTAATTTTATAAATCAAGAGAATACAAATTGGGCATACTCTAATAGACAGGACTTAAAAAAGGAACTTATAGCTCTAAAGAAAGATGTGAATATTGACTCTAAATGGATAGATGAAATATTTGAAAATTTATCTGAATATTTAAATCTTTTAGTTAGTAAAGAAACAGAGAGTAAAAAACCAGAAAAAGCAATCAAAGAAACAGCAGATAAAGAACTTATGGATAAACTACACTCTAGAGCAAGCAGAAAGTATCCTCACTTATTTTCTTTAATTGCAGCAGGTTTAATTACCGCAAATTGGGGTGATTTACCGAAAGAAGAAATGCAAGAATGCTTCCAAGAAAGGAAAAATTGCATCGAATTAGTCAAAGACAATATCAACTGGACTACAGGAGTGACAGCTTTTAGTTTATCGGCATATCTATCTATGCTAAGTGACGATAAACTGTTAGCATCAAAAAGAAAGAAATTGGAACAAGAAATTGAAACATTGGCAATTTCTCATGTTATGAAAGGAAATGAAGTTATTATCCCAGACAATGAAAATCTTAAAACAGGATTTCAATTATCAGGAGCAAACCCAGAACAAAAAAATGAATACGAACTTAAGCTAGATAAATTAGAAGAAGTTACTACTACATCGACTCTTGCAAATAATGACTCAATGAAAAAAATAATAAATCTCTTGAAATTAAAAGCTATCGTAAACCGCCTAATAGAATCAAACCCAATTAATAGTGAAGACCCTACGAGAACAACTTATGCAGATTCAAACGCAAGTATGAAAAGATTATCAAAAAGTTTTTCATATGAAGCTCAAAAATTAATAGCAAATAATCTTAATGGAGTTATTGATAAAAGAAAAAATAATGAAATAAATGAACTAATGGTTCAATTAATTGAATACACCCCTAGAACAATGATGACATCTTACTCACCAAGGCTCAAAGACACTCTATCTACGGATCACACATAAAATGCTAGGCACAAAATTAGTTCACAACTTATTTCGCATACGTGATACACATCATGACAAGTGGCAAAGCCCAGCAAATAAAAATGATATTAAACGTTTGAAGCAAGAAATTAAACAATTACAAAAAGCAAAAGACTATAGAGATACAAAAGATAAGACAGAACTAAAAACTCTATCCAGAAAAATTTTAATTGATCTCATTCACAGCTCAGCTGTATTCAAAGAAAATGACAGAGATAAAGATTTTAGGATAGAAGATTTATTTAATTTTGTGAACAGTGAGAACAAAAAATGGACCTATGAAAAAAGAAAGGTAATTAACTCAGAGATAAAGGAACTAGCTAAAGACCTAGAAACTCAGAATGATTGGCTTGATGAGCAAATAAAGGATATGGATTATTTATTAGGTTTAGATTTTAATATACAAGAAAAAAACCCAAACCCAGTAGAGTCTATTAGCTATGCTGCAGAAGAAGAAAAACGAGTCAAACTAAATAGAGATCTACTAATTCCTAACACTATAGCTTTATTATCAGCAGGATTTATAGGAGCAAATGTTATTAACCCTCCACAAGAAATAAAAGACTGTATAAGCTATGGAGCGTTTTGTCCAGAAGCGGTTCAACACCCCAGTACAGCAATCTCAGGGATTGGTTTGCTTGGTTCGCTTATTGGATATTACGTACAAATTAGCTTAGCAGGAATGGGGGAACAAGCTAGAAGAAAATTTGAACATAGAATAGAAAACTTAGTAAATCAATATTCAAGAGAAATTGACTTTGAAATTCCTGATAGAAATAGTCTTCCATATGGGGTTCATCCACAAGATCAAAAAATTGCTAAAAATACAATGAGCTATCAAAATATACTAGATGAATTAAATGATGAAAAAACAAGATTAAATTCAATGCTCTTAAAGAAAGATTTAAGAGAGCTTGATAACCTCATAAAAATGAAAATTATAACGGAAGGATTTATAAATTCAAATAAACGAGACCTAATAATCGGAGAATCAACAATAAAAAACTCAAATAAAAGTATGGAAAGGTTGCTAGAAAGTTTCAGAGAATCAGCAGAAAAGTTATTTAATGAAAAACTCTTACCCAAAATGAATATAGTCTATAAGAACCCTCAAGATACAGAGAAATTTAAGAAGTTAGCAACTTTCCTCATCTACGAGTGAATGACGCTTGATACATTCTGAACCAATAGCCTACCTAAAACTGAGCATTGGAAAGAAGTAATTTTATACAAAAAATATAGAAATAATAAACATACTTAGCTATACTTAAGAGATCACGATGCGAAGCTTAAATGAAAAGTGTGGGATATTTGGAATTTTTGGTGATCAATTTGATGTAAGTCGTCTAAGTTTCTACGGATTATTTGCCTTACAACATCGAGGTCAAGAAGCAACTGGAATAGCTGTCTCGGACGGTGAAAAGATTAACTGTTATAAAGACACCGGTCTTGTGAACCAAGTTTACTCAGAAGAAACTATCTCATCTATGCAAGGCTTCATGGCTATAGGGCACGTACTCTACACTACTTGCAAGAGAGGAACTGCTGATCATATTCAGCCAGTAACCCCTAAAAACAGTTATATTGCTTTAGTTCATAACGGTAACTTACCCAGTACAAAAGCACTTGAAGCATTTTTAAAGTCTCAGAACATAAATATAGAAAATATGAACGACTCAGAGATGATGGCTGAAGCCATTAATCACTATGTTGAAAAAGGGTTTGAGCTAGAAGATGCGGTGAAGAAAAGTTACCCACTATTTACTGGTGGCTTCTCAGTGCTAGTTATGAATAATGATTCACTAGTCGCTATAAGAGATGAATACGGTGTTAGACCATTTTCTATAGGTAAACTTGAAGATGGCTATGTATTCTCATCAGAGTCTTGTTCTTTCAATACCATTTCAGCAGAGCTTTTAAGAGAAGTAATGCCTGGAGAGATGGTAGTAGTAAATAAAAGAGGAATTAGATCAGAGCAATTAGCACTGCCTAAGCCAAAATTAGATATATTTGAGTTTGTCTATTTTGCTCGTCCAGACAGTACTATCAATGGCAAACTAGTACACGAAGTAAGAAATAGAACAGGTTTACAACTTGCAGATGAATATCCATTAGACGTAGATATGGTAATTCCTGTTCCTGACACAGCTATACCAGCTGCTAGTTCATACGCTAGAAAACTTAACATACCATTTGAAATGGCATTAATTAAAAATAGATATATTCAAAGAACTTTCATTCAACCTAATCAAAGACTTCGAAAAATGGGTGTAAAAATGAAACTTAACACTTTAGACCCTGTTATCCAAGGTAAAAAAATTGCTCTAATCGATGACTCAATAGTTAGAGGTACAACTTCCCAGCAAATCGTTCAGTCACTATACGAAGCTGGAGCAAAAGAAGTTCATTTCTTAGTATGTTCACCTCCAGTTCGTTTCCCTGATTTCTATGGAGTCGATACTCCTAAACAGGATAATTTAATTGCTGCAACTAAATCTCTTCCTGAAATTAGAGAGTTTATCGGAGCTACTTCTATGTACTATCTAAGCTTAGATGGATTGATCTCTGCAATTGGCTTACCACCAAAACAGCTATGCACTTCATGCTTTACTGGTGAATATCCTATAAACCTTCACGAAAGAGATATAGAAGTTAAATTTGATTTAAAGCATGACTTAGAAAGCTTTTCTGATAAATCCTACGGTAAACAATTCTTCAAAGATAGAGTAATTTATAACCATTTCTAAATCTATGAATGAGATTGAAAATGAACTTAATAAATTCAAATTAATTATTTTAATATCGGGCTCAGCCAGCACAGCTATAGCTGTTCATAAAGCTATAGAATCTGGTGAGCTAATAAATGTAGAAATCAAAAAAATAATTAGTAACAGTCCTAGAATTTCAGGAATTCAAAACTTAATTAATGCAGGGTTTCCAAAAGAGAAAATTGAAGCAATAGATAAAAAAGAAATGAATGACGAAAAACTATTTAATAGTAAGCTTCTTGATTCAGTGAATGAGATAAAGCTAGATATAATTTGTCAGTTTGGCTGGCTCTGCAAAACTCCTATTGAGTTAATCAAAGCTTATCCACAGAAAATTATTAACCAACACCCTGCACCACTTGATGTCGCAAATGGAATTTTTGGTGGCAAAGGTATGTATGGTATAAATGTACATAAAGCCGTCATAGACTACGCTAAAAAGTATAGAGACTTTACTCATACGAAAGCAACTACTCACTATGTAACAGAAGAATATGATGAAGGTGAGATTATTGCTACTAGAGAATTAAAAATTGATCTTGAAGAAAGTCCAGAAAATCTTGCAAAAAGATTATTGCCACTAGAACATGAACTTCAAATAGAAGTTATAAAAGAATTACAAGCTAAAACTAAGCATTCCCTAACTGGTTTTTAGAATTAGACTGTCCCAACTCAACATTAATATTAGCTTCCCCAAGAGCATGAATTTGATCATGATCAAAGTTCATATTTTCAAGATCAGTATTGGAGACTTGAACATTTCCATTAGAATCTAGTAAATGATCAATATCTGCTTCTTCAAACTGATCACCAATTTTAATTTTTTCCTTAATTCTAATGTCTTCCCCCTGATGAATATGAGATTCAAAATACTTGACCCCCTTACTATCAGCTTCATCCATAAGTTTTAATTTACTCTTATCATCTGTATCTTCTTCTTGTTCATCACCAAATACAGCTCCAAAAAGAGCATCATTATCTGTAAGAGCAGCAAATGTCATAGTTTCAGTAGTATCTCCAAGTCTAGTATCTTCAATATTAATTCCACGCTCTCTCTTTTCTTTTAAAGACATAGCATCAGATTCATCTCTTAAGTACATTAAAATTTCATCAACATTCCTTTGAGTTAAAGGAGGAAGTGGGTAATTTAACTTAGAAGCAAGTAACTTAGCTTGAGTAATCTTAGTCGAAGTAGTCATCTCTTGTAATTCAATTAAAGATGGTTTTTCATCCTTTTCTTCAATATCCTTATTCTGTTCAAAGCTATCTAAATTATTGTAATTATTATTGATTCCATCCATATTCGATATAAACCCTCTAATACATGTATACACATGAAGGTTATATTTTAGTTAAGGAAACAAAGTAATAGATTATTTTCTAACATCGATAATAATACGTCTATCAGTAAAATTCTCTAAAATAGACTCAATTTCATCATCATTTGGCAAATCTAGAGATTCTAGATAACTAGCATCCCTTCTAAGACTTATTTCAACTTTAGCTGCATTTGCAGCTTCATCTAAGAAAAGATCACCTAAAGTAACTCCACTTGCATCTAAAGTATCTTTTTTAAGCTTTAGTGACCTTCTATAAACAAGTGGTATATCATCCCTAGTATTAGTAAATGCATCCTTTATTTTTGAAATATTGGGTATTGAATAAACGAAACCCGAAATCTCACTATCAGCATCATCTAGAAATTTCAAATCTAAAACTAAAGGGTCTTCACGGCTAGCAAGTATATTAGAGTATGAAAAACCTAATCTAAGAGTTCTTCTAGTTTCACCTCTTTTTTCTTTAGAGTTAAATTTAGCTCTAGCCTTATTTGGACGAACAAATTTAGGATCATCTAGAACCTTAATATCAATTTCTTCATCGATACTAGCATCTACATTCACGGCAAGCTCACTTGTGTTTGTCCCTAAGAAGCTTAAATCAGTGTATAAACTTTTTACGATACTATCTCTAAACATTTCTTTTTTACAAAGTAAAATATTTCTACGTCCACTTACATTGACATCAAAGTCAAAACTAAGACTTGAACTATCACTAGAAATAGAACTATCATCCACAATAATTTGAGACCTAAAAAGATTGTCTCTGATCTCTTCATCACCATTAAAGAATCTTGATTTATAAGCAAAGCCAGATAATCTAGATTTATTAGAGTCAACTGTTTCTAAATTAGAGTTTTCAGCAATGCTAATAGATAAGTTCAGAGGATTATGGGACAGAAGAGATAACCTACTCTTCTTCTCTGTGGTTTGAGGAATTAGAAGAACTTCATTTGAGGAAAGAGTAGATTCTTCGTTTGTTAATAATAATCCATCTAAAGCTAATTTATAAGAGTCTTTAGGCTTAGTACCTAGTGGCAAACCAATTCCAGCTTCTAAAGAATTTACTAGTTTTCTCGCGTTGATATTAAATTTAAAAGTCTGAATATTTCTCACTAAATCATCTGTAATATCAGCATAGAAAACAGTTTGATTTAACTCACTATTTCTTGAACTATTAGTTGTATCCGTAAAAATCTGGAAATTAAACCTGTCAGTAATGTCATAAAAAAGCTCAGCGTCAGGATCTTCATCAAGAATAGCTTGTTCTTTTTCACTTAAAACATAATTATCGGGTCTTAGATTAGTTCCAATTTTAAGGGCATTTATTATGGGTGAATTATCCACTTGAAATGTAGCAGCTTCTGTTTCAGGAACAGACTCTTTATCGTGATGAATGATAATTTTAAATCTTTTTGGTAGAAGAGAAATTCTATTGACTGTAGCATTCCTTTGCTCATCAGTAAATTGACTAAGGTCAGTCTCCGGTGGAATAGGAGCAATAGTTCCTCCTGGACCAAAGGTCATATTAAAGCTTTCATCTAGAACTTCAATAACCGTTATAAAAGTATCGTCATCAACCTTTCTATCGATACGGTTTTCAAATTTTTTTTCACGGGCTGATTTTTTATCTCGAAAATCTTTTCCTCCTTGTCCACCTCCATTTGATCCACCACCGTCATCATCATTAGCAATAGAACCTAAATCTATAGTAATTCTCTTTGTAACTAGTGGCTCACCACTTCTTGAAGCATTAAGGAAAAAAGATACTTCCACTTCTACATTTCGAGTATTAGCTCCAGCTTGGATTATTACATTATCTAAAGTCATCTCAATATCTGCAACTTTTGGGTTATCTGCTTCTGGCGTAAGTATAAAAGCTCCAGGACCAGATAACTGAGCGCTAACACTTTGTCCAGCTACCCTAACATCAAACCTTTTAGATGAAAATCCAGAAACAGATCTCATCACAAAATCAATACCGAGTTCAAAACCTTCGCCGACATTATTAAAGTTCGAAGAGTCAACACTAAAGTTACTAATACGATAAGGCACTGCTGCTTGTACACTAAAAGCAAAAGTTAAAAAATATAATGCAATTAATAGAACAAATTTTCTAGACCTGACAATATACATATTATCTATATAATACCCTATACTTTGAATAAGATATATATCATATAACTGATACATAGTATATGATAAATATATGAAAACAAAAAGCTCTATGCTGGTAAATAAGACAAGTAAAATTATAGTTATAGATGAAGGATTTTCAGCTGAGAAAGAAGTTTCACTCAGATCAGGTCGCAATGTCGCAAATCTTTTAAGTAACTCTGGCTATGACAATACCAAGTCTCTTCACCTAAGTTCAAAGGAAGACTTAAAAAAAATCATAGATTTAAAATTAAATAATGAAATTGATATTGCAGTATTAATGACTCATGGAACCTTTGGCGAAGACGGAGCACTTCAAGGATTATTAGAATTACTTGAAATTCCTTACACTGGCTCAAAACTAAAAGCTAGTGCTAATTGCATGGATAAAATTACAACTAAAGCGATCTTAGAAGCAAGTCAGATACCTGTTTTTAAAAATCTAGAGCTTGAAGAATTACTAAAAGATAATTCTACTGATCAATTCCCAATCATTTTAAAAGCAAGAGCTGATGGCTCCAGTGTAGGAATCAAAAAGGTCAATTCTTTAGATGACTTAGAAAGTTTACTTGCAAAGGATGCTCATAAATCAGAGGATCTAAAAAACAAAAAAGCTTTTATAGAACCTTTTATTAGTGGAATTGAAATAACTACAAGTATTATTCCTTTTAATGAAAAACTATACGAAGAATTAAACATAGACACAAAAGAATTAAAAAACAACCAAGACATTTTAATTGATGAAGATTTAGTTTCACTTGCTTTACTAAAGCTTATACCAGAAAACGAATTCTATGACTATGAAGCTAAGTATACAGCAGGTAAAACTACCTTCGAGCTTCCAGCAAAAATAAGTCCAGAACTAACGAAAAAAATACACAAACTTGCTATGAAAGCCTATAGGGCACTTGAATGTAGCGGCTTTGCAAGAGTAGATTTTATAATAAAAAACCCTGAAGAAACTCCAGAAATTAATATTTTAGAGATTAATACTCTTCCTGGAATGACTGATACCAGCGACCTTCCAGCCCAAGCTAAAGCATCTGGGCTTAGCCAAGAAAACTTAATTGAACTATTAATAAATAGCAAATAATGAAAAAAATCCAATTATATTTTTCAATAGCAATTCTATTTATACTTTACTCGCTCACCATATTTGCTGATAAAGTAGCACCTTATGATCCTATAGAACAGAATCCTATGGCTGGCTACGCCAGCCCACACAAAGTAAAAATAGATAAAGATGGTTTATATATCTTTGCTCAAAAATATGTCACCAACCAAGAAACATACAAAAAAGAAAGCATAACTACAAACAAAAAATATTATTTACAGTTTTTCAAAAAGAATATTAAAGGTGAATTCAAACTCTTTTCTTTAAAAAAAGAAGTGGGTGATAATACTCATATATATTTATTTGGAGCTGATCAACTTGGTAGAGATCTACTCTCAAGAATAATCCATGGCGCAAAACCCAGTCTAACAATAGGTTTCCTTGGTTTAATAATCATATTTCCGATAGGAGTTCTCTATGGTGCCATTTCAGCATACTCAGGTCCTATAATCGATAATATAATGATGCGGATAGCTGAAGCTATAATGAGCTTTCCAAGCTTTTATCTCTTAATAATCCTTGCATCTCTCTTGCCAGCGAGTCTAAGTAATAGTGAAAGGTTCGCTTTAATAACATTTATCCTCTCATTCACTTCCTGGGCAGGTTTAAGTAGAGTCATTAGGGGGATGTTACTTTCTGTAAAGACTGAAAACTACGTAATAAGCTCTGAATTAATTGGAGATAAATCACTCAACATTATCAATAAACATCTAATCCCACAAACTTTTAGCTACCTTATCGTAGCTGGAACCCTTGCTGTACCGGGCTTTATAATCGGCGAGTCAGCTTTAAGCTTTTTAGGATTTGGTATCAATCAACCAGACCCCAGCTGGGGAAACATCCTTAGTGAAGCGAAAGAACTTAGTAATATCATCACTAAACCTATTTTATTAATACTGCCATCCTCTTTGATATTCTTATCAGTTTATAGTTATAACGTCATTGGCGATTATTTAAGAGATAAATTTGATCCTAGAAACAAGTTATAATTTTTACTTATGCAAAACACACTTGATATCGAAACCCTAAAAAACAGAGTAATTGACACTATTAGAGAAGTGCCTGACTTCCCTAAAGCTGGTATAAACTTTAAAGATATCACTCCTATCCTTAAAGATATTGAACTATTTAATGGCATCATAGACCACTTCCACAACGAAGTATTAGATCACTCAATAGATACTATTCTTGGGATAGAATCCAGAGGTTTTCTGTTTGGAGTTCCTCTAGCAAGTAAATTAAACAAGCCTTTTGCGCCAGTAAGAAAACCTGGGAAACTGCCAGCAGAAACCATTCAAGAAAGTTACACACTGGAGTATGGTGAAGATATTTTAGAAGTTCATAAAGATGCTTGTGATTCTAGTTCAGAAAGAAACATTTTAATAGTAGATGATTTACTTGCAACTGGCGGAACAGCTCTTGCAACATATAACCTAGCGAAAAAACTAGGTGCAGAGAATGTTACACTCATAACGCTAATCGAACTAAGCTTTCTAAATGGAAGAGAGAAACTAGAAAAAGCTGGGCTAAATGTGAAATCTATGATTTCATATTAGTAGTGAAAACAGATAATACACATAATCACTCTGCTTATACAAGTAACAGAGCTCAACAGAAAATTTATGCAAGAAACTTTCCCAAAGATAAAAAAGGAATAGTTGATAAACTTACGAGCTTAGTAAATGATAAAGCTTCTAATATAAAGGCACAAAATACAAGAAGTTTAAATCACTTTGAAATCAGCTGGAACGAAGGTTCTAGTAAGCATTTCATAAACATGAAAATTGAAAATATAATATATCCAGGAAACTGGACTCGAATGACAATTTTCAGAGAAGGGACAGAAATTGGAAATATATACACATTTCAAGAGAATAAAACAGAGGATAATTACAGACAATTAAAACAAGCTTTGGATCTAATTACCAAGGATACAAATAATCAAAATCACCATCATCATAATTCTTCTTCTAGAGCAAATAGAAGTCATACTCATTGGACCTATAAAAAACAGGCTAATCAAAATCAAAGCAATAGCTATAGCTGGTGGGAAACAAATAAAAATAAACAGAGTTACCATCAAAGTAAATACTATTATCATAGAAATCAATATGAAAACAGAAGAAGCCAGAAACAGAATGAAGAAAGTAAGAGAAGACAAGAGCAAAAAAATTACCATAGCTACCAAGCAAATTGGTCAAAAAATCGTGAAAACATGAGCGTGAAGCGTGGCAGTAACACAGCAGAAAAGCTTTTCCATGAAGCTTTAAAAGAAGGAACTCTAGTCCTTTTTAATCTTGAACCGGTATTAGATGACTTTGAAAGATCAGTAAAGAAGAAAATAGGCTTAAGCGATAAACAGCTTAGAAATCAGGAGGGGATTCCATATTTCAAAATGAAACTATTTATAAACGAACTTAAAGAATTTCTTCACTTAGACAGAAATGCTACACCAACTGATCTAAAACGAGTAGTCACAAAGTTAATGAGAATGAAAAATATTACTGACCAACCATCAGTAATGAAATTTCTAGACTATTTAGGTGAAGATGCTAAAGCTAGTCGCCTGAATTCACTAAGAAAAATATTTGACTATCGTTTGATACTAAGAAACTTCCTTTCGAGCAAAGAGTATATGGATAGATGAAACCGCCAAATTTCCTAAAAATAAGGTAATAAGAATCTTACTTTCGAGGCAGTAGCCAGTTCGGACAAAAAATATAATTTCAATAAATTGAAATTATTCCAAAGCTCAAACCGATAAGCAAGCTTCATATCACTCTTATTATTAGGAAATCTCCAAGGTCAATTTTGTCAATGGAAGCCGAATCAATACAAGTTTAAATTTTTTGAGTATCGACTAGCAGTTCTAATGAACTGCATAGAATAGAACGATCCTAAATTTAAACTTGTATTGATTCGGATTAATTTACTGCTTGAACTTTGGAGGTTTCCTATAAATACCTTTATTTACTGATTTTAATAATTTATGTGGAGGAATAATGTAAGTGAGAAATTATGCGAAAGTCCATCAATACATTCATACTAATTCCATATATCACTATTGCACTATTATTGGCAAGTCTAAGCTCAGTAAATGCAAAATTCATAGACCTAGAATGTAAAGACGGTGATTGTTCTATTAACGCAAAAATAGATGATAAGGATTTAAATCTAGATTTTAAAGAAGATACTGAAATAGTTCAGCTAAGGCTAAGTAAAACGCTTATCGGTGACCATATAAGTGAAGATAAAGCTTTAAAAGTAACTATATTTAATGGAGCAGTTGCAGATGGAGACATACTTTCATCTACAACTATAGATTTAAGAAGCATAAAGAATAAAAACAAAAGAGTTCCATTAGACTTCATAGTCCCTAAATTTGCAGGTGAAAAAGAGCTATATATAGAATTAACTGATATCGATCATCAACTAATAGTTTTGTATAGAGTATTTATAAACGGTTTAGAAAAAGGTTTAGAAGATGAATTTACGACTATAGATCCAGAAGATGTAGTAATCATCGATAAGAAAGATTGCTCTAATTTCAAAAATTTCTGGGATCGAATCGAATGTAATAATGATGAATTAGTTTTAGAAAGGCTAGCATTTGAACTAGATCACAATGTTGAGTCAGGTGAAAGTTTTATCGTTAAAGATGAACTTGGAAATTATATAGTTAAAATCCCATCAGCGCACCTAGTTGAAGCAAGCATTGAAGCCCAAAGAGTTATAGATGCTGAGAAAGAAGCTGAGCGAATAGCAGCAGAGGAGCTTGCTAGAGAGAATGGCACTTTCGTAGAAGAGAAAAGCTCCAATCTAAGTTTTGTTAATGGCAGACTTCAATATCAAGAAGATAATTTAAAAGTCGATATTCCAAACTACAATGATATAAATTCATACGCAAGAGGAATCTATGAAGGAAGAATAGCTAGATTAGAAGGTATCATAGGAGAGCTATCAAAAAAATTAGGTGTTGTTGTTGAACAGATAAAAGAACCTGAAACACCGCCTGAAGAAGATTCTTCTAACAATGAAACAAATACTGAAGAGGGTACAACTCCAGAAGAACCTGTAGATGAAACATATACTATGGCAAAAATTGCATTCTCCATTAATAAAGTAATAGATTCATTTAATGGCATACTCTTTAAAGTAAGAAGAGAAAGCGATAATAGTATTCTAGACGCAGGTTATAACAATCAAGGCAGATTAAACTTAGGTCAAATAAGAAGATTCTGCAAAGATACCAATTGCTTTGTTACTACATGGTTTGAGCAAGTTGCATCACTGAACCCAGCTTATCAAACATCTCCAGAGAAGCAACCTATGTTTAACTTTACTAATAAGCCATACGGTATCAAATTCGATACTTTAAGGTTCTTTAACTTAGACGATAGTAATTTAATAAACACAGTTGAATCAAGTAAAAAAGACTTTATCATTAAATTTGCAACAGGAACAGAAGTTGATACTAGACAGGTCATCTTTGAAGAAGGTGGAACCACAAATGGTTTAAATATTTACATAGAAAATGGTCAAATCTATTGGTCTATCTGGTCTCAAAGCACTGGCTGGTCTTATACATATATCAGCACTGCGATTGGACCTAATCAGGAACACACTCTTAGATTTCACTATGATGGTACTGAAGGTTTCTTAGAAGCTTACCTTGATGGACAGAGAATTAAGAGAGTACTTGCTGGTGAGAAATTAGCTAAACACACTGGTAATAATGGTATAGGCGCGCAAGTAGAACATTCATACTACTTAACAGGAAGAGATTCTAGAATGGAAGACTTTGCGTTTAAGGGAACTATTATGGAGTTTATTTATTATTAGACTATGCTCAATAATTGCAGGAAGACATATTAAATCTTTGCTTACATTTTTTAAATTTCTTTTAAAATACTAGTATCAACAAAACTAATTTTGTTAATTTTATCTGTTTCGCTTTCGTCAAAATAAACTCTAATCATTTGATTCTTACCATAATTACCTTGGTTTTCGTCACTTAGTCCAAATACCAATGAATTTTCATAAAGCAAAGCAGATTGCTTCTGCTTATTAGCTTTTTTTAATTTAATCATATCATCTTCTAATATAATCTCATCTCCACCTATTTTTTGTTTATCATATTCTTTGCCTGATAATTGTTCCAATATATTTCTCGTTTTAAATGTAGCTTCTTTAATTTCTTTGGTAGGAATATTTTTCAAACCATCTCCAGCAAAAGTACTTCTTTGTTTATCACCTGATTCTTTAACTAATAAATCTATCCATTTATAGAAACCATTTGCTCTATCACTTGGATATATTTCTGAAAATAATTGTTGCACCTGATTAGAAATTGCTTGAGACATTTAATCATATTATCTTAATTAGGCTGATTCTGTCAATAGATATTTAATACTGCTTAAAATCTCTTAAAATACCACGTTTATCATAACGCTTTTCGAGACCAGTTTTTTTACCATTCGTGAAGTGAGTGATCTGCTTGATGGTTTTCCCATCTTTAAAATATTTATATCTGGTACCGTGCAAAATTCCATTTTTATATGAAGCTTTTTCTTTTAAAACGCTCCCCTTATAATAAGAAAGAATTTCACCATTAAGATTCTGCTTCTTAGCTAAACATGGATTAAAGAAAACACATAAAAGAAGTAAAGCAATTAATTTCACAGATTTATAATACACAACCAGCATCCTTTATTAAAGCTGTTAAGTAAGCTTTTCTTTTAGAGGTTAGTGGGTGAGATCTAGCGTAAGCAAAGAGTTTTGATTCTTTTCTACCTTTAGAAATCAAATTAAAAATCTCAAGTTTACCTGGGGTTTTACAGTAAAGCTTATTCATCAAATCAATTGCAAACAAATCAGCATTACGCTCTAAGCTTCTACTATAAGCAGATCCAGCAGTACTGTTAACAAGACCAGCAGGGTTTACACCGATAAACGCACCAGCTATAGCTCCAGCAATACCTATACCACCGCGAACTCCCATATTCTTAGCAACATGCTTACGTTCAATATGACCAAGCTCATGCGCAACTATCATTGCGATACCAGCTTCACTTTTAATTCTATGAAAAACTGCACTATGCATAGTAAGCTTACGACCTAAAGTTGCAAATGCATTTAGGTTAGGATCACTAATAATATTGTAGGTATAGTAATTCCTATCTCTATTAAGAGCTTTCGTAAATTTCTGAACAATTCTATCTAACTGCTGTTCATGAGCTTCAGTAAAAGTTGAGAGTCTTTTGATTTCTTCTGCGCGCTTTTTACGAGCTGCTATAAGCTTCTTCTTAGCTTCAATCTTTGCTAATTTTTTATCTCTTTTCTTTTTTAATTTAGCTTCCTTCTTTGCAAGTTTAGCTGCTTTCTTCGCTTCCTTTTTAGCAAGCTTAGCTTCATTTTTTACAATTCTAGCTTTATACTTAGCTTCTTTAGCAGCTATCTCTTCAGGGGTATCAGCTGCTAAAGCTACAGATAAATTAGCTCCAAAACCTATAACGAAAACTAATATCAGTATCTTTTTTATCATCTTAAATTTTTTAACTCTCTTCTAATTTCTTTATACTTAACTTTGCCAAAAGCTGGCTTATACTTTTCATGACTTATTAATATTTCGATATCTTCACCTTTTCCAGCGATGCAGTTAATGTCATAAGTTTGACCAAAAGCAGGGTAATTAACATCAAAAGTCCTATCAACACTAGAAAAACTATAATTATAAAGAACATCTATATAATCAAAATCAAAAGCTTCTACTTTAAAAACCTTCTTAGGCTTGCAGGCAATATCTCGGGTTTGTTTATTAACAATAGCGACAGATTTTATCTCTTCAGGGTTATGTATCGAACCTAAATCAGAAATAATCATCCTCGGGATAACCAGCAGCATCAAATCATCACTTTTATCCCATGGTTTTAAACTTAGTTTTTGATATTGCTCTTCTAGCAGTTCTAACTCTAAATCAAGTGGATCTTTCTTCTTTCTTTTTTGTTTATCAATCCTTTTCTGAACTTTATAATTAAAGTAAGCTAAAGCCTGCTCTCTAAGTTTAGGAGTAATCCAAATCGCTTGATAAACAATAGCGTAAAGAGATGACCAACTTGGCTCTTTATCTGGATAGCTTATATATTTTGAAAATTTAGGCTTCTTTACTTTCTGGTTACTAGCATTTACTTCAGCTGAGCTGAAGAAACTTATAAAAACCAAAAGTATAATTAATCGGCACATCGATTCAATCAAAATAATATCACGAATCTGTAATCTAATAAAATTGAAGAATTAAACCACACCTTGAAGCAATTCAAAAGTAGCCTGCTTAAGATTTTCTTGTCTCATTAAAGACTCACCTACTAGAAAGCCTTTGGCTCCAGCATCATAGAGCATTTTCACATCATCACTAGTATAAATTCCAGACTCAGAAACTACATACTTGGATTTAAGTAATGGAGAGTATTTCTCTAAAAGATCTAAGGATACTTTAAGATCAACTTCAAAGTTATTTAAATTGCGGTTATTAATCCCAATAACTGAAATATCTGTATTTAAAGCTCTTTTAAGTTCAGTTTCATCATGAACCTCAAGTAAAACATTAAGCCCAAGTGACATCGCATAAGAAAAGAGAATATTAATTTCTTTATCCGATAAAACAGAGGCTATTAGTAAAATAGCTGAAGCACCAGCAATTTTAGCTTGTAAAATTTGTCTACGGTCAATTATAAAATCCTTTCTAAGAGTAGGTAACTGCGAGCTTTTAGAAACTATAGATAAATATTTTAGTGAACCTTGAAAATACTGTTCGTCTGTTAAAACCGAGAGTATGTGAGCGCCACCTGATTTATAATCTTCAGCAAGTTGAATTGGTTCAAAATCTTCACGAATCAAACCTTTGCTAGGACTAGCTTTTTTAAGCTCAGCTATTAAAACGGGACCATAGGTCTTTTTAAAAACTTCAACAAATCTAGACTTGAAACTCTCCTCACTCATTTCCTGGTTTTTAAGGACTAGTTCAAGCGCAGCTAGACTTGGAGAATCAGCAAGTTCTTTTCTTTTGGTGTCAATAATATCTTCTAGGATTTTAGTCATATAATTGTTTAGTTATATTATAGGTGATTTGTCAGTATATTTAATTAGTACTCTTATAGAATCACACCAAGCATGATATTATCTTAAATATGAGGGCTAATAATATAAACTTGTCATTACCCACCTTGGGAAGTAAATTCTTAAAGAAAGCTGAGCAAAGATTATCTTCAGGGCAGCGAGAAAATAATCGACGTACTTTGGATGACACTGAATCTTTCGTAGAGCAACAAATCACTCTTCCAAATATACAAGGAGGAATAAAAGCTCCAAGAAGCATTGATGATTATTTTTCAAAGTTTGAGAAAGGAGATGTAATTAGAGGAACTTTTGTTCCCTATCAGTATTATGATGAGGATAATAATTTAGATCAATCAAAAGTCATACTATATCCAGCAGCAAATGATTTAGATAATTTCAATACTTATCGTATAAAGTCAGAAATCAATGATGGATTTATAGTGAATGTAACTCAAGAAGAATATGAAAAGATGAAGGATCTACAGGGTTTACCTTTTCAAGGCTTAGTTGAAGTTACAGAGATCCAAGAAAGAAACCTTTACTCAGCTAAAGCTTATCAATTAAATTGCAATGCATTGAAGAACCCAACTGATATTAATAATTTAGATTTCGGAACGAGAGTAGTCATTGAAGGTGAATACCTTGGACTTGATAAAGATAATGATTCTTATGATAGGCGAAGACAAATCCAAGCAGATAATGGTAATAACTATAATATTAATGTCAGATTAAGCAATGGCTTATTCCCAGCAGATGCTTCTACCGTTAATGATCAATCACCTCCAGCTTTCGAGAAAGGCTATTCAGTTAGAGTGATTGCTAATGTTCAACCAGACAAATATTCTCTATCTGGTAAAAAATTAACAGAAGAATCTTTTACCGTAACTTCACTTAGGGATAATCAATTAGATAGTAATGATAATTTCAAGGAAGTCTTAGCAAAGCTTGAAAAACAAATTCATAACAAACAGTATAGTGATATTAGAAAAATACTTGGAAGTCTAATCAAGAAAAAAATAAATACTGATGAACTTAATCAAATCAAACAACTGTTTTACCTGACAAATTATCCATCAGAGGAGTATCCATTTTCAATTGATGATACTTACTTCAAAAAAAGAGATATTAGAACACTTGAAAATTTAACTAGAAATTATAAGTTTGACTTTGCAATTAAAAGTAAGAGTGAGATAAGAGAATTTATTAAAGAAGTCTTGCCACATAGTTTTAATTCAACTAGTCAAGAACCTCAAACTCAACTTCGAAGTGAAACTCCAGGAACTATTTTTGAAATTATTGATTTACTAGACTTTGAACCCAATACTTTAAGTGACTTAGTATACAATGCATTGAATCTAATAATAGATCAGCAAAGGAATATGGATACTAACACTAAAGATCAGGGTATTATTCTAAGAAATTACCATGACACCAAAAAAAATTCACACTTTCTAGAAGCTGGACTTAAACATCTATCCGAATCAAATAAAATTGAAGATATCGAAAATTTGATAAAATTATCAGAAAAAATAACTTTATCAAAAAGTAAAATCACAGGATCTGTTACATACGAGACAAAAAAAGGACTTAATAGTATATTAGAAACTAAAGTAAAAGATTACCCTAACTTCTTCACCAAGAACAATAAAGAAAGTTTAAATAAAATACATACTCTGATATCAATTCTTGATGACTAAGCAAAAATCCGACACTTCAAATCCTCAGCAAAAGCCACTAACTCTCTTTTCTTCACAAAATCTATAGTAGCTTTCTCATTCTCAGAGGTTATATACAATGAACCAGTAAGCAAATTAGTTTCATAAACTACAGCACTTACTTTTTTATTATAGAAGTCGACAACTTTTAGTCCCCAAAAAGGTTTCTTATCGATAAAAATCAATCTTTGATTGGTAGAAACTAAAAGCCCTATGCTCTTGTTAAAACGCCCTTTTATAAAACTAAAAACAGTTTCATTTTCCTGAAGGATTTTAGGAATCACAGATTTCTCTCTAGAGAAAAGTGACCTAAAAGGACGGAAAAATATAAAAAGAATTTCAGATAAAGGGCTTACCATTAAGAGTTAATCTCTAAATATATTCTTCTTAATTCAGCTACACTCCAAGCTTGAGCTATACAACCTCTAGCATCGTGTGGGCTATCACCATCAAAGATCTCTGCTATAGAATACATTCCATCAATTTCTAAAACTATTTCAAAATACTCTATCAAAGTTTTAACTCTTTTCATAGTAACTTCCTTATTATCAGAAGCTTTAATTAATGCTTCATAAAAAGGTCCTAATAACCAAGTCCAAACTGTACCATTATGGTAAGCAAGATCTCTTTGAGTAACATCACCATCATAAGTACCACGATAGTTAGCATCATCTCTAGCTAAGGTTCTCATCCCAAATGGAGTTAACAATTCTTCTTCACACTTATCTACGATAAGTTTTTGAGTGTCTTTATCTAAAGGACTGTAAGGTAATGAAATAGCAAGCAATTGGTTTGGTCTAAGCTGTTTATTCTTCACACCTTCAAAAATATAATCAGCCAAATACTTTTCATCATCTAAAAAGAATTGAGCTTTATAATTAGCTTCAATCTTTTCTTTAGCTAAAGTCGCTTTCTCTAAAATTTCCTTATCTTTGAACTTTGCAGCAAGCTCCTCTACAAAAGAAACGGTATTAAACCAAAGTGCATTAATCTCAACAACCATTCCTTTTCTAGGAATTACTGAACTACCAAATAAACAAGCATCCATCCAGGTATAAGACTCTGCATCAGTTCCAGACTCAAGTAATCCAAGTTCATTACAAGTCAAATTCTCTGGCTTAGATTCAAGGTAAGAAATGAAAATATCTTTCAAATCTTCCCAAAACTCTTTTTTGATAATCGCGTGAGAACATTTTTTCTTGTATAAGAACTGCTGAAGCGCCCAGAATAACCATAATGAAGCATCAACACTATTATAAGAAGAAGCTTCAACAGTGCTTGCAATGATATTTGGGATTAAACCATCCTTTTTAAAATCTAAAAATCTTCTAAGAACTTTTTTGAAATTTTTCTCATTTTTTGTTCCTAAGATAGTTCCAGGCAATGAAATCATAGTATCTCTTCCCCACGAACCAAACCAATGATAACCAGCAATTATCGTATATGAATCATCTAATGATTTGATAAAAAATTGATCAGCAGCGTATTCTAATTTATCTGAAAAGTTTGCGTCTTTAAGATCAGCTTTATTAGTTATCTTTTCTCTTCTAGAAATCTCTGATTTCCAATAACTAGGAACCGTTTTTTGAAGATCTTCAGTAGAAACAGCAACAAATACAGGTTTTTTAGTAGTTAGTTCCAATGAAATTACACCAGGACAAGCTAAATCTTCTTTATAGTCATAGCCTCTATTAACTTCTTCACTATAATGAAAGTTTTTATACCAACAAGGAAAATGCTCAAAATTAATATATACATTAGAATTAATAAACAAATCACTTAACTCATTACTAGGTTTAAATGAAATAGTCTTCTTCGTCATAGAGTAAACAGACGGATCTATTTCATCTCTTTCACGACCATTGTGGTGGAAAATCCTATAAGCTAACATTGGCTTGAGTTTTAAATAAATTTTATTTAATTTTTTATCATCACTAAGATTCTCTAAACTATAAGAAATCATCGTAATATCTTGACCATGAACCATTGCCACTTCACGTTTAATTCTTATTTGATCATTTTCTAAAATATTTGTAGGAACAGAAGAATGTTGAAAACTTGAATTTAGGGTTTTGTCATCTCCAGGTACGTAGATACCCGGTTCATAATAACTTTGATTTAAGAAAAACTCATTATCACCTGCATAGACTGACTCTTCAAATTTAGATAAGAGAACAAATTTATCTTCAAATGATTTTTGTGAGCAAACTAAGAGTCCGTGATACTTTCTTCGATTACAATTATCTACGGAGCTAGATGCGTATGAACCTAATCCGTTTGTATCCAGCCATTCAGGACCAATTGCTATCTTCTTATCTTTACCAACTTCTACCATGCTTGCCATTACTTTACTATACATCAATATTTCAGAAAATAAAAAACAAAAGTTTTCAAACTAAAAGCATAGGGTTTACTCTATAATTATTTAAGAATATGTCAAAGGTGTTAATGTACGGCTGGGAATTCCCGCCCTTCATCAGTGGGGGTTTAGGAGTAGCTTGTTATGACTTAACCAAGGCCTTATCAGCTTATGGTGAAGAGATAACATTTGTTTTACCTACTATGAAGGGGAAAGATGTAGATATTTCACACTTGAATTTACTTGACTCTAATGAGATAAGAGTTCCAGAGATTATCAATAAATCTAAATCAAAAGATATTAGTTATGAAGATTTCATAGAAAAGATTAATCTTATCGGCATTGAAAGTGCTTTAAAACCATACATCACAGAAAAGTCTTACCAAGAATTCCTCGAAAGATTAAATGAGTCTAAGACTATTACAGACACTATAGATATTGACGAAGCTACAGAGACAAATTTTTATAACTTCTCTATAAGTGGTGACTACGGTCCTAACCTTATCTCTGAAGTATTTAGGTATGCTTTTGTAGCTGGAAGTGTAGCTGCTGAAGTAGAACATGAGGTTATACATGCTCATGATTGGTTAACTTTCCTCGCTGGTGTAGAAGCTAAAAGAATAAGTGGTAAGCCACTTATCTGTCACGTACATGCTTTAGAGACTGATAGAAGCGGAGTTAGCGTTAATCAACAGATCTATGAAATTGAGAAAAGAGGACTTGAAGCAGCAGATCAAATTATTGCGGTGAGTTACTTAACTAAAAACTCTATCGTTAATTACTACGGTATTAACCCAGATAAAATCTCTGTTGTCCACAATGCCGTATCTAAAAAGAAATCTACACAGCGTAATGATTCAGTTAGAAAGGACCCGGATGAAAAAATCATTTTATTTTTAGGAAGAATCACATTCCAAAAAGGACCAGACTATTTCCTAGAAGCAGCAGCTAAAGTTCTTAAGAAATACCCTAAAGCTAGATTTGTTTTAGCTGGTAGTGGAGACATGGTAAACCGTTTAATAGAAAGAACCGCTGAACTTAAGATAGGAAGAAATGTTCACTTCACAGGTTTCCTTAAGCGCCCTGAAGTAGAAGAAATCTTTGCATCTAGCGATGTTTACGTAATGCCTAGCGTCTCTGAACCATTTGGAATTTCTTGTTTAGAAGCGATTCTTTACGATGTTCCAGTAGTAATCTCAAAACAGTCAGGTGCAGCTGAAGTACTTCAAAGCGCACTTAAAGTAGACTTCTGGGATACAGATGAACTCGCTAACAAAATTTTAAATATCTTAAATCACGAAGCACTTAGAAAAGAACTTCAAAGTCAAGCTGCAGAAGAGCTCAAACACATTCAGTGGGAAAAATCAGCGAAGCACGTAATTGAAGTTTATGACGCAGTCAAAAATGCTTCAGATAATAAAGCTTTATGTGCTTAATCTAAGCTCATATATCAAGGTGGGGATTGAAAATAATAAAAAATAGGATAATATAAAAATATGCCAAGCATCTGTTTCTACTTCCAGGTACACCAACCGAAAAGACTAAGAAGATACACTATCTTCGACATTAACCAATCACACTTCTATGAAAGTGATGAAGCTAATAGTTCAATTATGCGTAAAGTAGCTTATAAATGTTACTTACCTACTAATGAATTAATGCTTGAGCTTATTAAAAAGTATAACGGCGCTTTTAGAATTTCATATGCTGTTTCAGGTGTGGCTATCGAGCAGATGAAAAGATTTAGCCCTGAAACATTAGATTCATTTAAAAGGTTAGCCGATACAGGATGTGTTGAATTTATAAATGAAACTTACTACCATAGTTTAGCTTTCTTATATTCTAAAGAGGAATGGAAAAGACAGGTCCAGCAGCATAATGAACTGATGAGACAAGAATTCGGTCAAGCTCCTACTACATTTAGAAACACTGAGCTTATCTATCATAATGAAGTTGCTAAAGCAGCTGAAGAGCTAGGCTTTAAGACTATACTTGCAGAAGGTGCAGATAAGATTTTAGGTTGGAGAAGTTCAAACTTCGTATATGAGCCAGTTAACTGTAATAACATAAAGCTTCTTCTTAAAAACTATCAATTATCTGATGATATCGCTTTTAGATTTTCGAATAGAGGCTGGGCTTCATATCCACTTACGGCTGAGAAATTCTCGAACTGGGTTCATGAAGTAGATGGTAACGGTGAAACTATTAACTTATTCATGGACTACGAGACTTTTGGTGAACACCAGTGGGAAGATACAGGAATATTTAAGTTCCTATACGCTCTTCCAGAGCACATCTTAAGAAATCCTAGCTTTAACTTTAAGACTCCATCTGAAGTAGCTGACTCTTACCCTGTAAGAGATAAAGTAGATGTTCCATATTATGTTTCATGGGCAGACACTGAAAGAGACTTAACCGCTTGGAAAGGAAATTATCTTCAAGATGACGCTTTAGAAGCGATTTTTTCTTTAGAAGAAAAAGTTTACAGAACAGGTAACGATGAATTAATCCAAACCTATAGAGCCCTTACTACATCAGATCATTTTTACTACATGTGTACTAAGTGGTTTGCTGATGGTGATGTTCATAAGTACTTCAACCCATACGAAAGTCCTTATGAAGCATATATCAATTATCAGAATGTGTTAAAGGATTTCACTCAAACTGTCGAGAAGGAGTTAATGGTACAGGTAGCATGAAATACGTTTTTGAAATAAGTTGGGAAGTCTGCAATAAAGTTGGCGGAATTCATACAGTTATAGCTTCTAAAGCTCAAGAAGCCCTCAAGGTTTATCAAGATAACTATATAGTTATTGGACCTGATGTTGGTGACGATAGTGAATTTGAGGAAATCAAAGATGACCCATTTTTCAATAACTTAAAATCTGCACTTGAAGAAGCACAGCTGAAATGTAGATTCGGTAAGTGGAAAATCCCTGGAGCACCGAGAACATTTTTAGTAGGTGGCTTTAAAGAAAGGTTTAATGTAGAAAGATTACTTCATACTTTCTGGCATGAATTTGGTTTAGATTCTTATGAAGGATCATGGGACTATGTAGAACCCACATTATTTTCAACTACAGCAGCTGAATTAATCGAGATTATTTGTAAAACTAACCTTGAAGCACAAGACACAGCTGTAGCTCACTTCCACGAATGGATTTGTGGTGGTGGAGTACTTTACCTTAAGAAGAACATGCCTAAAGTAGGTACTGTATTCTCTACTCACGCTACTGTTTTAGGTAGATCAATGGCTCAGAATAACTCTATGTACTACCATGAGCTTGAGTTAAGTACTAACATCGATCATAAAGCTTATGTAAATGGAGTTAAGAGTAAACACTCACTAGAGGCTATAGCAGCTAGAAACGCTGATTGTTTCACGACAGTAAGTGAATTTACTGGTAGAGAAGCTTTCCATGTCTTAAATGCTAAACCAGATTTAATCGTATATAACGGTTTAAATAAAGAAGATGTCGACACAAATAATAAAGGCATTCATAAAAAACAATTACTTGAAAAATGCTCTGAATTTTTAGGTGAAACATTCCCAGAAAACACTCAGATCTGGTTAAGTTCGGGAAGATATGAATTTAAAAATAAGGGCTATGACTTATGTTTAGATTCACTCGCTAAATTAAACTCTAAGTTACCTGAAAATCACCCACCAGTAATAATGCTATTTTTAGTAGCTGCTGATCACACTAAACTTGATTCTAACTATGAATTACCTAAGTCTGATCACCCAGACTACAGACCAGTAGCGATTTCACCTATCCATAATGCTGACCACGATCAAATTCTTAATGCTGTTAAGTATCATGGCTTAGATAAAAAATCATCTAAAGTTAGAACTATATTCTCAACTCAATACTTAGATGGCGCTGATGGAGTATTTAATTTAACCTACGATCAAATTCTTGATTGTACTGATTTAACCTTATTCCCTTCTTTCTATGAGCCGTGGGGCTATACACCACTTGAAAGTGCAATTAAAGGAATTCCTACAGTTACTTCTGACTTAGCTGGCTTTGGTCACTGGATTCATACACTAGAAGGTAACTGGTCAAAACTAGTTAAAGTACTTTCAAGAAAGAATAGAACTTTTGATGATACTAGCAATACGCTTACTAACCTTCTTCTAGACTTTGCTTTAGATGGTTATAAGAATAAAGAAGAAGCAACTAAGCTTTCTGATGAACTAGCTAAATTAATTCATTGGTCTGAAATATTCCCAGGCTATAGAAAAGCATATGAAATCGCTAGAGCAAAAGGTTACGCTAGATTCGTTTCTAGTCACAATGAATTTATCCAAAACCCATTCAAGCAAGCTGAATTCTGCACAGTAAACGAAGGTAAAAAAATGTGTTTTAACTTACTTTCTGTGGATGTGCCGTTACCATCTAAGTTAGAAAAGTTAAATGAGCTTGCATACAATGTATGGTCTAGCTGGGATAAAGAAGCAAGAATGCTCTTCAAGTCTATGAATCCTACTCTATGGGAGTATTTCGATCATAGTCCGATGAAGGTTCTTAAGAGTATTCCATATAATGAATTAAACGCTCTAGCTGAAAATGAAGACTTTATTCAACGCTACGAGAAAGTTTACTCTAACTTTAAAAAGTACATGGGTAAGATTAACGATAAAGAACTTATCGATTTCGATAGACCTATAATTTCTTACTTCTCCATGGAGTATGGTTTACACGAAAGCATTCCTATCTACGCTGGTGGTTTAGGAATTCTATCTGGGGATCACATGAAAGGTGCTTCAGATATGGATATGAACTTAGTAGGTGTAGGTTTATTCTATAATGAAGGCTACTTCACGCAAGAAATTAATTCTGATGGCTACCAAGTAGAGCACTATCCACAGCAGGATTGGAAAAATTTACCAGTTAAGATTTTACTTAATGAACATGGTAATCAAGTAAAAATTCCTGTTGAGTATCCTAATAATATTGTTTGGACTAGAGTTTTAGTTCTTCAAGTAGGTAAAGCTCCTGTATTCTTATTCGATACGAATATCGAAGAGAACTCATGGGAAGATAGAGCTATCACAGCTAAGTTATACGCTGGTGATAAGCATATGAGAATTAGACAAGAGATTCTTGTAGCGACAGCAGGTGTAAGGTTACTTAGAGATATCTTAAATATTAACCCAGCGGTTTATCACTTAAATGAAGGTCACTGTGCCTTTATCGCAGTAGAGAGATTTAGAAGAATGGCTCAACAAGGTCAAGATCTTCAAGCATCTTTTGAAGCGATGAGAGATACCACGATATTCACAACTCATACACCAGTTCCAGCTGGAAATGAGACTTTTGATTTGAGTTTAATTCATGAAATGTTTGGGCATACCTTCCATTCTATGAATGTTCCTATCGAAAGGTTCTTAGAGTTAGGTAGAGATGAACAGAACCCAAATGTCTTTTCTATGACAGTACTTGCTATTAATATCTCTTGTAAGAGTAATGCTGTTGCTCAGTTACACGGTGATGTGGCTTATGACATGTGGAAACATGTTCTTCCTAAAGATCAGCCTGATCACTTAGGTTATGTAACGAATGGTGTTCACATGGGCAGCTGGCTTGGTAATTCTATGAAAGAGATTTACTCTCAAGAAATGGAAAATATCTCAGATAAAATTATTTGGGATAAACACCAGGAACAAAAATCTAAATTTATTGAATACCTAAAAGTAAAAATCTTGAATGATTACTCTAGAAAGGGTGTTAGCTTAGATCTAATCAAGAAAATCATTGATGGTTTAAGTGAAGATACTTTACTTGTAGGTTTCGCTAGAAGATTTGCTGAGTATAAGAGAGCTGGATTGATTTTCAGTGATTTAGAAAAATTACAAGAAATCATAGCGAATGCTGATAGACCGGTAACTTTAGTTTACGCTGGAAAAGCTCATCCGAACAACGGTAGAGGAAAAGAGATCATCCAGTCTATCTATAGAAACGTACTTGATGAGAGATTCTTAGGTAGAGTAATTCTTTTAGAGAACTACAATATGCACACTGGGCGTCTAATGACTCAAGGTTGTGATGTTTGGTTAAATAACCCAGTGATGAGAAAAGAAGCCTGTGGTACTAGTGGAATGAAAGCCGCAGCGAATGGTGTTCTTAATCTTTCACTTCCAGATGGATGGTGGCATGAAGGTTACAGACCTGAAATCGGTTGGTCAATTCCTCCTTCTCATAATCCAGATTATGGTGCTATGTGCTGGGAAGAGTGTCAATCTATCTACAAACTATTCCAAGAAGAAGTAATTCCTCAGTTCTACAATAAAGGACCAGAAGGTTACTCTGAAGAATGGTTAAAGAAAATGAGAGCTTCAATTCTTCATACTTGTAAAGAATTTAGTACTGATAGAATGCTTAGTGATTACATGAATAAGATGTATCAGTTTGCGATTGATAATAGTAATAAATTGGTTACTAAGTAATTATTCACAATAAGAATTAATATTAATCAAGGGGAAAAACCTGTGTGTATTCTTCCCTGGGTTAACCAGTTTTAAAAGATATACAATCTCAAGCCTATTCAAAGAACAATCCCTTATCAAGATGACAAGGGATTGTTCTTTGTAAATATACATGCTAATAGGAAATTCAACCGGAAAGATTGAGATATCTAAAATTAAAGGTGCTAAAGGTTTTGGATTAGATAATATATTATTAGATTGTTTTAAAGTACTGGATTCAAATACAGAAAGTCATTCAGAACAATTAGACCATTGTGCTAAGAAGCTTAATCAAAAAATAGATGAAATTACCGAAAAAGAACAAAAATCTTCACGTACAAGTTTAGCTATTGCATGGAATGATTTGAAATCTACATTTTATCAAATTGAAAAGATTAATAATGATCTACATAATGCTCAGCCTTCCAATATGTATAAGGAAGATTACCGAGAGAAGTTACAGAATTATAATATACTGACAAATCAAAGAAAAAGAGTCATGAATGATATGTTCAATATTTTACAATCTAAAGGTTATTTAGAAGCTAATTCTATCAAAAAGACTATAGAAGGGAATAGATATTTTAGTTATCATGATACACGTGATTTGCTTTCGGATTTGCTTTATTATCCTACCAGTATGAAACTAAAAAGTATGCCTAAGTCTGATGATTTCCCTGAAAAGCCAAGAGGTACTGAGTCTAGTGATAAAACAGCTAAAGCAAAATTTCAAATTCTTTGGATTTCAGATGAAGAAGATACAAAGCCAAAGTTTGATTTTGTCGCTGCACAGACTGAAATAGAGCAGAATTTTAGTCAAAATTTATCTCAAGTAGCACAAAAATATACTAACAAAAATATTGAGCTTTTGAACTTGGGCAACATGACAGCTATAGAAATGACATTATTCTTACAAAGGCTTAGCTTAATTGATAGCGAAGCTCCTGTTTTTGCTCAAGATGTGAATACTCAAGCGGTTAAAGAGCATATAATTCAAGATGGTGACTTATTTATAGTCGGCCATGGACATGGGGTGATTAATAATGAATCTTTGGGTTTAAAGACAACTCATAGAAGTGTTCCTAATACAACTGGTAATAAGCATCAAGAGTACTTCCAACACGCAAGCTTTTCGAAATTGTTCTCTCAGGAACCATATGTTGAAGCAATTGAGAAAGCACCAAATGTCTATATTTTCTCATGTCAAAGTGAGAAGCATGTTAACTTTTGCCTTGCTGGTCAAAGAAAACATCATTTTATTAAAGTTAAATAAGCAACTAAATATTACGTAAAAACTGAACTATCAGTCACTTTAGAATAAAATTTCGCTCCCAGCCTAGCAACAGGCTTATACTGTTTAACATCTATTTTATTTTCAGTTCCTTCTCGTAATAAACTTTCATCAAAGTGAACTTTAAGAATTTTACAAACGGCTAAATTACCAGAACCTGGCTTCAATTCAGTATTAAAACCAAAGATACTATGTTCTATTAAAGACTCTAAACGATCTGAAACATTTACTAAATCTATAAGTTCGCATTCAAACTGTGCAATTGACTCCTTAACACGCACTGATTTAATAAGATCAGAAGGTAATTTAGTTAATTTGGCTTCAGTAAATTCGTCAATACTATGCTCAAACTCTTTAGCAGTAATCTTCATAGCTTTAAAAATATCTTCAGTAACAAAATTAATCACACAGCTTCTTGACTCTAAAAGATTTTTAGCTGTATCTTTTAGTGAACCATCGGCTCTAGTTGCAATTGAAAAAGAAATAGATGCAGGGTTTGAACCAATACCATTAAAGTAAGAAAATGGCGCCAAGTTATCAATCCCTGATTTAGAGACAGTGGAAACAAATGCAATTGGTCTTGGTGCGATAAGAGAAATCATTAGACTATAAACGTCTTTATGCTCTAAATCTGAAACAGTAAAAGATTTCATAACTATGATTTTACAGTGAAAACACTGCATTTAAACATTAATCAATCTAAATATATGAGAATTAAAGTATGAGTAATATTAAGGAGTCAATAAAGTATAAGGCTTATACATTGAGGATTATAGCTTTATCCTTTACTGTCCCATTTGGGCAGATAATGTTAGACTTTATAACAAATGGTATTAAATTTTTACAATTTATATCTATATTAAATTTTGTAAATTCTTTATTACTTGTTTATTTAGGTAATTCCATAATTGCATATAGTTTAGAACTAATTGAGAAAGCAGAGAAAGGAGATATGAATGTTTGACTTTGAAAATATTGACTGGTTTAGAGCTGCACAATCTTGCTTTGCAACATTACTACTGTGGATAATGACTCACCTTTACATTGAAAATGATAAGAAAGAGAGTCTGAAATCTGAAGATGATAAAATCTAAATTATGCGTAAAACCTTAATTTCACTATTAGCATTATTTATATTCATCGCTAACCCTGCTTTTTCAGCAGCAACGATTAACTTTGATTCAGACGCTGCAAGAGTAGTAATTAGTGAAGTAGAACTAGGGCAAAAAATTACCATTACGCAAAGCGACCTTGCAAGTGCAATAGCCGCAAGAACCGGTGGTGAATTTGATGGTAATAATGAATTAGAACTTTTATTTACCTTTGATTCAAGCTCTCAAGAAAAAATTCTTAATTTTATAGATGGTGGATTTGAATTAGTAAACAGACCTGAACTTAGAGTAATTAAAACTACAGATCCAAGTGCTTACAGCACAAGCTTAGAGTACGCACTAGTAGATGCTTCAAGAGTAACGACAGGAGCTTTAACGGCTGCTGGTCCTAGAACTACAGAAACCAATAATGGTGAAACTAGTTATATGTTTAGAATCCAAGATTTAAGTAACTCGAACTCTAGAATTCCTATTATGTACTTAGTAATAAACTCTGCTTTAACTTATTCAGGAAGTTTTGATATCATCTTCAATTTCTTTAGTGCAGATGAAACTATTGAAGGAACTTTAAGTGAAGAAGATTCAAATGATAATAGTGGTGAAGAAAACGAAGATGAAGGTGAGACGCTAGAAAATCTACAAGCTTCTTTACAAACATCAATGTTTGATGCAGCTGATACTGAAGTCGAAATTTATAGAAAAATAAATTACACATTTAACTGTGAAACAGATTTAGATGGAACGACATTAAATATCTGTGACGCTGATGAATTAGAACTATTAAATACTGAGCTTCAAGAATCATTAGATTTAATAAATTCAAGTAGAGACGCTTTAAGAAGTGCTTTTAAAACGACTAAAGAAATTAATCGTGATAAATCTGCCATTAGTAAAATCGAAAGAAATTCAATTTTAAGAAAAATTGCAGGAGCTTTTAGAAAAGATAAAAAGATTGAAAAACAGCTTAAAGCTTTAGATAAATTAGTAGGTAGAAGACTTGCTAAAGAGAAAACCTTAGAAGCTTCTAAGGACTTTAAAAAAGCAAGCAGTCTTATAAAAGCTATAATCACTGGTCTTAAGTCAGCTTATGAAAAATGTAAAGCTCCTGCAGCTAAGCTTATCTTTGATGCACAGCAAGCAGAGCAAGATTTTCTTGATCAATATCCAGAATCAATTGATGATTATGAATTACTAGAAGAGGATGAATAGAACCAAATCCTTAAAGCTTAGTCGGGTTTGGCGCATCACCATAAATCTCTTTAGGGTCAAAAGTCTTTTCAGGTTCAGTATAAGTAAGCTTTAAACCATTCTCAGTAAAGTTTTCATCTTTCTTAGCATCATCACCAAATGGAATAGTTCTATAAAAACATGATTTGTAACCTACGTGACAACTCGCGCCACTACCAGTTACTTCAACTCTTAACCATACACAGTCTTGGTCATCATCAATATAAAATTCTTTGATCTTCTGCACTAAACCACTAGTAGCACCTTTATGCCAGACTACTTGACGGCTTCTAGAGAAATAAACAGCTTCCCCAAGCTCAATAGACTTTCTAAGAGCTTCTTCGTTCATATAACCTTGCATTAAAAGCAGTCCTGAATGGTACTCAGTAGTTACCACTGGAATTAAACCGTGCTCATCAAACTTAGGGGCAAGTTCATTACTTTCCTCAACTTGTTCAACTGTAAGTCTTTTACCTAATATATCAGTCATAATCAGCTTTCTATTATAAAACATATGAGAAATAGAATGACGAAAAAAAACCTCCACAGTAGTGGAGGTTTTTTAATGGTACCCAAGGCCGGACTTGAACCGGCACGTCCCGAAAGACAACAGATTTTAAGTCTGTTGCGTCTACCAATTCCGCCACTTGGGCAAGTGAAGGAGCTAAACGCTCAGAACTTAAATTATTTTACAACAAACTGAGCAAGTCATGGTATCTTTTGATGATAGAAAACAAAATCATAATGAAAGCTTTAGAAATCAGCACTGACTCAAGAACTATCAAAGAAAATTCAATTTATATTCCATTAGTAGGCAAAAAATTTGATGGTCATGATTTCATTCCTGATTGTCTTGAAAAAGGCGCTGCAAAAGTCTTTTCACAAATTACTTATAAAGATTTACTTGAGAAATTTACCCAGAGTTCAAAAGATAAAAAAATTATTGAAATTTTAGAAAGCAATAAAGAAAAAATTGAAGAAGTTGAAAATACACTAAAAAAATATCAGGATTTAGCTCGAAACTACAAAAGGGAAATTAATCCTCTCACTATCGCAATCACTGGCAGCAATGGCAAAACCACTGTAAAAGAAATGCTAGCAAGCATTTTAAAAACTAAATATAGAATCCACTATAGTGAAGCTAATTTCAATAATGAAATCGGTGTCCCTAAAACTATCCTTGCAATGCCAGAGGGCACTGAAATATTGATTTTAGAGATGGGTATGCGCGGCTTAGGGCAGATTGAAGAACTTTCAGCTATAGCTGAACCAAATATCTGCGTCATCACGAATATAGGCACCGCTCATATAGAATTACTTGGTTCTCAGGAAAATATTAGAAAAGCAAAATTAGAAATAATTAAATACGCAGAAGATTATAGAAAGGGTAATTTCTCTCAAGACTTAAAAAAATTCCTTCTCGTAGATACTAAACATTTTGAGAAACTCAATTCAGATAGTAACTTTAAAGAGCTTATAGATAGTATTAACTGTGATTCATTTGATAACAGTGAAAAAATTTCACTAAACATGCTCTCAAATGATGGCATCAATTCATCTGCAAATGCTGCTATTAAAGTAGCTGAGCTTTTAGGAATAGATAAAGAATCATCAAAAAACATACTTGAAAGCTTTTCTCCGATAAAAGGTAGAGGGCAGGTTTACCTAGACTCAGAAAACAATATTTATATAGACGAAAGTTATAATGCTAGTCCTGAGACTTTAAAGTTAGGTGTTGAGGCTCTATGTAAAGAGTTTCCTAACTTAAATAAGCTTATAGTAACAGCAGAAATACTTGAAAATGATCCTGAGTTAATTAACGCAGCTTGTAAAGAAATAGAAGCTATTGCTAAAAACACAGAGAATCGTCTTGAGTTTTTAAACCTAAGTGGAAAAATAGAAGAAAAAAAAGATATATTTCTTGATCACTTAAAGCTTAAAACTATCTCAGGTTTAAAAGAAATTACTTACCGGAATTTACTAGCAATGTTCTTAGAGAAATCTATAAATAAAATTATCTATATAAAAGCTTCAAGAGCTGCACAGCTAGAAAAATTAATACTAAGTTAAAGGAAAATCGGCTAAAACTTAACCAATATTTAAATCAAATTCAGTATATTTGGCTTCAAGGAGCAAAATGAATTCTGAAATCAAAGCGAGCATTAACAACTCACGAATTGGTGCTACTGTAACGAGCAAAAATAACAATAAAATCAGCTCAGATTCTGAAACAGTAGATGAAACTGACAAAATCATACAAACTTCTCAACTAAGAAGTCAAAGTACTGCTTTAGCTGCCCAAATCGGAAGTCTTGAAGGTGAAAAACAAGTCATGGAGGCTATGAGTAATAGCCTGTATACTGATGTGGGTGACCACGAAGAATTTATAAGTATAGTGACAGAGAAAACAGTTGCAGACGGTAATGCCAGAATCAATGAACAAGTTCAAGCAGTAAACCATAAAATGTTTGATGAAATGGAACTTGATACAGGTTTATTTAATGTTGATCTAGATACTGGAAGAGCTTTATACACTAGCGAAAGAAATCATCAAGACTTGAGTGAAAATAATGATTTAGCTGAAAATACATTTGTTTATGAAGAATATATTGAAGAAAGTATTGCTGAAAATCCAGACTTAGCAGAAAAAGCAGCATTAGAGGTTTATATAAATTCACTCGGCGTAGAGATTCAAGCAATGGAATCTAAAATTGAAGAGTTTGATAATAAAGTGGATAACTTAGAAGGAACCGCAGGAAATGCACAAATATTAAATAATGTAACCATTAAGCAAGATGTAAACGAGGAATTACAGTTAGAGCATATGCAAGAAGTTAGTGAATTTGAGCAAGGCAAAACAAGCGGCAGAGGAAATGAGCAAGACACACTTGCAAGTGGCACCCCTAATACTAGAATCGGTGAAGAGATAGGTGAAGCTATAGATACAGGAGATCAAGGAACTATAGACCAGATTTTAGAACTAGATGAAATTGACCTTAAGCTCCCAAGAAAAGGTTTTAAAGATTAAAAACTAACTATATAAATCCCTATAAACCCAATAATTTTGCAAAACTTTCTTCACGTAGTTCTTCGTTTCTTTGTATGGAATACTTTCCACAAACAAGTCAGGATCTTTTTTAAAGTTATATTTTTTTGACCACTGTTTAATCCTTTGTGGACCAGCATTATAAGAAGCTATAGCAAAAATCATATTCCCCTCAAAACTTCTAAACACTTCTTCCATATACCTTACACCAAGTTTAATATTAATCTCAGGTTCAAAAATATCTTCTAAACGTAAATTAGAAATATTAACGACGCGCGCTATATCCTTAGCCGTATATGGCATTAATTGCATTAAACCAATTGCACCTACTTTACTTACAATATCAGCTTGGTAAGTGGATTCTTGTTTCATCAAAGCATGCACTATAAAAGGATCTAACTTTGAAGTAGCACCGATGTTAGCAGAGACTAATCCAGAGTAAGCTAAAGGGTAAGCAAATTGATAAAGTTGATGTTCTTCTTCATTCTTAAAGTCATAACTATCTTTAATTACCTGATGAGCAAAGCGAATAGACTTTAAGTTATTATTTGCTAAAGAATGAATATAAGTTAAAAACCTTTTCCCAAAAGAATTTTCTTCAAGTTTATCCATTGATAAAATATAGTCATAACTCTTAGTGATAAATAATTCTTTAACATCCTCACCATATAAATCTTTAATATCATTCTCTGAAAACAATTCAGGTCTTTCCCAGTCAGGTACATGAACTATTTTAGATTTAGGCATCAATTCAAACCAAATATGTTTAGGATTCGTTTTTAAATGTTTTAAAATTTCTTTTGCCCTGTAGCTATAGTAGTTTAGTGGGTGGGCAGAAATTAAATTATTTAAAACAGATCTAGCATTGTCAGTATCTTTTCTATGAAGATACAATTTTGCCATCCAGAAAGCGACAAATGGATGAGACCTAGTCTCAGGGTAAGACTTCCAGTGCTTTTCAAACAGTGATTTAGCTAAATGGAATGATTTTCTCTTATATTCAAGCCAGAAGACCCTAGACATACTTTCCGCTGCATAAAGGCTTTTCGGGTATCTTTGAAACACTGATTGATAATCAAGTTTAGACTTAGTTCTTTCAGCGATATGCCATAAAATTTCATCTGCAATCACTGGAGCATTAGGTAAAAGAGATCTAAGTACATATAAATCTGCGTTACTATTTCCTAAAGTAAGAACAGCATTTAATAGCTTAGAAGCGAGTTTCTTATCAGAAGTTTCTTGAATCTTTTCAATTAAAAAGTTTTTAGATTGAAGGTTTTCTTTATTCATCGCAAGTGACTTTGCGTAAGCAGCGTAATGCCTTTCTTCAAAGGTTTCACTTGAAGTATCAAAGTATTTAATAGCGTTACGGTAATCTTCAAGATTAAAGTAAACCATCGCAATATCATTATTTAAAAACTTATACTCATCATTATCTTTTATTTGAGCAAGTATAAGCGGAGCAAGATTCCCTCCAGGACTTTCTTTTAAATAATGAGAAAATCTTTCTTTACGCTTTTTAGAGTCTGACTCTAAGTTCGCTAAATAAAATTCTGATCCCAGAGCATATTCTGATTCTGGAAATTTCTTCTGAATTTTATTAAAAAGTTCTTGTGCTTGAGTTTTTAGATTTTGTCTAGCATAGGATTTTGCCAAAGCATAGAAGAAGCTAGGCTCATCTTCACGAAACTCTAATATATGTTTTAAAACATCGACTATTACAGCCTCGTAACCAATATAGCTAGCGTGATCAATTAAAATTTTCTTCGAGTAATTAGTTAAGTAGTCATAATCAATCTTATAAGAGTAGATAAAAGCTAAAGCGTCTTCATCAACAGCTTTAGCTGTTCTTGAAATTAAATACTTTCTTCTATTTTCAAGCAACTTAGAACTAAACTTAATATTCATAAGCTCAGAAAGCTTTTCTTTATCTGAAAGTTCTTTCGATGAAATTATTTCATCAATATTATGAGTAGCAAATTTATCGTAACTAGTAGCTGCAGGCTTATCACCTATATTAAAAAGTGTGTAAGTGTAATATGTAAAACCTAGTAACGCAGATATCGAAACAAATAATAAGTAAGGTAAGATTTTGCGCATCTTCAACATATTATACAGCTAATCTAGTGAATACAGAACCTAAATCACTGGCTTTAGTAATAGCTCTACCCATAACCAAATAATCCACTCCTGAAGCGACTGCTTTTTCTGGTGTCATTACTCTTTTTTGATCATCATTGCTGTTATCAGCAAAACGGATACCAGGGCAAACGGTTAACAGCTGTTTACCACACTTATTTTTAATTAGTTCAGCTTCTAAGGCTGAACAAACAACACCATCAAGCTTAGCTTCTTTTGCCTTATCAGCTAAAGCTACAACTGTTTCATCTAAATTTTTGCTAATAAGTAGATCTTGATTTAAAGTAGCTTGATCAACACTAGTAAGAATGGTCACAGCTATTAATAAAGACTCAGGAGAGTACTCCTTTAAAGTTTCATTAGCTCTTTTCATCATCTCCACAGAACCTAAAGCGTGAACATTAGTCATATCCACTCCTAACTTAGCTATACTCTTAATCGCTCCTACAGCAGTATTAGGAATATCAAAAACTTTTAAATCAAGAAAAATTTTAAAACCTAAGTCCTTAATTAATCTCACAATATTAGGACCTTCACTATAAAATAGCTCCATACCGACTTTCACATAATTAGGTTTTAATTCACAGTCAGCTACTTTTTCAAGAAAAGTTCTAACAGTTTCAGAGTCTTGAAAGTCAAGCGCGATAATAGTTCTTTCAAGTGCATTAAGAGATTTAATATCTAAACTAGTATTCATGAAACTTTCTCCTTCCAAGCTAAGCCAACAAGCTCAGTCACAGAGTTTATATTATTATCCTCTAGGTATTTATCTAACTGAGCAATTAAATCAGGTGCCACAGTAGGCTCCACAAAGTTAGCAGTACCGATAGCTACAGCACTAGCTCCAGCATACAAAAACTCAAGAATATCATCTAAGGATTGAATTCCACCCATACCGACTATAGGCAAATTCACAACTTTAGAAACTTCATAGACCATTCTAATCGCAACAGGTTTAATAGCAGGACCAGATAAACCACCAGAGCCTCTAGCGAGAACTGGTTTCTTAGTTTTAAGATCAATTCTCATCCCGAGAAGAGTATTAATCAAAGCAAGTCCATCAGCTCCACCACGTTCACATGCTTTAGCCATATTAACGATATTAGTTACATTCGGTGAAAGCTTTATAAATAAAGGAATAGAAATAGCATTTTTAACCGCAGATGTTAATTTTTCTAATGAATCCTCATCAGAACCGAATAGAATACCGTCTTTTACATTAGGACAAGATACATTTAGTTCTATAGCATTTACTTTCCCTGATTCTGAAAGGATTTTACAAGTAGTTACATAATCTTCTAAAGTATGTCCTGCTACATTAGCAAATATCTTAGTATCGTATTTAGATAAAAACTCTAATTCGTCTTCTATAACCTTCTCAACACCTGGATTTTGCAAACCAATAGAATTAAGCATTCCTGCATGTGTTTCAGCTACTCTAGGAGTCCAGTTACCTTCTCTAGGCTCAAGGCTAGTAGCTTTAATAGCTATGCCACCTAAAAGTGAAAGATCATAAAAGCGAGCATACTCTTTTCCAAAACCGAAACAACCTGAAGCAGGCATAATCGGATTTTTCATAGTAATTCCAGCTATAGTAGTTTCTGATCTAGACACCGATAGTGATTTTAGCATTAGCTAAAAGGATAATTTAAAATAAACTTAAAATGAATTTATCCATCTTTAAATTTTTCAGCATATGAGTTTAAACCAATAGATGAAAAATAATCATAAGCATTATTTTTCATTATATCTGCTACAAATTTATGCATAAATGGATCATTTGCACTTGAATATTGAGATTTATTATAATGCAAATCTATATGTTCATTACAGATATCTGCTACTAATTCAGGAGCTGGTCTATCTGATTCTTGGAGGGAAATTGACTTTTTCAAGAGAGCATTAATTTGACTTCCTGAATTCAAGTCTGAGAGATACCCATTCTTTAATTTTGACTCATTAAGTTTATTGAAAAATACTTTTATCGAATCAGACTGAGTCTCAACTAAATCTCCTGCTAGTTTTGATACAGAATTAACAGTGCCGTAATAAGATCCAGTGTCTGGATTTGGTTCTAAAGTATCTAACATTTTTAGAAGAATTGTCCACGAATGATTAGTCTTAAATCTTTCATCAGCAATCTTTAACATATCTAGACCACTCTCCCTATTGGTATTAACACTAAGCATATTATGAGTATCATTATTTCGAAAAAAGCCACTACCGTTTTCTTCAGGAACAAGCTCAGGGTAACTACCATCAAAGTTACATTGCACCTTATATGGATCTGAAATTACCCAATCTTGCTCCAAAAAAGATTTTAAAATTTCAACTTCTTCCCTAGTCATAGTAGAAGCATAGTCTCTGACATAATCATCAGGTTGTATAGGCATTTTAGCAAACCATTTAGGTGTAGAGTTTAAGATGGTTTCTTCTTCTGGCATTGTAAACTCAGTTGCCTTTCTGACTTCTATAAACTTTCCGTTTATACCTTCAATAACATCTTCTAAACTTCTATTTTCTATTTTTTCAAGAAACTCATTTGGTAAATTAAAACGAGGAGATTGATTTAAAATCTTACTAATTTCAGCTTTTGGATTGTCAGATGAAATTAACTTATCCCAAAACTTAGTTTTAAACTCAGGTTTTTCTTCAATCAGAGAAGCATAAAGATCTAGCTTTTTTACCATCGCATCTTTCTCAATTAAAAAAACTTTTATCCTCTCTACTAATAATGGATCTACTGTATCTTCAAACAGTTTATCAATTGATACTTTTGCAAGCCAATGGTGACGTTCATGCCCCATGTCTTTCAAAATTCCTTCATGAAGACCTTCACCAATTTCATTTTGTAACCATTTATTTATCTTTCTCTGATTATTTTCTATTAAATTAATAGCCTCTAAATGAAGTATTTCTTCAGCATACGTTAGAGGTAAAGGTTCATCACTAGGTCCAGGTCTAAAAATAACTTCTTTTGACTCGGGGAAAATTTGTGCAGAATAATTTTCACTACCAAGTCTTTGAATATCAAAGCTTGCATTCCATCCATCATTTTTATATTTACCCCATATTTCATTAACATCTGAAAATTTTGGGAAATTTATATAATCTTCAACATCCACCTTCTCAGTGATTCTTGCTTTATCTAATCTCCCCATATGCCATTGAAGTAAATCCTTAAACTTATCGCGCGGACCAGAGTATTGTTCAATCAATGCTAATCCAAAAGACGGATTTGAAGTTTTTTTAATTATATTATTTATATCTTTAAGCTCACTTTGGTCAAGTGGATATAAATTTTTAGCATTACCCTTAACAAAGTCTTCTATATAATTATTAACACTATTTAAATCTTCTTGTTGAGATCTACTTAAACCTAAATCGTCTTCTTGTGTACCTTTACCCAAAAACTTATTTTTTGAATGGGGTATTTGTTTGTAACTACTCAGGTAAAAAATAAAGATTATGTAAACTAACATGTTTAACTCTGGCCAAATCTAGCTATTCATGAGTT
>JABSOS010000027.1 GCA_013216135.1 Candidatus Caenarcanales bacterium
TCACAACTCTATTAAGTCATGAATACTCGCTATTGGCCAGGCTTACACATGTATTAGCCCACTTTGCGGTTGCCCTGTGTTTGGGTTAAATTAGTGTTATGACATTTTATGTGTCTCTAGAGGCGGCTGTAAGGATTAAGAATCAAAAAAATAGAGCTAAATTTAAACTTAGTAAGAAGGGTAAAAAGAATTTTATACTAAGTCCTAAAAACGGCAGAGTAATTATTGAAATTAAAGATGGAGAGATTATTCCAGCTGAGCTTACTATCACAGCAAAGAAATCTAGTGATGAAGTAATCACTGATTATCAAATATTAGCTCCGAAAAAACTTAGAAAGAAATTAAATATTGAAAACTATTCCAGTACTCTTTATTTATCTGATGATTTTATTTTTTCATTCCAAGTTGCTATCCCTGTAGATGACTTAGATAAGTTTCCTTTTGTCTCTAGGCTAGAAGAAAATCAAGCACAGGGACAGAATTTCCTTTGTTATAACCAAGATGATTCTACTGCTGCTAATAATTTTGATTTTTCAAGCCAAGCTTACACAAGGTTTTCAGTCAGCAAAGAATAGTAAGCATTTCACTGCTGATCAATTTGATATTGCTGAGTTTAGAGATACTAGAATTGGTGGTGAAGAACCGCGTGCTCAATTCTTAGGCTCAAGTGATAATGCTATTGAAATAAGACCCCCTAGGCAGATTCGAAAACCTTATGGCTATTTTAGAGAGGATAATACCTTCTTCGGTTCAGGCTTTATGACTAGTGATAATATTGAAAATAGAGTTCTTGCTGTTAATAATGATGTGATTTTTGAACACTTTGTAGACTCTTTTCCTCGTGGTAGTACGAATTTCTATAGCCCTGATGTTCTTAAACCAATAAGTGGCACTTCTGTTAATCAGTCATTTGAAGAGACTTATGAAATGTTTGGGGCGCAGATAAGACAGTTTAAAGGTAGCCAGGTAGTGGATTTAGGAGAAAGCTTTAAGGATGTTCGACCGTGGATTTTAGGAGTAGGAACTTTTCAGGATGCAAATAATTTAGTAATTTTTGAAAATGTTTTTTCTAAATGTTCTACGGGCTTAAATAAGACTTGTGATGCTGACTTTATGACGATGACAAGTGAGCTAAATCAGTCTAATACAGGAGTTACGCGAAACTCCTGACAAATAAAGATGCAATGATGAAGTATCTTCCAGTTTCAGAAGCTATAAGAATGAAGATGTATCAGAATCCTGGAGAATATATGTATAATACGGGTGCATATAAGTAAAATACTTAAATGAACCTATAAAACATTACCTTAACCCAGCTCTCTCAAGCAATGGACTAGGGTCAAGCTTATCTCTTCCAGTGAAATTTTCAAATGCTTTTATAGGATCAATTGAGTCACCTACGGCAAGTATTGTTTCTCGATATTTTTTACCAATATCTGGTTTTAATGTTGAGCCTCCACCTTTCATAAATTCACTAAAGGCGTCTGCTTCAAGTATTTCAGACCAGAGATAGCTGTAGTAGCCTGCTGAATACCCACTTGGGAAGATATGTTGGAAACTATTTGGCATGCTGCTATATGGAAATACTTTAGGTCCATTTCTTAGTTCATCAGCAACTTCTGTGAAAACCTCGATTGGGGTTTTATTACCATCATCTTTCTTTTGATTATAAATCAGCATATCTGGCTTCCCAAAACTAATCTGACGCGTGATTTGAGTCGCAGCTCTAAAGTTTCTAACTTTATTTAGTTTCTCTACGAGTTCATCTGGGATTACTTTTCCTTTAGAATTTTTAGCAAAACTTTGCAGTATATCTTTATCAAAAGCAAAATTCTCTAGTAATTGACTTGGTAGTTCGACAAAGTCTTTAGCTACATTCCTTCCAAACTGGCTTGCTAGTTCAGTTTCAGAAAGTAGTGAATGAAGTGCATGCCCGAATTCATGGAAAAGAGTGGTAACTTCTCTATGGCTTAATTGAGAAGTTTTGGCTTCACTAGGTTCATTAAAATTACAAGTTATATTCACAAGTGGTCTTTGATCGGTACCATCTGATTTTTTGTATCCTGGTCTGAGTAATATAGCCCAGGCACCTGCTCTTTTAGTTCCAGATCTTTCAAACGGATCAGTGAAGAAGGTGCCTAAGAATCTTTCAGTCTTATTATCATAGACTCTATAAGCTTCACCACCTTTATTAAGGTCTAAAACATCTAGCTCATTTGCTTTTTTAAAGTTAATATCGAAAAGTTTAGAAGTGCAATCAAGCATTCCTTGAAAAGTTTGATGATATTCAAAGTAAGGTCTAGTATCTTTATCATCTATGTCATAGTCTCGCTTTTGAAGTTTTTCTACAAGGTAACCTGAGTCCCATGGATAGACATTTGCTTCATCATTTTCTGTATTTTTATAATTAATCTCGTTTTGAAATTTTACAAGCTCTTTATATTCTCTTTCTGCTTGAGGTTTTGCTTTAGTTAGAATATCTTCATAGAGCTGTAAAACTTTTTCAGGTGTGCCAGCCATTCTTGCTTTTGTTGTAAGCTGGGCGTGGTTTTCAAAACCTACCAGCCTAGCTTTTTCTTGTCTAATTTCAAGGATTCTTTTTGTGATCTCAGTATTATCAAGCTCACTATTTTTTTCATTGTTATAAATATCAAGTAAGCCTCTTGAAGCTTCAGGACCACAGATATTAAAACCAAGCTGTGTTAATTCTTTCCTTAACTTAGCATCATCTAACCTTGCTCTAATGCTTGGGTAGACGGCATAGTCTCCTGAAAGTATAAAAGATCCTTCTGGAATTCTTTTTAAAGCTTCAGCTTGAGCTGCTTCCGCTTTGCCTTTAAAATTATCACTTGGGTCATCACTTTCTAGTTTCTCAGCTAGTTGCTTGCGTAGACTATCTGCACTACTTTTGAGCATTTTTTTATCTTCATCTGTTAAGCCTTTCAGTTTATCCTCTTCATCTGCTTTGATTAAGATATCCATTCTAGAATCAGTGCAATTGTTGTTATACTGTGTGTTTAATGAAGCTAGTTCTTTATTTAATTCGTTGAACTTAGCTTTATCTTCTTTATTAAGTAAGGCGCCTGAAACTTTTAAACCATACTCTACATCTTCTATATATCTAGCTCTGTGAGCTTTCTGGGATTTTGCATCTGATGTTTTAAGGTATCTTTGAATTAATTCTGCTATTTGATCATCATTTGCTAGATAACTATGATAATCAGAAACAAAGTCATTGACTTCTTTTTCGATAGCTCGAAACTCTTTAGTGTTGTTTACGGACTTTAAACGATAATAGACGCTAGTAGCCTTATCAAAAATCAACTCAGCATCTTCAAGAGCGATAAGAGTGTTTTCAAAGTTCATATGCTTGTTATCATCTTCTGGATGATTATCTAATAGCTTAAGGATTTTATCGATTTCAATTTGAGTTCTTTTTTTTGCCTCAATAATACCAGGCATTACATGCTCTACTTTTACTTTGCTGTATTCAGGCATTTCATCATAATCTAATAAGGGGTTTTCTAAAGTCGAACTTTGATTAGTGGACATAGATTAAATTATATCTTTAATTTTAAAACTAATAAAAGGTGGCATCGAGATTTGCTATACCCGTAGCGAAACTGACGGGGTATTACGCAAATCTGGAGAAACACTTTGTGTTTCTGAGCCTTCACAATCAGCGAGTGAAAGCTCTACGAGCTCTCCCTCCCAAATAGCTCAGGCTACGATGCCACTTTTGTTACTCGTTCGTCCTATTCATCTCCTTAGCAGAGCTAAGGAGTATTTCGAACTCATAATAAAAAGGACAGGTTCAACCTGCCCTTCTCTCTGCTCAAGAAATATTTTTAGTAGATTTTATCTAACTCTTGTAATTTCTACTTTAGCTACAGGACCTCTCCAATCTCTAGTAGCTTCTGTTAAGTCTCCCACTCCATGTATTCCATTATGAATATGGATGAAACCTACATCTGTTCCAGTTGGTTCTGGAGTTGTGTTATTAGTAGTACACTCCGTGAAGCCTGGTCCAGGTATAGATGAACATAATTCATCATTAACTTCTGTACCAGCATCGTATGCATTTAGGTAGACTGTTGCTGTATTACCTAAACCTCTTGGAGCTGGATAGTTATTAAGACCTATAAATGCATCATTCGTAGGGATTAGCATCGCTGCTAAATTAATATATCTAGCTCTTCTTGGAGCATTTACGGTAACAGTACTACTTGAACCAGCTGCTAAAAGACCTTCACTAGTTTGAACATCTATAATGCCTGCTTCAGCTTCTAAAAGTGTTTGAAGGCTACTTGTGTCTCCACCTTCAGCTACAGCTTCTATTTCAGAGCTAGCTGCTTCACCGGCGCCGAAGATATTTATCATTCTTCCTTGGCTGCTGACTATTATAGGGGTAAAGCTTTGACTTTGAGTAAGATTTGTGACTTTAACTTCAAATGAAGCTGCTGATACAGAACTGACACTTAGAACTGCAAGTGCTATTAAAAAGCATAAGTTTATATAGGGATTTGTTTTTTTCATGGTTTATTGCTCTCCTTTTCAACAATGATCTTGGTATATACTTTATATACGATAAATTACTTAACTTAATTGCATAGTAAGTATTTATCTGACATCATGTTCGGTAAAGCGAACATTTTATCTCCCTATGAGTTTTGATTTAAAAGATTTAGAAGCTATAAGAAGTATCAATGAATTCGGCAGTATCAATTCTGCTGCTGAGAAGATCTATCTTTCAAAATCGGCTTTAAGTGAGCGTATCAAAAAACTAGAAGCAAGATTAGGCTTTGAAATTTTAATTAGGGAAGGTTATAAAGTAAAACTCACTAGACAAGCTAAGTTTTTACTTGCTCATTCAGATCAGGTGCTTTGCGCTCACAGTGAGCTTGTAAGTAAGGCTAAATTAATCAAAGATAATGTAGAAGCATTTTTCAAAATAGGAGTTTCGATAATATTTCCTACTGCTGTATCGATGAAATTGTTTAAAGCTCTCACCCAAGAGTTTCCTGACACTGAGTTTAATTTTTTTCGAGAGGTTTTAAGTGGTGAAGAGATGCTTAAAAAGAAGGTTATAGATATATCTATCTCAGAAACTATCAAAGATGATGCTAACCTCGATTTCAAAAAAGTATCTTCGTGTGATATGGTTCTTCTTATTTCTTCTGAGCATAAATTTTTAAGTTGCCTAAAAAAGATCAGAACTTAGAAAATCTAAAACGTTTTCCTCAAGTGGTTATTAAGAGTACTTTTAAGGAGAATTCGAATATCGGCTGTGTTTATGACGATTCTTCTAAAATTACTGTCTGTGATGATTTAACTAAAAGAGGTTTAATCCTTAATGGTACTGCTTGGGCAAGACTGCCTAGGTCAGAAGTGAATGAGTATCTATCATCTGGAAGATTAGTTTCGCTGGAACATGTTGAGAAGACGAAAACTGTGGATATTCATGTAGCTAAAAGAAAGTCACATAGTGAAAGTAAAATTGTTGAGTTTATTTGGGAGTTTTTTGAGACTGTTGTTGAATAGGGCTAAAAATGATGTTTATAAAAGTATTAATAAATAGGTCTTGACGTTGGACTCGTTCAGGTTGTATTATCTTGAAGGTTTGAGTCATGAAACCATTAGAACTATTTAAAGAAAAATATCAACAAGTAAAAAATAATTTTGCAGGTGCAAGGTATAAAGCTGAATCTTTTGCTGATTTATTATCAAAACCTAAGCCTCTAAAAACCATAAAAGAAATTAGTGATAGAACTAGTTATCACATTTCACAAATCAGAAGATTATTACCAACTGTAAATGGTTTGAGCAAAACAAATCTGCATGAAAATGCCTTTGTAGCTTTACACACAATGAGAGTAATGATGGAGCAGCTTCCTAAAGATCCGATTAGAGATAAATTGAATGAATCTCTGGAGCGTTGTCTTAGATACCACCAAAGTGAAGCTAATAACTTGAGAGAACAAGAGCTAGGTTTCCCATCTCAAGATGATAAAAGTACTAGAGAAAGAATTGATGGGCTTAAATCTAGTTTAGTTGAAATTGTAAAGAATCCAAATATTTTATTAGAGAATAGAAGTGAAAAAAAACAGGCTGTGTTGAATGTAATTGATAAAGCAGTAGGGTTTTTACCTGAAAGTCCGTTAAAAAGATCCTTGGTAAATAATATTGATCAATATACAAAACTTACTTATAGTTCAGAGAATCATCAGATTGATTTAATTAGCTCAGATTCTGAAAATCAAATTTCCTGGAGTGATTTTAATACACCACTATCTTCAGTAGCAACGGAGATTAATGGGGAAAATCATATCGTTACAGCTGTATTTAAAAATGATGGAAATTTATATATAAGTAATTCTGATAATCAAACTATTGCTACGCAATATCCTTTAGGAAGAGTCGAGGAGCTAGTCGCTGATCCTAATGAAAAAGGACAAATTTATCTAACCTCAATTCATCCAGAAAGTGGTAATGCTTATTTGTCTAAGTATGATTTAAATCAGGCGAAGATTTTATGGAGAACAAGGTTATCTGAACCTGATCAAAAAGCTTTTACTGATATTGCCTTTAGCCACAAAGATAAGCAAATAGTTTTACATAACGATCTAAAGAAAAGACTAGAATTTTATGATGCTAAAAATGGTCAACTAGTTAAAAATCTTAGACACATTAAATCGTCAGGTTTGCATCAAACAAGATTAAGTGTCAACAAGGATGGAACCGTTAATAGTTCAGAAGAAGCATTAAGATTTTTTGTTAATTTACCTAATACTTTTAGGATAATGTCTCCTGAAGGGGAGCTAATAGAATCACAAGATTTTTTTGATGTGAATAAAACGGATATTAATATTATTGATCACCAAACTGATAGTAAAGGGAATTTTTATGTATTGGCTAAGCTCGGTGAAAACCATCTAGTGATGCAAAGAGATAGCGAGAACAACTCGAATTTTCAACTTTTAAACCCTGAGATTAACCGTCCTTTTCATTTATCTATAGACGAAGCTAATGAGCGCTTTCTTATTTCTGCCCATGTTAAACAAGGTAAAGGGGAGATTTCTAAAATTGAAAGTTATCCTATTACTCCACTTACAATTCAAGGTGAAAGTAGTTCAAATAAGGATATTAAAGCAATAGAAGCTAAGATGAAGATTAATGAGAAATCTCCGAATGATTCTTCTTCTAAGCTTATGGAGGTTTTAGCAAAGTTGAATGCTAATAAAACAGAGAATTCAAGACGTTTTGAAATTTTAGATCAAACAGATTCAAGTAAGGATCCAGATGTTATTCTTCTTCAAGATAGACATAATTTTGTGGATGAAAATGGAGTGGGTAGGAATTTTGATAAGACTGTTTCAGATTTACAGTTAGAGTTATTAGAGGCTTTATATAATGAAAATTTACTCGAGGCGATTATACCTGAAGGTCCAAAATCAGTTTCAATGAATAAACTAAGAAGTTCTGACCCTACAGATTTCATGTCAATAGAATTGATGAAACTTAAACACCCAGGGCTTGATGTCAAGATAGTGGAAAAAGATTTGAAAACTCATTTTTTGCACACTTATACTAGCATGCTCAAATATATAATGGTTTTCACTAATCCAGATTTGATTGAAGAGCGTTTTAGAAATGACCCCGATAATAATGCTGATGAGTTTATTCGGAATTCTAACATTGGATTTCATGGTGAGATCAATCATTTGATAAAACTATTGTCTGATGACGAATATAATAATGTTATTGCTAGTGATATAGCTGAAGAATCGTTTGAAGAAGCTTTAATGAATTACTTTCCAGATCAAGAGATAAAATTAATAGACTTAAGAGCTTTGGACGGTATGTATCCTCATATAAAAAACTTTAATAAGCCTATTTATTTTCCTATTGAAATAAAATATCCTAACCTTACTGTATCTAAGCTACTTGATAAAACTGGAGAGCTTTATAATCAAGAAGAGACCTTTCATAACGAAAGAGATAAAGATATAACTAAAAATACAGTGGAACTATCTTCACAGAAAACTCCTGGAAAGATGCTTGGGATGGTAATAGGGGACAAGCATTTAAAAAGCTTAAAAAATAAAATGGAAGCAGAGGGGCTTAGAGTTGCTGTTGTTGGTGAACCTTAATTTATCTTAGTAGGTGTCAACAAATAGTTAAGAGTTATACCATTTTTATGTGGTGGTTTAATTTGGTATAAAAATGGTGGTTAGCAACTTAATGAAGTTTACGACCTTGTTGTACACTTAGCTGAAGAAGGACTCTTGAGACTGGGGTGAGTTCAGATCTAAGGTGCTTTCTTGAATTTATAGTATCTACATAAATCATATAGACTAAAATACTTATTATGGAAGCAAGGGAGCCAGAAAAAAAATTAAATATAAAGCCTATAAGCCTAAGAGTCCCTGAAATCACGATACTCTCTGATCATGCTGTTGATGAACATGAATCAGAAGGTTTAGAAGACTTTTTAGATTATGATAAACGCTTACTTTCCCTTTTCGATATAATCCGCCACGCAAATACTCAGTGTCCTATGTCTTTAGGAATTTATGGGGACTGGGGTTCCGGGAAAACTTCTACTATGAGATGGCTAGAAAAACGTCTTGAAGATTGGAGTAGACCAGAGAATGATTTCTTGAGGGTGTTTGCTAGTAGTGGTCATAATGTCAATCAAGAAATATTACATCCTAAAATTCATACGATTTGGTTTGATCCATGGAAATACCATGATCGAGAATCTGTTTGGAAAGGGATTATTGCTGAAATCATATTAAAGTGTACAGATAGAAATTTAGATGAAGTTTCTAAAGACTTAAATGAAGAGCAGAAACAAAAAACAATTAAAGAACATATAGAACCTATAGCAAAGAGATTTGGTAGCTTTTTAGGAGTATCATTTGTGCATACTTTAGCGAATATGAAATTCAAAGTAGGTGCAGATGTAACTGGTGTTGAACTCGATGGTAAGTTTGTAAAGGAGATAATCAATAATCTAAAGATTAGTGATAAGCCTGAGAAAGCTTATTTGAATGAATTTGAAGTAGCTCTCAAGGAGTCGATAGATAAATATTTAAAAGATAAAGCTGGACGTCTAGTGATTTTTATCGATGATTTAGATCGCTGTCTACCAGGGGTGGCGCTTGAAGTTTTAGAAGCATTAAAACTTTACTTAAATATGCAAAATTTGATTTTTGTGGTCGGATTAGACCGTGAAGTCATAGACGGGGTTATTAAAAAGCATTATAAAGACAATGGCTTAGGAGAAGCTAAAGCAAAAGATTATTTAGCAAAAATGTTTCAAGTTGAATTCTATACAAATCCTAGTGAAACATTAATCGCAGGCTTTCATGAAGAACAAATTAGAAATTTAGATAAACGGACTGCTGGTAAATGGACAGAGTTAATAGGTTTCTCCCCTCAGGAAGTAAGCAATGAATCTGATTCTGATGATGTTGCTTCTGAAAGGCAAGAAAAAAATTCTGAAGAAAAGAATGAATATGAAATTAGATATAACGCTATAAATATAAGTATTAAAGCTCTTGCTCGTAATAACCCAAGAGAAATTAAACGTTTAATTAATAGTACATTTACTCGTGGTTATGAGGCATCGATAGGAGCAGAGGATAGTGAAACAAGGAAATTACTTTTTGCTCAAGGGGTTCAGGTTTATCTAATTCAGAATAGGCTTGCCTTCTTTAATAAAGCAAATTTGATATGTGAAACTAGGGTGCAGGAAGCTTTTGGAGGGTTTTCACAGGCTTTACGAAAACTTGATACTCAAGAACTCGTATCAAATCTAAATAGATTGGAAGATGGAAGGAAGAATTTTGTAGAAGGAGAATCTATAGAGCAAGAACGACAAAATAAACCTGGAATTGAGGAGATTTATGAAAAGAGCTTTGCTAATATCAAAGATTTAATACCTTTGAATTTAATTAATGATGAATGGTTAATTAATTTATTAAAAACTATTGAATTTTCGTCAAAAGTAGCTGCATCTGTTCCTCCATCCGATGATGAGAATCAGTCATTTGAAGATTCTGATATTGCGGCTATGTCTGAACAAATTTTGAATGCTATAGCAATATCATTAAATAAACCTGTTGGTGATATTAAGGGAAAAGATCTAGGTAAGGTTGAATCTTTAGATTTGAGTAGTCTGCAATTAGAAAATATTGCAGGTTTAGAAAAACTTTCTAATTTAATTCATTTAGATCTTTATGATAATAATATTTCGGATATAAATGTCCTTGAAAAACTTCCTAATTTAACTAATTTAGATCTTGGTCATAATAATATTTCAGATATAGGTGTTCTTGAAAAACTTACAAAATTAACTACCTTAGATCTTGGGCATAATGATATTTCAGATATAAGTGTTCTTGAAAAACTTAAAGCATCAAAGCCAAATTTAAGGATCAATTTTTAATAATTTACTTTACTCAATCTCTCTTGTTGTAAATAAAGTTATGAATGATTTCCCCCAATCTTTAAAAATATAGTTGAAACTTTTACTACCAAATGGTAACTCCCCATATTTATTAGTTTCTTTATCTCCATCTGCAAAGGCAAAGAAGATGATTGAGAAGCAAGTTATGATTGCTGCAACTCCTAATAAAGCTAGTACTGCAATTTTTATTGAACTTGGAAGAATAATAGTTACTCCTTAAAAGAAATCATAAGAGTAACTAATTTTAGCTTGATTCCTGTATTTTCTTTTAAAATTTTAGTTATTCTTGCGTCAATATCTTCACGAAGCTTTTGAATTTTTGGATCTGATATTTTTACATTTTTTTCTAATATCTCAGGATTTGAGATTAAGAACATTAATTCAACATTCGTTAAATGATTGGGTATATCTTCTTTTAAATTTTTTTCCAGCTTTTTAACTAGAATTTTGATATTTCTGATCTCTTCTTTTGATAAATTATCAATCTTTGTCCTGATCAATACTTCATAATTATCTAAGTTAAATTTACGACTTTTCGTATGATGAACATTATAGTCAAAGCTAAATTCAATAGTTGCAATTAATTCCTCTTTAGGTGCTTTAGCTAAGTAAGCACTTGTATCAAATGGGGTTGCTGCATTAATAGCAGCTATACAGTTTTTGTTGTATTCTTTTGTGACATTGCTTTTTAAGAATTTGAGGTTCTTTGCATAGCCATTTTTATCTAAATCAAAACGTACAATTTGTAATTGACTTTTACTAGATTTTTTTGGATTCCAATTGTTTTTGATTTGTGCTTGAACTTCTTTTATTAAATTTATTAATTCAGGACTTTGATTATGAGGGGTGAATGAAAATTCTAAAAATATTTTTGAGTCTTTAATACCTTTTTTAAAATATTTAAAGAATACTTCTTGAATAATAGTTTGAATTTCATCATAGAGACTTCGAAGATGAAAGGTTTTATTGGTCATGGTTCTACTAATAAAAGCTTCCTCGATTGTAAACTTTAATTCTCCTTCAGTAATGTTTTTTAATCTTTGATTTTTTATGCGCTTTTCAATTTCATTAAAAGCCATCTCTAATATTTCACTATCTTTTGCAGCTAAGACTTTATCTGATTGGATTGAGATTTTAGTATCGTAACTATGAAGGTTATAATATTTTCTTTCTATCCCCTTCTCTGAGTTACTTGGTTCTAAGCTATTAAAGTCACTTGCTATTCGTTTAATTAGTTTTTTTGATAAGGTATCTATGCTTACATAGTTTTTATGGTTGCCTGTTTTTGCGTCTTCTGTTCCTACAGCTCTTATTACTATTCTTAATTTTCTATCAATATTATTTGTGAAGCAGGACCTTGGAAACTCAGCTATAGCTGCAATGGTATTTTTATTGTATTTTTCAACTCTATAGTCATCTCGATCAATAATATTGTTAAATTTATTAACTAAAGCTTGATTCATTGCTAGTCTTCTTGTTTTTTGAGGTGTGCAAATGACATTACCTATTTTTTTATCAATAATATACACATCCTTGAAGTTCTCATCTAGAGGGTTAAAAATGGCTGTTTTATGGGTTACTATATCTGTTGCTAAATCAAATAAGCCTGAAGTGTTGGGGATATGCCATTTAGCTGGGTTAAAAGGTTTTTCATGTGGAGTAATAAAAACTGAAACACTAGAGCTGGAAAACTCTTTTGAGAGTGTTGTTCTCAATTCTTCATCCAATGCCTGTAAGCGTTGAGGTGTTAAGAAGTCATATTGAAACATGACTTCTTCCATTCTTTCAGGATATTGACTCACTCTTTTATATCCATTTGTTCTGCCTCTATAGGTTTTGCTATTTAGTTTAGCTGAGGCTAAAAGCTGATTGAAAAGTGTGATTAAAACTACTATTAATAAATATTTGAGATTCATGTTCATGTGTAGGTCTTTAATTTTTTAATTAGTTTGACCATTTATAAAGAGTATGTAGTAAGAAAGGTATTGTAATTGGGGCTAGTAATATATTCAAAGCCAAGTTATTTACACCTTTAATACTTTGAGCAATGTGAACAGTATCAAAACTACCATTCTCAACGTATATGAGATCATTGTCATTATATTCTTGAGTCAAATTGCAGGCTATTATGCTAGGGTACGAATTTCGTTTATGTTCAAAACATAATTCAATTCCCTTAAATTCAAGTTGATATCCATCATTGTCATATTTGGAGAATCTAGGATTTATACGCTTTCCTTCGTTCATATGCGTTTTGAAGAATTTAATATCCACAAGCTTCTGTTTCGAGTGTTTATGTAATTTATTCAAATCCAAAAAAACAGCAGGAGGGTGATCGCTGTAGTATGCACCTCTAAATACCCATTTACTGAAATGAAACCAAGGTACTTCATCATAGTTGGGATAGACAAGATTATTTATATTTTCATCAGATATTATAAATAAGCCTTGATTCCAAAGTTCTATAATTCTCTGATTATTGCCATAAATACAGGCATTGGAAAATTTGATACTTTTTTCTTTGTTGAAATGAACATGGAAATTTTTGTTAATTTTTGCGGCATGAATTGCCTTCCTGCCCTGACTGTTCATTGGTTCAACGGCTTCAAGAATGAAAGGAGAATTTTCACTATTTTTATCACAGCTAAGGCTCTCTAGTTCTTTATCATTTGTAAGTGATGGATTCTTGCAATAATAGGGTGTGTATAGATACTTTACTTTAAACTTAGAACCTTGATAATTATATTTGTGTATTTTAGTTTTAATGTCATGATGTCCTAAATCATTTTTATTTGATTCTTTACAATGATATGAGGCGTTTGGAAAGCGCTCATTTTTTGCTTCTAAGTCTAAAGTTACTTGAAAAGCAATTATTAGTATGAAAAAAGATAAAACGCTTTTCTTAAGTGCTTGATTCATTGTCTTAGATTCAATTATATACTGAGTTTAAAACGTCAAAAATAGACCCTTGCGTTACTAGTAGTTTTATATGTTGTAAAACTCAGCCTTATTGATAGATTTCAAGAGCATTAAACGGTGGAGATCTGGCAGAATTAGTTTACTTAAAAGTCGCTTGAGATAAAACTTTCAAGGATGGAAAAGATTTCTAGCCAATTAACAGCAATCGCTTCATTATTCAGTGGTGCCTGTTCTTTAGTGTTGCAGACAAGGTAAGATGTAGTCTTAGTAAAAAGCTTACTCACTTTACTTAGCCCTGAAATATGATTTTTTTTAGGGCTCATAGTACTTTTAATTTCAAAAAGAAGATACTTATTCTCATACTCAATTACCAAATCAACTTCTACTCCCTGACTATCTCGAAAATGATAAAGAGGTGGTTTTATTCCTCTGTTTGAGAAGAACTTAAAGATTTCTGCTATTACAAAATTCTCAAATAAAGCACCACCCATAGGACCATTTTGAATAATTTCTTGATTAGAATTTCCAGATAAATAACTAACTAAACCTGTATCTAGGAAATAAAGTTTGGGACTTTTAACAATTCTTTTACCTAGATTATTGTAATATGGCTGTATTAGAAAGATAATTTGACTTCGTTCAAGTAAATTAATCCATGACTGGATAGTCAGATTGCTTACTCCAAGCTCTTTTGCAAAATCTTGATATTTTAGTTCTTGCCCGCATCTAGCAGCAATCAATTTAATGAAACGATCATAAGTTCCTAAGTGCTCTCGTTTTAGATTGTCACGTATATCTTTATTCAAAAGAGATTCTATGTATGTTGAATACCATAATTTTGGCTCTAACTCTTTATCTGTAATTAATTCTGGATATAAACCGCTTAAAGAGTGAGTTATCCAAGTAGATATATTTTTTTTCTTTAGCTCTTCAATTGACATTGGTGTTAAAGTTGCCATCCCTAGTCTTCCAGCTAAACTCTCATGAATATCAGCGACTAAGTTAAATTGTTGTGAGCCTGTGAGTATATATTGCCCTTTCTTTTTTCTGTTATTGTCGATTTCTATTTTGATGTAAGAGAGTAAATCAGGAGCATTTTGAATTTCATCAATAATGACTGGAGCTTTGTAGAAATCAAGAAAAAGCTTAGGATCTGTTTTAGCTGTATCTCTTGCTTGAATATCATCAAGAGTTACATATGCATAGTCAGGAAAAATTTTCCTAAGTAAAGTAGACTTACCACTTTGTCTACAACCAGAAAGAAGAATGGCAGGAAATTGATGAACTATTCTCTCAAGAAAGCTGGTGATTTTTCTTTCTAAGTACACCCAAGAATTATACCACATTTAATCACCGCTTAAATATGGTATAAGCAAGGGCTGGCAAATTTAGTTTAAGGTTTAGCAGCTTGGAAACCTGTTAGTACAATTCGCAATGCGTCTTGACGGATGTGCTACACCCTTGTTAATATAATGGGGACCATGCCTCAAGATAATTTCACGACTGGGTTTTTACTTATGCAAAATAAGGCTTATGAGCAAAGAGCTTTATTTAATGAGCAAGTTAAAAAAACAGAATCTAGAGAATATATATTGAGAGAAGGTCCACCACTGATTCAAGAATGGCTTGAACACAATCATTTGCAATCGTTGTCCCAGGAACATGTTCCAGCATTAATTAAATTCATCACAAGCCCAAAAGCTTTAGGTAAAAGAGCTAGCGAAGAAGGTCCAGTAGATTCACTAGGAAGAACAATAGCTGCTGTTCCATATAACCCAGATAGATCTGCATTAAATCTGTTGATAAGCAGTTTTCTAGAATCAAAGAATAATAATATCAGTGCCTTAAATGCTGATATTAAAAAGATTTCGGAACCAGTCCCAGTGATATCAAATAAAGTTGAGAAAAAGGAACTTGAAATCTCTTTAGCTAAAGAGCCTCTTCAAAAATCTGCTCTAAAATTTACAGGTAAACTTATTGAAAAGATTCCTCAAGAAAATGAAACAAATAATGGATCTTTTCCAGATTATATTATTGCTGGTTCTTTAGCTTCTTTATTACTTTCTCAAGCTCATGAGATTGAATATCCAGATGGAAAAAAAGTTACTCTAGATAATGAAGCTCGAGATATTTTAAAACCTGTAATAAGAAAGATTAAAGATTTTGATTGTGTAATTTTAAATTCAGATTGTAATTTTGATCCAATTTATCAAGCTAAGAGAGGTGGGCTCCAAGACCCTGAGTTATTTAAAGATGAAAGTGGATATTTTCCTTTTGATGATGTAAAAAACTTAAGTTTCACTGATACTCCTCCACCGCCTCAAAAAAAAGACCCTATGTCAGAACTTTGGGATCAACTAGGCTGGACTCCAGCACCACCACCACCATCTGAACCTATCGAAAAAAACTATAAGCGCTTCTATATGATGAATGAAAAAAAGCATGGATATGTCAAAGTCACTCTTGATAATAATAAAGAGGCTTATATTAGGTCACCAGAATCTATGTTGATTTATAAAGCAGTAGTAATAATGGAAAGAGCAAATGATTATCAAGATCTCTTTAGTCCAAAACCTCATATTGTAAAAGACATGGAGAAGAATGTTAAAGATTTCAGAGCTTTGAAAAACTTTTTAGAGGAAGGTTTAGGGATGACTGATGAGCAGATCTTTGAAGCTTTTGCAAGAGAGTTAAACCATTTCCATAGATTAGATGATGAGAAGCATCCATTTAATATCCAGAAAGGTTTTACAACCATTTGGGGGCATTTTAGATCAATAAATTATGAAGGAAGCCTTATTCCAGGTGACGTTAAAGATTTCTTTGAGAAATTTAGAAGATCTGACCAACTTAAATTACTTGCAAAAGATGCAACTGCAAGAATGAATAAAGGATACGAGGACGGTTATCAAAAAGAAGAAAGACGTGAACGCGAGAGTTGGAGGTATAGAGCGACTTATCTAACCCATAATGGTGAACAAGTCAACCGTGTAACACATCCTGAACTTTTTAATAAATATAATCGTCTACCATATCAGGATTACAATACACTGTGGGATAAGTTCTTTAAAGGCCATGGTCGGTAAATAAGCATATTTACGAAGCTAATAAATCAGGTTTAGCAAAAAATAAAATGTTCGCCACCTTCAATACTCGCTCTAGCTCTGAGAATAGCCCAGAAGAACAGGCTCTAATCAAAAATGGTGGAGGCTTAGTTGCTGACTTGCGCCAGCCTGATTGTTTTGAGGTTATTGAGTGGGTTAGGATTGAGAAGGTTTTAGGATTGGTGAAATAGAGATTAATTTTAGGTGCAAAGCTATAAATTGATCAATTCAATAAAAATTGAATGTTTAGTTTTTATTATCAGTTAAAGTAGTTTCTAGAAATATACTCTTGAGACCTTGTAGAATATTTTATTAATGTTTGATTCTTTTTATAGTGATGAAATTAATATTTAAAAGTTTACTATTTTTTTCTTGTTTAAGTTATCTATACTTAGCCTGGGAACGTTATGGGCGTCAACTATTCTTCTCAAATAGCAACGATGAGCTTTTATGGTTACCATTTTTTGTCTCTATAGCTGCTCCTTTGGTTATTTTAAATTTTTATAATCTTTTTTTTGGTAGTAATGTAGCATTAAAGGTCGACTCCTGGAAAGATTTTTCTTCAATATTGAAAAATTACTTATTGCAAATAAATAGTTTATTTATTTCCACTATTCATATTTTGATTTGGTGTTTGATCTTTATTATTTTGTCTTTCTATCTATATAATTTACCAAATGGTAAAATCGTATCAAAAGTTATATCTGAACCTCAGGCTTTTAAAGTTGAGAATAAAGTAGTTGAAGAAAAAATCACAAAAAAAATTCCTCTTTTTAATGAAGTCAATAAAGTAGAGGAAAGAAACATAATAAACAAGTTTCTTCCTTTTACAAAAGATTATATTCAAACTTTAGACGATAAGAGTATTTTTCAGGATTTCAGATATATAGCTAAAGAAAAAAATTACATTGTTCCAGCATCTGGCTATTTCAGACATAATCAAACTGAAGTTCTTCTCAATTCATATGGTACTTCTGAAGGCAGTATTTTTGAAGATCAACTTCCAAAATTTTATATTAATTTACCTGCGATTGAAATTCAAATTACAAATAATAGAAATACTGTAATGGAGCTATCTTCCTATACAGCAATAATAAATGAGTATGCTGAATTCCCTAATCCAGTCTTTACATTCTCAAATGAGATACAGTATGATAGAAGTTGTCAGAATATAATGGCGTATGAGCAATGCCCATATAATTATTTACATATTCCTATTTATAATTATAGTGAATTTATACCAAAACAAATTGATTTTAAATATGCAATTATTAATTCTTCGGAATTAAATAGTCAAAACCTCAATCAATTTGTTGGAGATAAATATCCAATAATAAAAAAATCTATTGATACTAAAGAAGTTAAATTAAAACTGAATAGCATGACCTTTAACGAAGACATTGATTACGATATTGCTCTCCCTTTAAATGATCTTCCTTTAAGTAATTTAGAAAAAAGTGTAGTTATATATGGCTCAATGTGTTATAACAACTTACAAAATCAACGAATTTGTCAAAAATTTACGCTAAAGGCTCATTTGGCTCCATGGTTCTATGGTGGTGCTGGCGGCTACAACAACCACCAGTCTCTATACCCTTTATATCGTTATGATGAATATTCAGATTATTACCCTTTAACATTAAAGTTAGATCAAGAAAAAGAAAACATTAACAGATTTTATGAAGGTAAGAGTATTAAAATTCCACCTGGTGAGAAAAAAAGACTCATTTTTTATGTATATGCTAACAAGTCTGCAATGCTTAAATTTCAAATTAAATTAATAACTAATCATGGAGAAATAAGTAGTGATTCATATTTGATTGAATATTTTTATCCCAGAAATTATGAATTATATAAACCTCCTCAAGAGGATAAACTGGGTCATAAATTAGAAATTAATACTGAAAACGATATACAAAATTTATATCGAATAAAACATTTAAGATATAACATAAATTCATTTAAAATAACTTTATCTGATTTGTATGATGATAATTTGTTGCTATCCAAGACCCCTCTATTAGATGATTTGCCCGCTAAAGTAAATAAAAGAAAATTAAAACGAATGATTAACGATATTGGAGAAAATTTTGGTATTGAAAAACCTAAAGTTAAAGACTTTAAAAGGATCCGTTCATTACTAAAGGAGTATGGTTCTTCAAACCCATTAAATAAATTAAGTGAGTCATTAGAGACTCAGTATTTGAAAGCTATATTTCTTTACAATTATTGGAGCTTCCCTCAGCCAACATTAATTATTGAGCCATATGGTGAATGGAGTAGTATGAATAAATACCAAAAAAATCTCTTACTTAAAGATATTATAAACAAAAAGTCTGAGATTCTATTTGCTAATAATAAAGTAGAAATGCTTAAAACATGCTTAAACAACTCTCAAGAATGTAAAATTGATTTAAATCGGACTTGGATAACAGAAATAAGATGGGTGGTGCCGAAAGAAATTATTTATAGAATTGATAAAATTATAAGTACTCATTATTACAGAAAGTATAAAAAAATTAAAATACCTTATATTGTTAAAGATTTTCAAGGTGTTAGTTTTGAGGAAGGTACAGTAGATTATAGGATTTCCTTTTAACTACTTGTAAATGTGTTGAATAAAGTATTATGCTCTCTTATCAAACTTAAGGATCCACCGAAAACCTCTTAAAGTTATATTTTTCAACACTGATTGAGGAGTAAATCCTAGCTCAAAGAGTGAATCTTAATATTTTTTATCTAGCAGTCACCACTCAAAACTGTGTTTTTAAAGTGCCTCCTTAGTAGCTACTTTAAGATACATGGGAATCTAAAAAGGTTAATCATTGCTGGGTCTAATTCCCGGCAGCTCTGCTGCGAGCCTTAGCTGGTGCAAAGAAGATTAAAATAGCGTGATAATAACTGGATGGGAAAGTAGATTCGGAAGAGTCATAATGTATCTATGCTTTTGTATCACTTGTTGTACCCAGCAAAATATCGGAAGGTAATATTTGATGAAGAAATAGATGCAAGTCTGGTAGAGATATGTAGTGAAATATCAATAAGATATGAAATAGAATTTATTGAGATAGGAACAGATTTAGATCAAGTTCATTTTTAATTCAATCGGTTCCAACAAATAGTCCACAAGCAATAGTTCAATTGGTAAAAATTAATTGATAAAGAGATGTTTCGCCGTCACCCAGATTTACGTAAAAAGCTTGGGGGAAGTAAATTTTGGACTTTGGGTTATTTTATTAACACAGTAGGTACAAGTGGAAATGAAAAGGCAATAGCCAAGTATGTTCAGAACCAATGTAAAGAAAAAGAATACAAGAGAATTCACGTGGAACAACTAAGATTCGAGCTATTTGAATCATCCTAACAATACTCCGTGGCTCTGCTGCAGAGAATGATTATTTCACTGATAACAGTGATGAGAGAACTATTGATCTTTAATTATTATTATCAGTTTCTTGACTTTGCTGAGGTTGTCCAGACTCAGATTCAGGTGGGGCTTGCATTATAGGTCCATCTATGATGCCACTCATTTTTTGTGACTTAAATTCACTGTATGATGTATCTATTTCTGTTTTTTCTTGATTAGGATTATTCTGTTCGCACATTCTAAATTCTAATTTTACATTGTTAGCTATGCTTTTGGGGATGTGATTTTTAGAGTTACATATTTTAATAAATAAAATTGCTGCAACAATTATTGACAATATAATAAATAGTGTAGATATCTGAAAATAGTTTTTTGCAGTTGAAAAATTATCCTTTAATTGTTCTGTATTGAAGTTACTTGATTTTTCTTTACTAGATATAAATAAGTCTAAATAGATTATGGAGTTCATTATAGATTGGTGACTTTCAATACCTGACAAAATTGAATAAATTAATGAAATTGATAAACAGATTATTAACACAGTGGAGAGCACAGGGTAGTAAATTAATATTTTGATTTGACTAAACAAAGCAATAAATCCAGTTGCATTAATGATGGAAGCAATTCTTGAGTTTTCAACACCTTGCATAGGATACGAATCCATCAATAATTTTTTTTTCATCTTTAAGTGTTGAAAGCCATTTTTCTAAAGTATATTTGCTACTCATTTATCTTCATATTCTATATTAAATTTTCTTGCTTTATAATAGAGGCTTATTAAATAAGTTACGTCAAAACTTATCTACGAAGATAGTAGATTTTAATTAATAGGATTGCTAAAGCCTTTCAATTAAGTTTGTAACTAGGGTGTTTTGATAAAGTTATAGTTTTTTTGCAAGGCTTTTCAAAGACTCAAGTGTACTTTTAAGCTCAGCTACTTGTATTTTACTTAAAATTCTTTCCTGAACTACTGTTGAGAGATTATCTTCTAACCATCTATAAGCTTCTTCTTCATTAAGATCTGTTGGGAGAGTTAATGAGTGTTCAGATTCATCCAATTTAGCCAGTCTTGATATAGTCGGTCGAGATAGGTTTAGATTTCTAAGTGACAGTTGGGTTTTAGTATAAATTCCCAATTCTAAATATAGTGAAATATCATCACTTTCAAAGTTAATTAAATCTTCACGACCAATTTCAATAAAGAAAAAATTCATAATATCGACATAAACTCTTAGGAGTTTAGGTACCTCATATCTTGAAATTTGTTCAATATCTTTGAAGACGTGACGAATTACTGTATTTAGGTTTTTTCTTTTTTTCTCCAAGGGCAATAAACTCTGAGTTATCTTTATTAAAATTTTTATTCCAGGTAAGCGTAGAGGCTACCATAAAAGGTAAGCTGTATCCAGTAATCCAGTTAGAAGATAACAATGAATGATATTTAGGATTCTGACCGTATGACGTTTTGAAAAATTTTCCAACTCTAATTAGTGCTCTATTGATGGATACAAAGGTCGGGTTTTCTTTTTTTCCATTAGCATTCTTCTTGATTGGTTTAATTTCAATCAGTAGGTCTTCAGGTCTCTCAGAGTATTCTTCTTTGAAGTATTCATATAACTCTTGCATTGAATAATGATATGTAATTGGATATTTAGCAAATAAGATTTCTGGTATTGATAATTTTTTCTTATACTCGCGTAGCACATCGTTCAGTTTTTCTATTTTGTTAGCCGGTAATGACGATTGAATAATTTTTGAATTATCAAGATTTGAATGAGGAGAGAATTGATTGAATACCAACCCTGCAATTGCCTCAGTATCTAAATTTGAGGATTTTATGTTTTTCTTTGTTTCTAGGAGATCAATAATTTCATTAAACTTAGCTTCTATTAAATTTGATGTCGCTCTTTTTATAGTAAGTTCTTTTTTTTCATTGGAGCTATTATCCCAATCAATGTAAAATATATTGCCTTGAAATTCTTGACCAAGACGACCAGCTCTCCCTTCTAAATTAAGTAGATCACCAGAAGAAATCTTTTTTTGATTGCCTTTGCCAGGATTGTTAATGAATATATTTGTGCAGCCTAAGTTTACACCTTCCAATAATGTTGATGTACAAACTAAGAATTTAATTTTTTTTGCTTTGAATAATTTTTCTATTTCAACACGAATTAATTGAGGTAAGCTTCCATAATGGAAACCAATATTTTTTTTTAAAAAGTTTATAAGTCTGAAATTAGGATGAACTACATCTTTGCATAATTCAATTAAATCTAAAATATCACTATCAAGGTCATTTTCATCATCGACTTCAGGCATTAGTTTTGATATTTCTTCTGCAATATTTTCAGCTTGATAGCCGTCATTAGCAAAAATAATGTTTCCACTAGATTGACTACCGAGGGAGTGAGCAAAATTTGCTAATTTAGCTTTATTTGACTTAATTTTTTTATTAGAGGGTGATTGTATTCTACCAATATAAATTTTTTCATTCTGTATAGTTACTCTTTCAATATCCCAAAAACAATCATCCTCTGTATTTTCATGTAAATAAAATCTATTTTGACAAACTAATGGAGTTGTTTCTTTTAATGGAAGGCAGTCATAAAATATATCTTCTGGGTTCTCAATGTGAGGAGAAGCAAAAACAAGCTTTAAATCTGGGTTATCATTATATAGTTTATCTATAACAGCTTCAAGAAGCATACCTCTACTTCCATCAGCTATTTTGTAAGCTTCGTCAACAAACAAACCTTTAAACCCAGTATTTTTATTGATTGAAAGAAATAAATTCATTCTTTCCTGTGTGAAAATATAAATTTTCTTTGAGTATAATTGGTCAAAAACAGATTTATGAGGTGATGAGCTAATAAGTATTTTTTGAGTTTCACCATGAAACATTTCTTTAAAGTCTGCTTCGAATTCATTTATAAGTGCTCTGCTAGGAACAAGTACGGCTATATTTACTTCAACATTAGTTTCTAAATCAAGTAAGTACTTAATCCATTTTTTTGCAATAAATGATTTCCCAACTGACGTGGGTGCTGAGATTGAGATTGCACTGTCAGTAGAATGAACTTTATCCCAAAAAGATTTTTGAAATTTATTTCCATGAAACTCATCTTCAGAGTTAATGTGAATTGTAAATAAACTTTCACGGTTAATTTTCTCTGTAATGAATCTGATGGGTAAATATTTATCAAATTCGTGTTCACCATATCTTTTTTGAGCAAGATCTTTAGCTGGATAATTAGCTAATAAATCTAAAATTAAATACCCAGCTTTTTGCTCCTTTAAAGAACCAAAACTGCAAGTAAAACTGGCTAATTTCCAACGATGCTTTTTGGTATTCAGGGGTATCTGAGTTACTAAGTAAAGAAGCAACATTTAAAAGATATTTCGATTTCAACTTATCTTTTGCTTGGTTCTCTATATTAATGCCTAAGTCTTTTAGTGATGATATTGCATATTCATTCTGTAAAATAACGTATTGCTCTTGAAAACACTCATCATCAAAGACGGTTTTTATAAATTGTTTTAACTCATTTTTAGGTTTCATGAATTCAGCTCATCTCGAAAAGCATTTCTAAATTTTTTTACACAAGGTAAAGGTACGAAAAATACATTCATATGAAATGTAGCAAGGTTATTATTGCCTACAGTGATTTTAAGATGATTAAACCAGCTTGTCAGTTGATTTTGAATAGATTTTGCGACCTCTTCTTCACTCATTTTATCATCATACGAAGATTCATCAAAAGCAACTAAACAAAGAGCTTGGGTTTCAGTTAATTGATTATTTTCAAATCTTAATGGGTTAAAAAAGATTTTTAATTTAGCTATTAACTCACTTTGGTTATCACCTAAGTCAAAATAGGAAGTTAGTAAATCTAAATCTTCATCATCTTCTTCATCTAGTAACATCTTCTTCAAGCTTGTTAAACACTCGCTTACTGCTTGACTCCGAGATTTATAAACTTTTGATTCTCCATAGTATAGAATCAATTTTGATTTATCTTGATTCAGACCTAAATGAACACCATCTAAACCATGATAATGAACGTTGTTAGATGTTTTTAGTTTCATCTTCGTGATTGCTTGAGGTAGCCCCAATATTTCTTCAGCTAAAAGGAAAAGTAATAACTCGCCACCTTCACCTGATTTAGTATCAGATTCACTTTTAGGGAAGTAGTCAATAAACTTCTTTTTTGCTTTTTTTAAAAGATCATAATAGCCAGATATATCTGCATTAGGTTTATTCATCTCATCACGAACTTGATCAATCTCACTTCTAGGTATTACATAATGACAGAGGTTTCTGACCATAATTTGAGCAATTCTGGTGTACTCAAATTTTGTTTTTTTACTATTTTTTCTTAGGAAATAACAATGGTTTTGGACATTAATATTATTATTGACTTTTTCTGAAGTTAGAGCTTCTGAAACTGTGAATACCTCTTGGATTACTCCTTTAAGAGAGTTCTCAAAATTTCCTCTAATTAAAGAGCTTTGTAAATTTGCAAAATCATCTAGTGCATTATCCTGATTCATATTCTTTCTACAGTATACTTAATTTTAGTGACGTCTCCTACGTCATTCCTTGCTTGTTGTTAATTCATGAATTTTTCGCAGACCTTTGATAACAACAATTAAAATACCCATTTCCCCCAACGAAATCTATATAAATCAAGCCTATATTTAAAATAACTTCAAGTTATCTTAAGGTAGAATCCTTTATTAATAGGCTTTCTTTGTTCTGTGTAAAATAATATGCAGTTTTAGGTGGATTTCCCTGTATTCTTACCCCCTAAATATAGTTAAATCCACTTTAAAAGTGAATAGCAAAATTATATTACTAAAATCTTTTTTAGGTTGTGCAATAGCATCCATAGGCTTAAGGTCAGAAAGTGACTTTTTAGCAAATACTTCTTATAATGGTTATATGCATAAAGACGTATCTATCCTTGAGAAAGACATACAGCTTTTCTATCAAGTTTATAAACAAGAAATCAAGCAGCAAGAATCTGTACCTGAGATCAATAGATATATTCAAGAAAAACTTACTGATATAAAAAGATTCAACTTTACGGGTAAACAGAAGCTTGTGGACTCTCTAGTTTATGCTTTAGGAGTCAGTAATTATAACAATTGTTTTGATAAGCTTAGAAAAATTTATAAGGCTGAAAAATTAGGTGTAGATCATATTACCAATAACACTATTGCTGTTAAAGGTTGTAGAAACCAATTAACAGCAAAACAATCAAAATGGATTAACTTACTATCAGAGGGACCAAAATCAAAAGGCAAGCTTATTAGATTTCTTTTAAAGCTAGGTTTAGAAACTCTGAAAAACCATGCAAGTCATAGCACCATCATGAAATTAGCAATGAATGAAGAATTAAATATGGAGCATATTGGTTCAATAGCGTCACTTGCTAAACAACAAAGAGTTAACTTTTTCCATTAATTTTTTTTTGAATATAGCTGATAAGCCACAAGTTTACTTTAAGATATCCAATGATTTGAAAGGCAATGTAGAAGGGGATGCAAAGTATTATAAAAATCCCTTTTAATACTTGGGGGAAGTTTTGAATAATTGCACCTAGAATAGCAAAACCTATAATTCCAAATATAAGATTAACAAAGTCTTCAAAATTTGGAATAACCCAAAAGACAATCAAAATGATTCCTAGAGCAAATACTGCCACGAGAATAAGAAGTGGTAAAATTTCACCTAAAATCTCTAAGGCTTTTGGTAAAAGAGCTAAAGCAATTATTCCAAGAGATATATACAAAAATATTTCCATAATTATAGTTAAAATTTCCACATCGTACCGCTAGTAGACGATTCATGAATTGACTGGATGAACCCGCAGGTATAAAAGTCAATAGAGTCAAAAGTATTTTCAAAGAAGCATTCTCTATCAGTAATAAAAAATTCTGTGAAAAATACTTTACCTGAGATTGGTACTTTTTTAAACCTAACAGATATTAAGCTATAGCCATTTAAATAAGTTGCGGTAAAAAACATTCTATCTTTTTGAATATATCCAGTCAGATTCGAATCTATAACACTATCTTGGAGATCTAAGATATCATACGAAAATAGATAATCAATGCGTTTATCAATACTATGCCTAAAACCACTTGTACCTTTAATATTAATTTTGAAAAGTACTTCATTCTCAGAATCAAATAAAGTCCATCTACCAATTAAACGTCTTGAAGTTTTGTTGGAAACTTTTTTATTAAATTTAGAACTCAATTTATTATCGTTTTTTATAATCCTATTTTGCTTAATAGTTGCATTAACTTTACTAATGAAAATACCAACTAACACTAAACATATACAAACTACCTTTATCAAATGCATTTATGACTCCTTTTCTTGCTAATAAAAAATCTCTCCGCAAGGGAGAGATTTTAGCTACTTAAATATTTTTAAAGATAATTAAGTAGTCGGGAGTTCGCAAATCGCCAAATGAACGACTACTCTAAGTTTTAAGCCGAGGCTCTGGACATAGATAGAGTCTCCCGGCTAAAGAGGAAGTTATAGCCAGGAGATATCGTATTTTACAGTCGGATATCTCTATCGACTGCATTTGGAGAGGTTGCGACACCCCAGAATTGTTAAAGCACAATTCCAAGATATAATCTTAATAGATTTTACTAATTAGGTGTTTAAATTAAGAGAAAAATCAGTTGTCATTTTGGAAAGATTATAGTGATGGATATATATACAGCGGAGATAATCCTTCTGAAGATTTCTATAGAGAAGGGCTGTATAACTTTTTACCTGAAACATTTGCAGTGAAGACTAAAACAAAAGATGGCTTAGACATTATTCTTCTTATTAAAGATATGCAAATAAATCATTTAATAATAAGTCCCATTATATTCTTTGATTTTTATGCAGAAGACGCATTTAGATCCTCATTAAGTGACTTATTTGATTACATTCAAAATATTAAGGATCATAATATAAAAGTTTATTTAGAAGATCTTGAAATATCATCTTCTAGTGTGATTAGAAATATTGAGGATATTTATATTGAGAATTATAGTCATTATAGCTGTTTCACTACATTTAAAGAGTCGACATTGAATTTTATTAAAGAACAGGATGCTGGAGTATGCTTGCTTTATGAAATAGCTAATAATATGCCTCTTGAGTATATTTATGATTACTTACCGACAATCTTAATTTTGATCAAACTTACAGAATTTGATTCAGGTTTAAATAGACTTGGTATTCATTCAGGCACTATAATTCGCGAAACGGGTCTTAATTTATGGTTTTCTTTCGACGAATTTTATAGGAAAAATAAATATTGCCTCACATCAAAAAGGAAATTAAATCAGCATGGGCTGTTTTGCAATAAACTAAAATATGACCAATTTATTGATAAAGATAAACCTAATAAATTTTATACAAGCTTAAGGAAAAGTGCCTCATATAACGAAATTAAGCAATTAATATTGAACTTTATTCTTGAATCAATTGAACTTAATCAAGGAAAAGAGTCGTATGCTGGTGGGTATATTCCTAAGCTTCATAATACTATCAAAGGTTTTATACACGATAAAGCTTCCGAATGGTTGACTAATGGTTATATAAAACTAAAAGAAGATTTTTCTGAAATACAAAGAGTTGATTTTAAGCATATCTGCAGTGAAATATCTCATTGTTATAAATTAAGTGAAGGACATGTGGCCCTCCATGTTCCTGCGATTTTTTCATTTATTGAAGAAATACTGCAGGAAATTAAACACCACACCAAGTAAAAAGCTTCTCAAATCTTTGAAACTTTAAATGGTTCCTGCAGTAATCAATTAGAGACTAACCCTTCTAAAATTTATTTTAGTTAGGAGATTATAAGAGATGAAATCAAAAGCTATAAAAGAGTTTACCAAAATTTATGAAAATGAGTTTGGTATCAAACTTACTTTTTCTGAAGCAAATTCGCTAGCTTCCAAATTTCTAAATCTTTTCAATCGAGTAATCAATGAAATAGAAAACAAAAGTAAAAAAGGAGACGACTCTGATGTCACTAATCAAAAAAAAAGAGCCCAGCGCTCTTAATAAAAACACTGGACCAAATCAAACTAATGATAATAATACCATGCAGCAAAGTATTCCTATAAAAAGAATGCCTTGCTCAATTAATAAAAAGCTTGTTAATAAAGCAACTCAAAAAGAAGTAGCCAGATACAACAACCTATTTGAACCATTGGAATTAACAGCAAAAGAATTAGCTAGCTATATCAAAAATAATGGTTATGCTTATAACACTGTATATAAAGGGATTAGAAAAGCTGAGAATTTTATCAGAGCGGGATTTGTATCTCTTGATTTCGATTCTGGTTTTACATTGGAATCAGCTAAAAATCATCCCTTTATAAAACAATATGCTTCATTTATTTACACAACTCCTAGTCACCAAAAAGGTAATAAGGGAGACAGATTTAGAGTTGTATTTGAACTCAGTAGAATAATTTATGATGCTAAAGAGTTCATCAAGCTATTAAAAGGCTTGTTGGAAAAATTTCTTCAAGCAGACCAATCCTGTAAAGATCCAACTCGGATCTTTTTTGGCTCTCTTGATTGTGAGTTGACGATGCTTGAAAATATATTACCTGACGAAATGATAAAAGAATTGATAGAGCTAGGTTCAGAAAAGAAATGTAAGAGAAAAAATAATTATAAAAAACAGTCTCATAGAAAAGATGATCCAACTTTGGATCAGATTAGAGAAATGCTTTCATATATTGATCCTATGCCAGGCTATGAAATATGGAGAGATCTCATATGGGCTGTTAAGTCATGGGGATATTTAAACAATATTTCTGATGAAGTGATAAAAGAATTAATTGAAGAGTGGAGCCCTGACTATAAAACAGGAGGTAAAGCTATTGATAGTTTACTAGAAAACTATGAACATGGTCGTATGTCAATAGGTACTCTTGTTCACCATGCTCATCAAAATGGCTATAAGCCCCCACAAAGTAAATATCCATCAACATCTGGTCAAGTTGCTATGCAAGATTTATTTTTTGAAACCAGTTCTTACGCATCCTTTGGGGATAACCTCTACCATTATTCAAATGGATACTTCAAATTAATTCCTGAAGAAGTTTTAAGAAAAAAAATTTCTGATTATTTTGATACATATATAACAAATTCTGAGGAGGGCACAACAGGTTATGCAAGTACTAATGCAATAGAATCTGCATTGAAATATGTCAAAACTCGATACTTTAGAGATCCTGATACGGCGAATCCACCTGGAGTTAATCTGAGAAATGGTTATCTAAAGCTTAGCTATGATCATTTAGGTAATCCTATATTTAAGTTTTTAGACCATTCACCAGAGTACTTTTTTACTTATAAGGCTGACTTTGATTTTAACCCTAAAGCTGATTCAAGTATCTTTGACGAAGCTCTTGATAATATCTTGGACTCTGACCAACAGAAAATATTATTAAGGAGTCTTGCTGGTGCATTTGATTTAGAAAAAGTCAGAATTAAGCAAGGGAGAGCTGTAAGAATTCAACTACTATATGGTGATGGTAGTAATGGTAAAGATACGGTTAGAGAGTGGGTTTGTAAGTTATATAAAAATTTAAGTATGACCTTTATTGGCTTGCAGGCATTTAGGAATGCTGATAATGGAAGGTTATTTGGTGTTTTAGGCTTAGCTACGAGTCGGATAAATTGGTCTTCAGAAAATAAGGCTATTTCCTTAGATCAATGTCAATCACTGAAAAATTGTGCCACTGGTGATCCTTTAGAAGTTGAGGAGAAGTTTAAACAAGGATTTGCAATAACTCCTAAGTCCGTTATGTTTTTTAATATAAATCAAATCCCGAGGCTTGAAGCCCAGCAAGAAGCTATTGCTACTAGGTATGGTGTTTTGCATTTTAAAAACACTTTTAAATCTAAGCCTGATCCAGAAAATCCACGTGAGAAGAAAGCTGATCCAAGATTAAAAGAAGATACTAAATTTATCATAGAAAATATAATGCCAGCTTTTCTCAATAGGTTAGTCAAGGAATTTAAAGAGCTTTTAAAAGAAGGGATTGATTATTCTTGTAATGAATCGCTGATGCAAGATATAAGAGAAGATAATGATCATTTTCTTGAATTTGTGAATCAATCAGGGCTTGTTGAATGTGGTATAAAAGACGGTCTTAATGCGTCTAAGATTTTTGCAAGATATCAAGATTATTGTTTAGATTATGGCTTGGTTGATATTGATGATCGAGGAAATATCATTAGATATCACGATCCAAGTAAATATGACCGTGTTGTTAGAAATGTTCGTCAGATTACTATTAGGCTAAAGGAAGTATTTCCTCATTTAAATAAAGTAAGATCGGGCTCAAAAGGAAGAAGGTTAGGATTAAATTTCTTAGTTGAACAGGAAGATTTATCTATTTAGATACAATGGAGGGTGGCGTAAGGTACGTCACCTTTTTGTTTATAAAGGGATTGCAGAAAAAAATGAAATATGGCTTATATGTAAGAAAATCAAGCGAAGACTCTGGAAAGCAAGTCCAGTCTATTGAAAATCAAATAGAAGTTCTTAAGGCTTTGGCTGAAAAGAATAATCTCACAATATTTAAAACTTATCAGGAATCTAAATCAGCAAAGATTCCATATAAACGTGAGCAATTTCAAAAAATGATAATTGATCTCCAAGAAGGAATCATCGACGGAATTATATGCTGGAAACTAGATAGACTCAGTAGAAACCCAATTGATGGAGGAACTATACATCACTACTTGCTTGAAGGTGTAATTAAAGAAATCGTAACCCATGAAAAAACTTATTATCCATGTGATAACTCAATCATGATGAGTGTTGAGCTTGGTATGGCTACTGAGTATTCACAAGCCTTAAGTAAAAATACAAAAAGAGGACAAGCTTTCAAAGTTCAAAGAGGTTCCTACCCAGGACAAGCACCTTTAGGCTATATGAATACAGTTGATCGAATTAAAGGTGAAAGAGATATTGTTCCTGACCCAGATAGATTTAAGCTAGTTAGAGAATTATGGGACCTCTTGCTCACTGGTGATTACTCAGTAATGAAACTAGTTAATCATGCAAAGCAGATAGGACTTAAAATACCTGCAACTAGAAGTAAAACCGAAAGATATATTTCTAAAACAGGATTATATAAACTATTTCAAAATCCTTTCTACTATGGTGCTTTTAACTGGTCTGGGAAAATTCATGAGGGTAATCATGAACCATTAGTAAGTAAGGAGGAATTTGATTTAGCTCAGGAGTTAATTTCAAAAAGAGATAGACCTAAGTTATATAAACATAAATTTGCTTTTACTCGTTTAATTGAATGTGGTGAGTGTGGTTCTGTACTCCACGCAGAGCATAAAGACAAGGTACGTAAAGATGGTTCAGTTAATAAGAGAAGCTATTACAGGTGTACTCATCGAAAAATTGGTGTTGCTTGTACCCAAAAAGGTATAAGAGCCGAAAATCTTGACGAGCAAATGTTAGACATACTAGAGTCTATTACAGTACCTCACACATTTATTGATTGGGCAAAGAAATGGCTTAAAGACCAGACCGAGGAAAACGCTATAAAAGATCAGTTAATTTTGAAACAACAAGAGTGTTCTTTAAATAAACTCAATAAGCAAATTGAAAAGCTTGTAGATATGAAGTTAGAAGATTTAATAGACATTGATACCTTTAAGGCTAAAAAAGAGTCTTTAATAAAAGAGAAACGGTCCGTGGAAAGTTCTATGAAGCTCAACACAGAGTCACAAGACTATAAAGCAGAGAAGATTATAGAAGTATTTGAATTTTGTAAGGTTGTAAAAGAAATATTTGAAACAGGCTCTATTGATGATAAAAACTTAGTTCTTAAAGCTTTAGGGGCTAAGTTTTCAATGAAAGATCAAGTCCTAAGTGTTGAATTATCTAAGCCATTCCAGCTCATTCAAGAGGGGCGTATAAGTCAAATGGTGTTAAATCCAAAATACGCCACCCTCAATACTCGCTCTAGCTCTGAGAATAGCCCAGAAGAACAGGCTCTAATCAAAAATGGTGGAGGCGGAGGGGAACTGCCCCCCTCGTCCGAAAAAGCTTTATTAGGAAGTACTACAAGCTTAGTCACTGGGTCTGAGCTTTTACCGTGCTCACGATCAGAGACAATCAACGGGTTTTTAAGCCTTAATCTTTATCTTCTAGCCAAGCTTAATAAAATTCTAGAAGATGCACTTACCAAGTAAATGCCCTATCTTTAATGACTCAGTAAGCCAACATTAAAGTAGGGAAGTTAGCCTCAGTTTGTCGGGCTGTTTCTTGATATCAGACGACTAAGCAGCCATTCTGTAGCTATCAAGTGAAACTACGTTAGTTTCGTGTACTTCACTGTTGAATTCAGCACTTAATTTGTGCACCGGTTTTTACATGGTCCAATTGCTTCCATGACTTGCACTTCAAAACGCAGGTTCTCCGTCAAAGCTAATACGCCCCCATAATTTAGGGTTCACGTATTATCTCTTAAAAGAGATAAATATTCCACCTTTCAGTTTACGAACTGGATAAATAACTTACCCAGTGGATTAACAATCTTACCACTTCTTGGTTATGAAACTACTAATTAAGGCTTTATTCAGTGATTCCCGCAACTTTTGCGTATTTAATTGAAAATTGGGTCTAATGTAATTACATTGTAGTTACATGGTTGGTCATGAAAAATAAGCTTAAAGTAATTGAAATAGGTAACTCTAAAGGTCTTAGACTTGGGACTGCTATCTTAAAGTTTTTAGATGATCCTGATTATTTAGAGGTTGAGTTAGTCGATGATAAGTTAGTTTTATCGAAAGTTAAAGAAGGACGTTTAGGCTGGGAAGAAGCTTTTAAAAATGCTTCCCGTGAAGAATTTGATGATTCGGATAATAAAGTAAATAAAGCTTTGTTGAACCTTGAAAATGATTGGGATCTAGATGAATGGACATGGTAGATTCTGTAAAACGATTTGATGTTTTTGGGGTGAATTTAGACCCTAGTTTAGGTAAGGAAATTAAAAAATACGACCTGCTGTCGTTATTTCACCTGATGAAATGAATAAATATTTAGGAACTGTAATTATTGCTCCTCTAACTTCTTCTCTTAGGAATTATCCTACTAGAGTGAATCACACTTTTCAGAAAAAAAATGGTCAAATTGTTTTAGATCAAATTAGAGCAATTGATAAACAGAGACTTGTTTCTAAAATGGGAGTCATTAGCTCTAAAACTGCTGAAAAAGTATGTAATCTTCTTAATGAAATGTTTGAATACTAATTCTTATTCATAAGCCCGATAATCAATCCAATTATTAAACTCTCTAGAAATATCCCCGCAAACCAAGCTACAGCAAGAATCATAGGGATTGGCATGTAGGCATAGAGTCCGAACTGGCTGATACCGAAAAGAAGCCCTAAAAATGAACCGAAGATTAGTCCTGATTTCACGCCATATTCTTTAACTAATAATTTATAGAATAAGACGCTGAATAATGAGAAAAGTATTTGAACAGCTGAAGATAATGGAAAGAAACTTTGCATTGCTTCTGGTGGGCGCCATAGGCTTGCAGTCTCCATGTATAAGCCTCTTAACATAAAGCCATGGAAAATCATTTCAAATAGAAATACGAAGATGAAGACTACTAGTGAGGTGATAAAAACTTTTTTTGTATCCATAAATTAAAATTTATCATAATACTCTGCTAATATTTACTTATACTTATGAATCAAAATATCCCTGGTGAAGAGCCTAACATCGAATTCAAAGACGAATCGACTGAAGATAAACCTAAATTAGATTATGTCCAGAATATAAATAACTTCAGTTTTTTCTGGTTAGGTTTAGGTATCATCATTGCAGCTTTAATAATTTCAAGCTCATTTCTTTCATGGAAAAATTCTAGTAAGACTGTTACGGTAAGAGGTTTTTCTGAAAGGATGGTGAATGCTGATTTAGCATTATGGCCTGTCCAGGCTAAGGTTACGGCAAATACTTTAGTGGAACTTCACCAAGCTTTAGAGGCTTCTCAGGTGGTGATAAATAACTTCTTTAATGAACAAGGTTTTAAACCTAATGAAATTAATGCTAAGCAAACTCGAATCACTGACAGGCAAGCACAGTTATATAGTACTGATAATGTGAATAATCTTCAGAGATATGTTGCTGATTTTGGCTTCCTAATTAAAACTAAGAGAATGGATTTAGTTAAAAGTTCTCTAAAAGAGATTAATAAACTTGTCGGTCAAGGAGTGACTCTTTCCTCTAATGAGGTTGAGTATTTATATACGAAGTTAAATGAAATTAAACCTGAAATGATTAAAGAAGCTACAGTTGAAGCGAAAAAAGCAGCTGAAGAATTCGCGTTGAACTCTGATAGTAAGATTGCTTCTTTGAAATCAGCTAGCCAAGGACTTTTTACTATAGAGCCGATTCATTACTATACTCAAGACCTTAAAAAAGTTCGTGTGGTAACTAATTTGGTTTATGGTTTGAAAAAATAATTATCAGCATTAATTTTCTTCTCACCAGTTATTTGGTTGTATTGATCTATGCTTAAACCACTTGCAAATTCTTGAAAGTTTTCTACAAAACCTAAAGGAACTCTATCATCTGGGTTTTTTACACTTTCAAGGGCGATAGTTTGTTCCTCTTCAGCTTCATTCTTAAATGAGAAAATGTGGAATTGATTACCTTTAGTGGCTTTGCCATCATGAGTTATACTGCCAGCATATTTTATGTCTGTAACACCTTCTAAACCTTTACTTTTTAGAAATTTAGCTAAGGCTTGTTCGGTTTTTTCAGCTCTTGTATCACTTAAACCCTTCTCTAATAAACTGTTCCCTGACTCATCTTCTTTGATATTTTCAGCAACACTAAAAGGTTCTGCTTCTACCACTGTTAGATTTTCAGCTCCCAGTGCATTCCATGCAAGATTACCCTCATCATTCAAGCCAATATTATCTTTGCCGTCAAGCGAGTCCAATCTTTCAAGTAATAAGCCATTTTTATAATTTTTGAATCGGTTTTCTCCAGATGAGAAAATTTCCCCAGAATCAGATATTTGGTTTGTTTCATAAAGTGAATTAAGAGCTTTGAAAGCTTCTTCTTCAGTTACTCCATTTTTATTATCACCAATAATCTGATTAGCAGCTCCTTCAGAGATGCCTATACTCATTAAGGTTTCTTTATTGTATCTGGTAACTTCACTATGACTATCAGCTGTCCTTGGAGTTGGAGATGGTAGCATTGGTATGTTTTGAATACCATCCATTAACCTATATTTGCTACTGTTAAACCTGTCTTTCATATTGATATTTATGTAGCTTATCTTGGTTAAAGCTAGATTATGAAAGTTTATAATTGATGTATGAAATGCAGATAATTGTCTTCAGGGTACAAATCTTTGCAGCTTTTGTCCTAGAGTTAATTCATCATGTGTTTTAACTTTACTTAAATCTAGGATTAGAAAAGATGGAATATTTCCTGATTTATGCTGCTTATTTAAGAAAGAGCTAATTGCTCTTGCTTCACCTTCAAATTCATCATCTGTTATTTGAATAATTTGGTTCCCTGGTTTTGAAGCTTCTTCTTTGATATTTTCGAATAGATTTACTAGTCTTCCACTAGTACCTAAATTTCGTCTGTTGTTGTTGTGCTGTTGCCATGATTTAAGCAGGGAGCGATTATGTACCAGTTCTCCAGGCAATTTTTTTAATGCTTGATGATCTGCTTTTACTGTTTTTTTGAAATCATCCCAACCTTTAACTTGATTACCATCTGGATTATTAGCATGTTGACGACCTACGTTGAAAGCAAAATTTCTAATTCCATTAAGTGGCTTTTCATCTTCAAGCCCTCTTAGATGAAGGGTTGCGTTATGAAAATTATTTCTAACTAAGTCTGAAAGTACAAATGGAGCATTCTCTTTGTCTGTTATTGCAAGGATTATCTTACTATCTTTCCAGTCTTCTAAGTATTTTAAATTATCACTATGATCAATGATTTCAGTTCCAGGTTTGAATCCATAAAGAACAGGAGACTTAATTTCTATTGGTTTGATTTTTGGAGCTTTAGAAAAGTCAGGGGCTTCTTTATGTAGTTCAGTTAAAAAACTATGGGTTTCTCGAGGGGCGCTGTTATGAGGGATTTTTGGTGGGTTTAAAGCATCGTCAATATTAAGTACTCCAGTAAGAGCTAATGCAGAAGCAAGAATTTTAAATGTTAAACCTGCATTTCTTGCAGCTGAGATAAAGCCTATACCCTTAAAACCAAGACTAGCTGCAGCTGGGGTTATTAAGGGTTTACCAAAGACAAGTAATTTTTTCTTAGGATCTTGCTTCGAAAGTTCTTTCTTTAATTCTTTTGGCTCTAGACCATTAAACTTTATGATTCTTTAGAAATTACTAACTCGTACAACTCCTTTTCTAGCTCCT
>JABSOS010000028.1 GCA_013216135.1 Candidatus Caenarcanales bacterium
TCATGAATAGCTAGATTTGGCCAGAGTTAAACATGTTAGTTTACATAATCTTTATTTTTTACCTGAGTAGTTACAAATTGATAGATTCTACTATCAGCTGAAAAGCATATGGTTTAGGAAGAAATTACAGTACTAATGAAGAAATTAGGTTTAGAAGAAGCAGGTTACTTGCAACAAATCACTGGATTTATTCGAGATACTGTAGACAGAAATAAACAAGATTTACAAACAAAAGAAGGTGTGAATACTCAATTTTCAAGGCAGCAACTAAGTAATTTAGCTTCTACTGATCGACTCTTGAATATGAAAGAGATACCTTTTACTAGCAGACCTATGATGTTTTCAGAACATGGGAAAATATTGATCAAGGATGTAGATCCAAATTCATACCCAGTGATTATCAAAGAGCATGTTACGGGCAGCAGGTTTATTCTTTTCTGTAGTCCAATAGAAGATATTGATGGTGGCTTCAATGAAAGTCATGAACAAATTTTAAGAAGAATGCCAATTGGTATTTATTCACTGTCAGTAATTCATAATGAAAAAGGTGCTTATAATGATAATCAGAATCAAGCATTTGGATTTATCTCTGATATTGGAAACTTTAGGAAAGAAGTAGCTCCTTTTAATGATTTTGTTGAAAAGAGAGAAGTAAGTGTTAAATCATCTAAATCATATGATCTATTAATCAACTCAGAAGATAATTCATTTTCGGTTATTCCTAGTGATGACAGTGATAAATTACAGTTAAAGCAATTTGCTCAGGTAGATTTAACTCCTACTTCTCCTAATGCTGAGGCTACGCTATTATATATAGATTCAATAATCAGGAAAGGTTTTACCGATTACTGTAATAGCCCTTAAATCCTACCCACATCCATAATAAGCCTAAGCGTATCTACCTGAGACTTCATAACTTTCTGATTAGCCTCATAATTTCTCATAGTCCTAATCATTTCAGTAGACATTTTTACAGCACTAACATTTGAATCTTCCAAAAATCCTTGATGGAAAGTATCTTGCATACCTTGATTCATGACTAAATTATCATCATTTAAATCGTATTTATCACCTTCCATCCTTAAAATCCCTGCTCCCTGTGGGAATTCAAAGGTTCCTAAGCGAGTCAAAATCTGTCCATCTACCATAAAAGATCCATCTTTAGTGACTCCGATAGTTTTACTAGTAGCATCTAAAACTATCGGTGATAGACCATCATCTAATAATTTGTCACCATGGATATTTGTGACAAATCCATCCCTATCGATCGTAAAGTGCCCATTTCTGGTGTATTGAATATCTCCATCAGGGTTTTCCACTGGAAAAAACCCTGGTCCCGTTATTGCTATATCTAAAGGGTTTTCTGTAATTCTTAGTGGTCCCTGCTCGAAGTTATATCTCGTGGTGTGGACGTTTACACCATTGTTCATAATACCTAGAGTTTCATGGTTATCTCCCCTAACTACCCTAGGTACAAAACTTCTAAAACTGATATTTTCTGTTTTATAGCCACTAGTATTAATGTTTGCAAGGTTATCAGCAAGTATTTGTTGCTGAATCGATTGCATTTTCATTGCACTACTAGATGCATAAATTCCTCTTAGCACTATACTAATATACGCAGAATTGACTTTAGGGCTTTAGACTATTATGTTTAAAAATTCCTTACTAGATACTTTATTAAGCCTAATATAGAAACCCCCTCACTTTTTAGGTGAGGGGGTAGAAGTTCACAATGCGGCAGGTATTTATTTATTGCTCATGATTTTTCCGCCGTTCTTCTTTGCTTTTCATTGTTTCCTCCTTCCTTTTTGTGTGGTTGTTAAATCAGGAGATGATCTAACACTTTTAGTTAAGTTGAGATTTAGGCATGATGATTACGTATCTCAGTAAGTCTCTTAGTCCGTTTCTTGCTCTCCATTCATTGTCTAGGGTAAAGTCGTCAGCAAAGATAGCGACTGCTCCTTGGACTTCTTCATTTGTATATGAGTCATGTCCGATGAATAGATCCATAAAGTATCTTGCTATTCCTTCTTTCGACCCATCAGTTTGTGCTCTTGCTCTTGCGACTAGTTTGTCTTGGATTGCTCTTTGATCAAGGATTGATTTAACGATATTGATTCGTTTAAGTAGTTGTCCTGGACTGAACCAGTCATAGCTTGCTTCACTCAGACCAGTTGGTGGAGCGTAATCGAAGATAGGGTAGTAGTTATCTCTTGAGAAGAAATCAGGAATAGTCCATCTAACCATGCCATCTGAATAATCCTCTGGATAATTAATATCTAACTTTCTATTTACTGCTGTAAAGAAATTGAGAGGGCTATTAACTTTTTGTTTGTAGTTAGAGGTAGCTAGAAATTCTCCAGATTTTAAGATATGACTAACTACCGATGCTAACTGACGTGGGGAGTCTTTTTCGTTTACAAATGTATCTGCACAGCTTGTTTGAAGACCAGTGTATCCTGGATCAGCTTCAAAGCCTAAGAATAATTCAATTAATTTGCCGCAGATTCTTTGACCTGTTAGTGGGTGTTCAGCAAGGATATCGATGACTTTTTCTCCTTGCTCAACTCCACCTGTGGCAATATCTTCTTCACTAAAGGTTAAACCGTGTTCAGCAAAGCTATGTATCGCTGGATTGAAATAGAAGCTGTCATAAGTAGTCCAACCAGTAAATATTTCAGCTAGAGCTTCAATATCCTCTGCTGTGTAGTTGTTTACCCCTAGTGTATGCAGTTCAAGTAATTCTCTTGCGTAGTTTTCATTAGCGTCTTCTTTATTCGATACAAAGTTATCTAGGTAAAGAAGCATGTTTGCACTCTTAGAGTTATGTCTTAGAAGGTCTTTAAAGTTACCAAGTGCATTTGCTCTAAAGAATTGATTCTCATCGTATTCATTAGCAACATGGTTGAAGAGTAAACTCATTTCCGGCTTTACTCCTAGGCTACTTAGTAGTTTTATTTCTGTGATTTTAAAATCAACTTCATCCACGCCTTCAGGTAAATCAGCACTGATAGGAACAATTTTTAAACCATTAATCGTTCCGTGTGCAGTCCAGAAACTTTCACCGTTTGCGTTTTTGTTTAAGTAACAAACACAATCTTCAATATCAAAGTTATCTCCTTCAAATGTAGTGGTATTGTACATATTGATATTGTAAGTGTGCTGTTCATTATCATTTATGGTGTCAAAAGAGATGGCATACTCTCTAGTGCCAGATTGGTCTTCTCCGATGAACAGTTTTGCTTGGTTTGCACCAATACTGTCCCCAACTGACATTGTTATTTGCACTTGATCGTATGCCGTAATATCTATTTGTTCTAATCTTTTATCATCTATGTAGAATTCACCGCCAGATGCAATGGCTTTACCTTTAATGAATTCATTGCTTGATCTATAATCTTTAATTCTGCTTCTATTATGGTTCCATGGATATTTCCAGTTTCGAATATTTCTGATTTTGTCGTAATTATCATTGAAATGTCTCTCCCAGAACCAGGTCATCATTTCATTTAGTTGTTTTTTACTATTGATTGTTTTGTAAATCATTTGTTTTCTTAATTCTTCAATTGATTCTGGAACAGTAGTTGTGTAGATTGATTGCTTAAATTCTTGATCTTCATCTATAGAACTAGGATTTAATTGAATTTCTAAATATGCATCAAGCCCTGCTGTGTGAAGAGCCTCGAAGTCTGCTTCATTTCGACCGAAGGTAATTCTGTTTAGTAAATGTAAGTCTTTATGAACCACAACTTTTGTTACTGTGTCATTGTTTAAATCCAATGCATACTTCTGTCCATCTTGTAAGTAAGCGATATTGAAATCAAGCTCGTTTAGATTGAAACCTTTTTCTAGTGAAACATCTAGGCTATGGTTGCATTCATCTGTTGAGCATTCACTTTGAATATCTTGAGCGTGCTGTTCGTTGTCGACGATGAAGTCTAAGATTGTAAACTGGGGATCAGTGGTGAATTCAAAGTTTAGTTTTAAATTCATTTGATCTTTAATATTTACTGCTTGGATCGGTGTCCCAGCGCCTAAGAGTCCTGTTATTAATGATGAAATTAATATTTTTTTGACTAAGTTGTTCATAAAATACCTTCTTTTAATAAATAATTTTTTGAATTTCTGCTTAATTTAAGCAATGAAATTTAATGGAGTATAACTGTGATTAGGGAAGATGTTGTTAATATCTCCAGCACCTAAGAACTTCACAAGTAGTTCTGAGATTATATCTCCACAGTCTACAGAGTGTTTCAGGTATCTACCATTTTCCATTTGACTTGCAGTAAGTCCAGGCCAAGCACCATAAAGACCGCCATTTATATTTCCACCCATGACCATGTAAGAAGTAGCATTTCCATGGTCTGTTCCAGCGCTAGCATTTTCTTTTGCAGTTCTTCCAAATTCTGTGTAAACTAGCATGGTGACATTTTTCATTCTTTCTGGTCCCAGATCTTTATAGAATGCTTTCATAGAGCCAGCGAGATTGCCATGGAGACCATCTTGTCTATTTCTTTGGTTCGTGTGTGTGTCGTAACCACCTATATCTAAACCAATTACTTCAATGTCAGAGTTTTTTATTAACCTAGCTGCATCTCTGAACTTGTTTGCTGTTGAGTTATACATTGGATATTCAGCACCATTTTCAACGACATAGTCGACACTATTTATTTCATTAATTTTATTTAGATCTTTAAATAAAGAATCAGCTGATCCTGATATCAGGGTAGATAAAGGAGTAGAGCCACCATTAAATGCAGCGTATAGTGAGGACCAGCCGAGTAACATGTTTTCCGGGATACTTGATTTGAAATTTCCTAAATCTGCAAAGTTGCTGACACTATATGGTCCTTGGAAAACCTTTGCTAGATTAGAGGTAAGTGATACAGCTCGAAGTAAACTGTTATCACCAGTATTATTCTTTAAAAATCTATTTAACCAACCATCGCTAGTGATACTACTTAAGCCAGATTCAAGCATGTCTTGAGATTCAAAATGAGATCTGTTTAAATAATCATTATGTGCTGCTGGGAAAATAGCTAAGTGTCCAGCATCATAAATTTCTTTTAAAGGCTCGAGCCTTGGGTGTAATCCTAGAATGTCTGAACCACTTAGTTTAATTACATCTGATTCTCGGATTGATATTCTTGGCCTTAGATTATAGTATTCATCGTCACCGTAAGGGATTATGGTGTTTACTCCATCGTTTCCTCCTCTAAGAAAAACTGCTACAAGTGTTTTACTCTCTGGGCTACGTGCGGCAACTTCACCTGGGATTAATCCCATTAAACTTAGAGCTCCAAAAAACTTTGCGCTCGAATTAACAAAATCTCTTCTAGTAAGATCTATCATCCTTTATCTCCTTGGTATTTATTTGGTAAAATTTTGAGTTTAGATAAAACTCTCTGGCTTCTTGTATTTGAAAGAATTACTTATTTTTGTAAGAAATCGCTCCAAGCTATCTTAGGCTGCCGGAATCTAGTTTTTAACCCGCAGTATAAGATTTTAATTTCTTTTCTTGTTAATTTTTATGCCCTTCAATTGTTCTAAATAACACGAATGGGATTATTTAATAATTCGTAAGAGGGATACAGTCTTTTGTATGATTGTGCCATAAGTAAATTAAAGTCGAAAAAATAGCTGACAAAGTTGTCTTCATATATCTTAAAAGGAGATGTGATGGACAACTTAATATCTTTTCCCTCAGCGGGTCGCTCTTTACCTTCTGTTAAGAGATTTCAAAAGCAGGCTGCTAACCCTTATGTGAGGAGTTCTTCAGCTAGTGTTAGCAACTCCAAAGTTTTAAAGTTACATAAACCTCTAGTTTCAAAAGTCAAAAATTTACAATCGCCTACAGTAATGGTCCTTCTCAATGGTTCACCAAGTAGTAATGAGTTAGAAGATTCTTATTTAACCATTGGTTCTGGAAGAGAAGTTCCTAGTTTAGCTACTAAAATTTCAAATGAAATTAGAAATGAGAACTTCTTTAATAATGCAGAATTAGTTAATTCTGTGAATCATGTCAAAAAATCACAGCTTAATGGATATGACTCTAAGTTAAATTTAATGGGCTTAGTGAGTACAAAGTCGCCTTACGCTGAACTTCGTCATATGTACGCTTTAATTGAGCTTGCACGAAGACAAGGTTTAAAAGATTCAGATATTAAATTAAATCTGATTGTTGATGGTGCTGGTGATACTCCAGGAATGGCTCAGCGAGTAATTAAAAGAATTAGAGACCAATATCCAGATATTGAAATAAGTTCTCTCACTGGAAGAGATATCGCAATTGACGATGCTGTAAATGATTCAAAAAGTAAAGCATTTTTTAGAGCACTCACGGTAAAACCTTCTTTTCAAGCTGATTCTCCTCAGAGTGCGCTAGATCAGTACTTTTCAATTAATAAAAAATCTGAAAAATTTATGCCTACTTTCTTAACTTCTGAAAGTGATGCTACACCTGTTTCTAAAAATGATTCACTTGTATTTTTTAATACTAAGCTTGATAGAAAACAGATAGCAGTTTTATTTAGACAGATGGAAAAAGAAAACAATGATTCTTTTCGCTTCACAGCATTAGGTGATTATGGATTGAAGAATGCAATGAATATTGCTTATAAACAGAAACCTCTTCTCCCTGGCTTCGTAAAGGTTTTAAATGATTCTGGTAAAAAGATTAAAGAGCTAGCTCAGCCAGAAAATCCTAAACTTTTTGATCTTCTGCATGGAGGTAATAATAAACAGCTTACAAATGTAACTCGTGAGTTTGTTTCTGGTTCCGAAATTATTGATAAAACTCTTAATTCTTTATCACAAGGAAATAATGATTTAACTCTTGTTAATTTAGATACTTCTACCCCGCAAGCAAAGCTATCAGTTGAAAATCAATTAGAAAGAATCAAAGAAAAGGTAAAAAGCTTAGGCGGGAAATTAATTGTAACTTCTGTAAATGCTGGTGCTAGTAATGGTTTGGTGCCGGTTGAAATCTCTGATTTCTCTAAGTCAGGCAAAGAGCAAATTTCTAATAACTCTATAAAGCCAAGTGAGATTGCTGGAGCTATTATTAGAGACTTCAAAGTAACTGTACCAGAGTACATGGAGGATTCTCGAACTAATAATGTATCTTCTCCGGAGATATGGTGGACGGGGTGGCGCTTGTCTAAGGCTAGTTAAATACTTTCTGATTAATTCTGACTTACAGTTACAATATTAAGTTTTTTAATACCTAAACCAGAAGCTGCATCTAAAGCACCAACAACAAATTTCTGCTTAGTTTCTGCATCTGCAATAAGATTTAATGGGGCTTCTGCATAAGCAGGGTCTTCCCTTAGGAGGCTAAGCTCTGCTGTGACCATGTCGTTAACGTCTTCTGGTGCTATCGGATCTGGACTTAATTTTTTATTATTAATCGCAATTAAGCCTTCAGCAGAGATTTCTAGGTTAATTGTTTTTCCTTGATTATCTGTTGTCACTCCATTTTCAGCTTGAGGAGGAGTTACTGGAAGAGAGGTTTCATTAATCATTGGGGCGATGACAACCATGATTAAAAAGAGAATTAAAAATACGTCAGTAAGCGGGGTGATATTTATTTCACCAAAGTCATTGCCACTACCACCACCTGAAAAAGCCATTGTTTATTTTCTCCTTATTGTAAAAAGTCTGGGTAAGATGAATCATCGATGTCTTCATCGTCCTCATATTCATCAGAGTAACCAGCAGATGCCCCACCTGCTGCTGCATTGAAACCACCTTCAAAGAAGTTAACCTCCATGAAGCTCATAAATAGTAATTTTAAGAGTAGGAAGTCATCTTCGTATCTTTTAACGATGTTGTTAAAGACGTTATTGAAAATTACTGCGATAATCGCAATTGCAAGTCCATAACCTGTTGCAATTAGGGCGTTAGAGATTTCTCCAACTAGCTCCATCGAGCCACCCGCTCCACCTAAACTCATTCTCCATAAGGCTTTAATTACACCAGATACTGTTCCAAATAGTCCTAAGAAAGGTGCAATTGCACCAACTGTTCCTAGTATCGGTAAATATTGCTGAAGTTTTCTGGTAACAATATTTACTGTGATGTCATAGGCTTTACTAAAGTCTTCTTTCTGAACTGCAAGTAATCTGATACCTTCTTCTGCTACTTCACCTGTAATACTTCGAGCTTGAGCAGCTATGTTTCTAGCTCCATCTAAATCACTTTTCTCGAGTTGTGCTTGAAGGTTGTTAAGTAAAAAGGCGATGTCACAACTGTTACGGTTATAGAAGAACATTCTTTCTATCAATACTGCGATTACTAAAATAGAACAGACTGTAATCGGTATCGAAGAGATCATATCAGCCTGGAAGTAATCCCAGAATGATTGGAGGAAGTTATAGTGGACTTCTTGATCACCTGTAAGCCCAGCCATTTCGGCTAAGCCAAGTCCTTCAGATTCTGCAGCGTATACTTTATTGATTAGCATATATCTCCTAATATTTTAAACTAGTATCTAGATCTTTTGAAAACGTTATAGTCAAAAGTAAATTCAATGTCTATTGATGGTGGTGAGCCAACTGGTAAAGCAGCGAATGGAGCAGCATTCCTGATGGCGTTTAAAGCCGCATCATTAGCTAAACTGGTAGCATTTGTTTGGCTAATTTTAAGATTTGATAGTGAACCATCTCTATTAATTGAGAAAAATACCACAATTCTTTTAGATTCTGAGCCTTTAGGTGGGCGCCATCTCTGTTTAATCTTCTCCTGAATTTTAGACATATAAGGTCCAAAAGAAATATCTGGAATAGAAGCTGTGCTAGGTGCTCTTCCTGGATATTTATTTTTAGCAGGGTTACCAAATCCACCACCATCACCGAAGCTAACATCGATATTATCTGGGATTTGAATACTACGTAACCTGTCGACTAGATCTTTTCCTGTTGGACCACCACCACTTATTTCTTCAACAGCTTTAGGTGCAGCCGTTCCTCCTTCTCCAGAGCCAGTGCCTCCTCCAGTTCCACCGCCGGAGCCTCTAGAAAAACCATAATTTTTTGGAGCAGGTAAGCCTGAACCAGAAGAGCTTCTAGGCGCAGATGAAGAACCCTTAGATATATTTGGGGCATAGTTTGATGATCTACCTGGAACCGTTGGGCTTGGGATTTGAGAAAGAGCTTTTTCTGCAACTTTACTACTCTCTGAGCTGGTATCTCTACTAATGGTCTTAGGTGCAGCACCACTTGTTTTAGCTGGACTTCTAGTTTTAGGAGCCATGCTCGGAGCTTTATTCGATGTTTTTTGCGAGCCACCTGTTTTTCCTCTTACTCTAGGTTTTGGTTTAGGGCTAGGTTTTGGAGGAGCCTTCGTAGGAGCTTTTTTAGGCGTAGCTTTCTGCTTAGGTTTATTTACTTTACCTGGATTTTTCTTTATTGGTTCAACTTTCTTTTTCGGATCATTTTTCCCTTGATCTATAGATGCTCTTTCTGAACGTCTCTTAGTTTTTGGAGGTGGTTTCTCCTTTGTGGGTTCTTGAACTGTAATAAATTCAAGAGTATTTACTTTAATCTTCGGCTTCGGTGTGTAAGCTATAAAAATGCTTACAAATAAAACTAGAAGAAATAATAGGTGAATTGCGTAGGATACAGCGTATGATTCTTTAAAGTGATTCTGGCTAGGTTTATTCTTCGTCCTAATAGTGTCGCTGACAGCATAAAGTATAAATGCTGAGTTACTGATTAAAATTAATAAACTTACTGGATTCGGGAATTTTAAATCTTCTATGAATTTATAAGATAGGTTTAAGTTTAAGAATCCTATTCTATCCAAGACCATACTGAGTTGGTCTACAAACTGAGGACTCATCTGATTAAGTCCTATAGTAAATAGAATGATAATTCCACTTAGAGCTGAGCTTATAGAATAAAGGTAAGCTTTATTAGAGAATATTCGAGGTAGAGACGAGTTTATAGATTCATCTCCAGAGTAGACTTCGTTAACTATATCATCAATGATTTTAGGTGCTAACTTAGGCATTTAGTTTCTAAAGCTTATGATAACTTTTGTGGGCAAGCTACATAAGTTTTTGCGGTTTTCTCTGCAAGAGATCTTATATCTAAAATATATCTCTGCCTTTCATCTTTACTTATTGCTCCTCTTGCGTCAAGTAAATTAAATGTGTGTGAGCATTTTAGGACATAATCGTAAGCAGGAATAGCAAGCTCTTTTTCTGAACATGACTTAGCCTCATCTTTGTAGATTTCATAGAGTTTTTGGAGGTTACTAATATTAGAAACTTCAAAATTATAAGTGCTTTGCTCGACTTCATTAGGGTGATAAATATCTCCATATAATATTTTTCTATCATTATCTTCAAGCCAAACTAAATCGAAGACAGAGTCACAATTCTGAATATACATTGCTAGTCTTTCGATTCCATAGGTAAGTTCAACTGCTACTGGTTTTACTTCGATTCCACCAGCTTGTTGGAAATACGTGAACTGCGTTACTTCCATACCATTTAACCAGACTTCCCAGCCACAACCCCATGCTCCTAAAGTTGGACTTTCCCAGTTATCTTCTACAAAGCGAATATCATTTTCTTTAGGATCGATACCAAGTGCTTTTAAACTATCTATATAGATATCCTGGCTATATTTAGGATTAGGTTGCATAATGACTTGATACTGGAAATAATGTTGAAGTCTATTCGGGTTATCACCGTACCTACCATCGGTAGGTCTTCTACAAGGTTCTATACAAGCCATTTTCCATGGTTTATTATCTAAAACCCTGAGGAATGTAGCAGGATTCATCGTGCTAGCACCCTTTTCAGTATCGTAAGGTTGCATGATAATACAGCCCTGATCTGACCAGAATTTGTTTAATCTAAATAATATTTCTTGGAAAGATAAACTCACGTATTATATTTTATCTTATCTGCTGAATTTTAATCATTTGATATACAAGAATAGAAAGGTGTGTCTATATCCCTTTCTATTCAGAAGCTTTAAACTTCTCGGCAAGCTCTTCTCTAAGCTCTTTAAACTCTTTAAGTAACTTTGGTATTCTCATCACAGACTTTTGTCTATTCATGAATTCGCCATATGGAACTGCTGGGATTCCTAAAACAGGCAGGTAAGGGTCTAGATCACTATGAACACCACTGTAGGCACCCACTACTACATCATTACCTATTTTAACGCCGTCAGCGATGCCAGAGGCACCTGCAATTACAACTCTATCTGATATTTTAACGCTACCTGCGATTCCTACTTTTGCGATAATTAGGCAATCTTTGCCGATTTCTACATTATGAGCGACTTGGCATTGATTATCAATTTTAGTACCTTCACCTACGATGGTATTTCCTAAAGTACCTCTATCGATAGTAGTGCATGAGCCTATCTCTACGTCAGATTCGATAATTACCCCACCTATGGATTTGATCTTTTGCTGGACTTGTCTACCATTATTAAAGTTAAAGTCTTGTTTTTGAAGCTTTTCGACGTTACTTGTTTCTTCGGTTACATAGCTATAGCCATCTGAGCCGATAACGGTATTTGCGTGGATAATTACACGATCTTCAATATCAGAACCCGGATAAATAGTAACTCCTGGATAGATAATACAGTTCTCACCTATTTTTACATCTTCTGCGATGCTGACTCTATCAAAAATTACAGTATTCTTTCCGATGCTAGTGTTTGCACCGATACTAGTAAATGCTCCTACTGAAACATCTTCTGCTAACTTTGCTGAGCTATTAATATCTGACAGTTTATGAATCTCTGCTTTTTTAAGTTTATCTACGAACAGTAAATCAATAATTTGTTTTAAAGTGAATCTGGGCCTATTCGTTAGTATAAAGTTTTTTTCTTCTTCTTTATCTATGAATTGTTTACAAGCTCCATCTGCTAAAAGGCTTTTACATACGACTAAGTGTTTAGCCATGCTAGTTTCCATTAGCTTTAAAGCCTGGCTTGGTACATCTGAAAATACTAATGCTAAATCTTCTGGTTCAGCATCATTCGGGTGTGTTGCAATTGTGGCTACAGTTGCATCTAAGTCACCGACTAGTTCACCTTTCGCTATCTCAGCAATTTTAGTTAATGGAATGGACATGTTATTTATTTTTTGAGCTTCTCGAGTTCTTCTAAAAATATATCAGTAATATCATTTTCTGCTTGAATCGCGAAGAGCTCATTTATGATTAAATCATACTTTCTAGTATTAGCAATTTTTCTAAGTATTAACTCAATATTTTGATTTATCTTGTTGTTATATTGTTTTTTTTGTTCGCCTAAAGATAGGTAAGCTTTATCCACACTCTCTTGAATTTGTTTTCTTTTGGCTATCTTTTCTTCGTCGCTGAGCTTGTTTGCTTCATTTGTAGCAATCAGTTCGACTTCTTTATTGGCTGTAATTATTAATTTCTTTAAGTTTTGTTCGGCGTTATAAATTTTTTCTCTAGCTTCATTTACTAGAGAATAATTTAAATTTATTTTATCCATATTTACTGTTGCTATTGAAAGTTCGGTTTCTACTTTTTCAGCAGCAAGTGAGCTTAATGGAAAATTCAAGCAAATTATAGTCAAAAGTAAAATTATCTTTTTGTTCATTATTTAGAACCCTCTAAGCTTTTTAGAACATCATCTGTAATATCAACTCCACCGAATAAAACAGCATCTTTTATCATGACTATCGAGTATTTATTTTTTCTTTTAATCTGTTCGATGCTAGCTTTTACTTCATCTTCAATAGCTTTACTTTTAGCAGCAGAATCTTTTTCAAGCTTGGCTGCTTCTGGTTCTAATTCATTTTTAATTTGTTGAGTTAGTAGTTGAATTTCAGTTTCAGTTTTTTTAGCTGCTCTTGCATCTTGAAGTTGAAGTCTTTTTGCTTGAAGTTTTTTTCTTAACTTCTCTTCTGCTTTTGCAATATCCGCAAGAACTTTTTGTGCTTTACTGTACTTTTTTAATATTAGTTTTGTGTCGACTATAGCTACTTTTTTAGATGCTTCAGCTTGTGTTGTGTTGAAAGCACTTATAAAAGTAAGTGACAAGGCGAGAATTAGGTTTAGATAGCTTTTGACCATTTTGTTATTATAACTTAGACCAGAACAGGTATTACCTATATAGCGCAGTGTATCTATTACTTTTTATACTTAGTGCATTATCCGGTTCCGATATCTTTAAATAGATTTATTCCTAATACACAAGCTAGGTTTGGGTATCAGTATGGTGGTGCTTATACTTATCCTCGGACGCGCCCTGTAAGCTTTGGAAGACCTATTATCGATAGTTTTGCTGGATTTGGGCATACTAGACCTGGTTTTTATAATTCTCAGGTAGATCCTTGGGCTAATTTTGCAAGTTTTGATGTTCCAGATGGACGTGATTCTCTTGTTGATTTAATTGACCCTTTAGATTTGGTAAATACTCCAGAGATGAGCTCTCAAGCTTTTTCAAAGTTTGTTGAACATGAAATGAGGGAAGAAGGTACTAATGTTTTTAGTATTGGTGAAATGCACGATGAAAGTGTTGACCCTTGGTTATTTGCTTCAGGTGCCTTAACATCAAGAAATTTAGGTAAAGAACCAGTTATTGCATTAGAAATGGCTAACTCTTTAAAAAATAGAGAATATATCGATAGCTTTATGAAAGATCCAAGTATTTCAGCAAGGGATTTATTAGCTGCTATTACTAGTGATAGATCTTTTTATAGAGATAATCCTAATATCGAAGGATTATTAGAGCTTTCTAGAATGTATCAAATTCCAGTAGAACTTGTTGATGCAAATGAATCAGAAATATCTAGAATAGAAGAAAGGTTTGCAGTAGGAGATTATAATCTTAGTCGTGATCGTGTAATTGCTGATAATGTAAAAAAAATAGCTAATAATGATTCGACCGTCTTTTTACTAACAGGTTTGCAGCACGCTTCTTTAGTTTCAGAAGATAGAGAGCCTGATCGTCAAGAAAAAAGTGTTTTAATTAACCCTAAATATAAAACAGCGGATATTTTAGATCGTGACCCTGATATTAATGTAACTAGTATCGCCCTTCTTTCTCAAGATCCATATGAATTAACAAGAGAAGATGTCTACAGGCTTGCAAATAATGACCCTGAATATGCTGAAAACTCTGAAGATTTAGGTCTTTATCATGGTGATTTCCATTATGTTTTTAGGTCATCTTCCGCTTTTGCGTAATATTAATTTTAGTTATTACATTGATATTGTTAAAATATATCTTGTGAACGATTACAGAAAACTAACGAATTTCCTATTTGTATTATTAATATCTTTTGGTTTATTCTCTTGTACGGTAGAGAAAGGAACTCCAGGTTCAAGCTCTAAAAAACCTCAAGTTACTATTTACTTTACTAAAGCAAGTGACGATTTAGGTGTGGTTTTAATCCCAGTTCTTAGAGAGACTTCTAGTGATAGAACTGCCTATGAGACAGCATTAAAAGAATTATTCTTAGGACCTACTTTGGACGAAAAAGACAGATTAAGTTTAGCTACTGAAATTCCTGAAGGTGTTCGTTTAGTTTCAGTGAAAGAATCTAATGATTCGGTGAATATCGATATTAGTAGCCAATTCATGAAAGGTGGCGGTTCAGAAACTATACAAGTTCGCTTTAGACAGCTTCGTGAAACAGCTTTAAACCTTGCTAAGGGTAGACCAGTTTACTTATACATCGATGGTGTTAAAGCAAAAACCATTGGTGGTGAGGGATTAGAGATCCCACAGCCTTTAGATTCTGAGATTTAATTATGTTAAACCAGGAAGTAAAAATATCAAGTTTAGAAGACTTAGATCTTTTTACTAAGAATTTTGCTGATGAAGTAAAAGAGCTTTTAAGTTCTGGGAAAGATTTAGCTGTTTTATTTAAGGGCGGTATGGCCGCTGGTAAAACTACTTGTGTGAAAAGTTTAGCAAGAGCCTTAAATGTAACTGAGACTGTTGCTAGTCCGAGTTTTGTTGGTATTCATGAGTATAGTTTTGAGATTGATGATCATGAACTTATCGTTTTTTATCATCTTGATTTGTATCAAGTGAATTTAAATTTAGAAGCATTTTTTGAATTAATGAACCGTGAAGAGAAATTGTTTTTTGCAATTGAGTGGTCTGAGAAATTAAGTGATGAGGTCTTAGCTATGTTTACTCAGAAAAAGGATCATATTCAGGTTTTAGATTTAGCTATTGAGAAACTTAGTGATAGTGAGAGATTGATTCGATATGGATATAGAAACTCTTAATTTGAAGCTTAAAAGTTATGATGACAGGGTTTTTCAGGACCTAGAACCTGTTTTAGAAGAGATATCTAAAAACTCAAAAGCTTTAGCATCTAATTTGAAAAGTTGTTTTACTGAGATAGCTCTTAGTGATAGATATTTACGAGCTTATAATGGTGAAGAAGTTGCTATTAAAGAGAAAGAGTTGAAAGAAGGTGAGTTTATGATTTTTAGAAAGTATGTGCGCTTATTGCGCTCTTGCACGATTATGTGCGGTGGTGAGCTTTCTGATAGGTATAAAAAGCTTTTTATAGATTTCTTTATGGGGGAGAGGTTGAGCTTAGCTAGGGAGTTTAAGAGTTAGCTTTGTTTATTGTTTATTAATTTAAGTTTTTTAAGTAGTTCAAATCCTTCTTTTTCACGATCTAAAAATAATTCACTAAATAATTTTTTGAAATAGTTAGTATTCAGCATTTGAGGATTTTTTTGTGATAATTTCTCTATAAAGCTTGTATAAAGTTTTTCCCCAATTCCATCTATACCTAGTACAAAGTCAAGATACGATTTAATATTTTTTGCATTTCTATCTGGTTGGGGGAGATGTGAGATTTTACTATTAATAAAAGTCTGAAATTTTTTTAGCATTATTATTCCATCTTCATCGGAAACCGTATTTAAGATTTGTTCAACTTTTGGCTTAATTCTTGGGTCAGGATTTTCTATACTGTTCCAGTCTTTATAAGAATCATAGATTAATGGTGGTGGATTATGAAGCCTGGTTAACCACATATGGTAGTAGATATTGTCTTTGCGCGAAGGTTCGTTGCTTATATTTTTTTTGATTACAGGTATTGGAAAAGCAGGTTTATGTGCAAATGAATTGTTTGATAATTGAATAGTGTTATCTTGATCCACTTGCTATATTTTAGCAGATAATGATTCTATGCAACACTTAAAGTTGTCCTACCACCAAGGTTTTGAGGTAGAGCAAAAGCTTGTGTTAAATTTTCAATAAAGTTTAAAAAGATATTTCTAGCAAGTGTACTTTGTTTTATGGTGCCATAGCCATCTTTCAAAACTACAGTTTGAGTTTCATTACCACGTGAAATACCAGATTTACCAAGCGGTGATGGTTTATTTGGCATAGGTGGAATTCGCGGCCCCATTTATATTATCTTAACATTTTGTTCTGTGAAATAGCAATACGTAATCAAAAGACAAGATCAGATATAAGAAAACTTAAAAGAATTACCCCAAGCCAACTATTAACAGTAAAAAAAGCAGCTTCTAATTTATCTTTCTTTGCCAAAAGCTGTTCATAAACCAAACCAGCAAAAAATACTAAGAGACCTATTTTATAAAATAAGCCTAGAGCAAGACTCTCACCAAATAAATATAAAAGTAAAATTGTTAGAAAATGAAGAAACTTCACTATTCTTAATGAATTTTCTTTACCAAATTTAGCTGGCACGGAATTTAAGTTCTTTTCTCTATCAAAGTCTAAGTCACCGATTGCATAAATAATATCAAAGGCACCAACCCAAAAAGTAATCGCAAAGAATAAATAGAAAGGAGCGATATGATTAAAAGCTCCACTAACAGCTATCCATGCACCTAGGGCAGCACCACCTAATGTCGTTCCTAAGAAGAAATGACAAAACCAGGTATATCTTTTTAGATAAGGGTAAGCCCAAACCCAGATTATCGGGATAGGTAATAATAACTGACAAATTTTAGGTAACTGAAAAGCTGAAAATATTAACAATAAAATTCCTGCAATTGAAAAATACCAAGATTCTTTTTTTGAAATTTTACCTGCTGGGATTTCACGGTTAGCTGTTCTAGGATTAAGTTTATCGACGCTAGCATCGATAATACGATTAAGAGTCATGCCCGCGGAGCGGGCACCAAAAAGACAAAGAATTATCCAGACAAAAACCATCCAACTAAAAGAAAAGTTCTCATAGGAGCTTTGCGCGTATTTAAGTGACATTAATGCACTGATTAAAACAAAAGGTAAAGAGAATAAAGTATGTTCTAGTTTAATCATCTTTGCCCAGGTATTGAACAAAGAAAAAAACTTAGTGGTTTTGTTTGTGGTGTTGGTGCTCACTTACTTATTGGTTAAAGCTTCAGATTTAGCTTGCTCTCTGTATTCTTTTCTAAGCTTAGCATCCATGTCATCAACTGAATCTACTGCCATATCCCAAGAAGTGTAGATTTGGTATTTTTTACCTTGTCTAAGGTCACCAGCTACATAGAAATTTTCTACTGAAGATTGACCTTTTTCGTTAGTGACGACATTTCCTCTATCGGTAATTTCAGCACCTACTTGCTTAGCGAGTTCATTATATGCAATTTGTCCAAGCATAGGAAAAGCTACTTCTACACTTTCTTCTATACTAGACTCACCATCTTTGATTTCAAAAGCTTGCATATCTCTTTGTTCGTTAGCTTTAATAGAGAGGATTTCACCAGGAATTACTTTGATCTTATAAACTCGAATTAACTCATTTAATTCTGCATCATCTTTCCAGTCAGCTTCTTTTCCATTAAGGAAGATTTTCATCTCTGGTGGACTATATCTTTCATGCAGCAAAGCTGCTACCCATGCTGCTGTTTTCGTGTGTCCAATAGTGGCACTTATTTTATTAATTACTTTATGACCATCACATCTAATGCAGTAGTCGACATCACCTTTATTTGCAAAAGGCAGAATAGGTTTGATCGAACCTTGGATTTCTGGTTGAGTATCCATGATTCCGGTACACAGTAAAACGAATTTAGCTAAATACTCTTCTTCATTAGCATCAGTGATCTTAAAAGTTCCATCTGCTAATTTTTCAACTTTATTAGCTTCTTCGCTTATTGTAGTTAACTTTTCTGAAAAATACTCATGTCCATCTATCCATTCAAAAACTTCGTCTACACTCTCTGTAATAGCTCTTTTACGATCGAACATTAACGGCATATTTACGACTTTTTTTACCCACATAGCTCTTGAGCGTCTATTTGTCGCTCTTGAACCTTTAAAAACTATGGTTTTTTTGTTATTAAGAACAGCTCTTAGTACTCCCATGGAGCCAGCTGCTCCTGCACCAATTACTGCTATATCGTATTTTTCAGTCATGTTCAATATTTTAGCAATTTGAGAATATAAAAGAATATTAGTATGTGATATATCTTAGTTATGGTACTTGAAGCTGGTGTTAATCGAATCTATGGTGGGGTTTTAGTAGGTCCTAGTTATATTCCAGATCGCAATATTTTATCTATAACTGGAGTTAACTCTTCTTCCATTTATAGCGCTGAATCAAAAGCTGGACAAAGGCTTTCAGGTGAACAACTTTTTAATACTTTTGCACATAAAGATGATTCAGCTATTCATGATGCTCATAAAGAAATTACAAACTTATTTTTGAATCGTTTTAATGATTTATCTGTCGCAGTAAAAGAGCTAAAGGAACAGATTAGAAGAAATCAAATTTTAACTGAGAATAAGTCTGGATACGAGGAAAATCCTAGTAAATTAAGTTTTATCGATCTGAAAGTTAGTCTAAGAAACTATTCTGTTCAACCTGAAATAATAGATGAAGCTATAAGTGACATTGCAAATATATGTAAGGAATTAGATTCTAAAACTAATATTAGTCAATTTTTGAATGATGAAAGATTTGAGTTTATTAAGCAAATAAAAGAAAAAATAACTGATGTTTTGAAAAATAATGATGAGGATTTAACAATAGATAGTTTTAAAGGAGCGAGGTTGGAGGGACTAGAGGCTCTTGATAATTTATTAGATGAAGGGAAATCAAGTGGATTGTTAACTATGTTAAGTTTTCCTGTGAATGATAGCTCTATGAATCAGAAATCTCAATCTTTAAAAGAGCTTCAGCAAAAAGTTTTAGCCTTTAATATAGAGAGAGCATTAGAAAATATAAATGATACTAAGCAAGGAAGAGTTACTCTTCATAATTTAAGCCTGGATCAAGCTAAAGCTAATATTGTAAATTTAGGTGATAAGTTATTTAGTGATAATAGTGATTTAGAAGTATTGCAGATGAAAGAGGCTTGTTCTGTATTGAAATTGAAGAATCAAAGTCTGATTCAAAGATTTGAGGATAAATATCGAGAATATAAAAATTAGCGTTGGTGTTTTATGAAATCTGTATTACTTGTGAAGAAGAGGTGTGGTATTATGTTGAATACAATGATACAAGATAATATTGCAAAAAAAATTAGACCCGATAACATAACTATCACACCTAGGCTTGATAATAGGCTTCCATACAGCCCTGGGATTGTAAGCCCGTCATCTAGACCTGTTAAGGATCTACAGCTATCTTTAATTACTGATAGGCAAAAGGTCGCCAAGACTTTGAAAGAAATTGGCGTTGGTGATGTTAATAATTTTCAAGAAGATGTTCTGGTAAAAATATTACAAAGGCAAATTGATAATGGATTACCAAAAGATAAATATGGAAATGAACATGCTGTAATTTTTGTAAGTGATCGTGATAATAGTACTGCTCAAGGTCATGATGAGCTTGATCACGCTCTAAAGGAAGGTAAATCATTTGAAGAAATTGCTAATGAAAATGAGATTATTGATCCAGGTAAAGTTGAAAAAGTGATTAGATACCACTCTCTAACAAGGAACATGAATAAAGCACAAAATGCAATGTTGAAAAAAGGTATTCCAGTTTTAGCTGCAAGTGGTGCAGTGCCACCTGAGGCTATAAATCGAGTTCATAATGGGGAACCTGCACCTTTGGCTGCATCATGGTCTACTGCTACTGATAATTATATTTTATCCAATCCACTTGAAACCAAACTTTGTAAGGCTGAATATGTTCAAGATCCAGATTATGAAGCATTATTAAAGGATCAAACTACTTATGATAAAGGTTTTGTTTTAGAATGGATGAATCATCTTATTGAAAATGATCCAGATTCACAAAGGTTAAACCTCAGATATCAACCAGAAATGGATTCACAAAAATATAAATATATTACTAGTTTTCATATTAATGGTACTAAAGAGGATTTGGTGAAATTAGAGAAAAAGGTTAACAAGATTCTTAATAGAGGAAGAACAAAAAATAAACTATACAATGTTAAGTCCGGTGTAGATGCTGAAGGTAGTTCAAAGGATGCAAATGATGGTAAGTCTACTCAGCTTTATTTAAATATTGAGCCAATGATGAAAACGGGTGAGACCTTTGATGGAAAAGATATGTATTTTCAATATGTCACTAAAATGTCTGATGAAGTTATTGATAGGAAAAAATCTCCTACATTGGTTACTTTCGGTATAGCTGATTCAAATAATGATTTAGAGTCTGTGACTTCAAAGATGACCAAAGGTTTAGCAGTAGTTCCTTCCAATGCTGAAAGTATTAAAAAGAATGGAAGTAACCTTCAAAACAGATTATTGTCTTTAGAAAAATCAGAAATAGTGGAACTTGCTAAAACTTTAAAGAAGCAAGGTTTAAATCATGATAAAGCTATAGTTTTGGCAAATAACACTAAAGTTGTTGAAACTAACCCACATAGATTTATTTTTTACCCTGTGGGACCTGATTCTCAAATTAATTTAGGTATTAATGATGGTTATCAAGTCTTGAATGCTTTAATTAAGATGGGTATGTTTACTAGAGAGTAACTCTCAGTCATAATATAAGGTATGTCTAACAAAGTTCTAGTTTTACTTGCAGGATCAGGAGCCAAAGATGGCTCTGAGATCAGAGAAGCGGTTTTAACCCTTACAGCTATAGAAAAAGCAGGTTTAAGCTTCCAGTGTGCAGCACCTAATAAAGATCAGTTAGATGTAGTGAATTTCACAGATGATTCTCAAATGAACGAGAAAAGAAATGTTCTTATCGAATCTGCAAGAATCGCAAGAGGTGATATTTTAGATTTGGCGAGTGTGAAAATGGATGACTACTGTGCTCTTGCTATTCCTGGTGGTTTCGGGGTTGCAAAAAATCTTTGTACGTTTGCAACAGAAGGTCCGAAGGCATCTGTGGATGCTGATGCTAAGCGTATTATCCAGGAAGCCTTTTTAGCTAAAAAGCCTATCGTTGCGATTTGCATAGCTCCAGCTTTAGTAGCTCTAGCTCTTCAAGAATTAAAGCCTGGTATTAAACTTACTCTAGGTCAAGATCAAGGTCCTATGGACGCACTTAAGGCAATGGCAGCTGAGCCGTGTGCTTGTCCTACTAAGGAATTTACTGTCGATGAAGAGAATAAAATCGTTTCTACACCTGCTTATATGCATGGAGATTCTACTTTAGTGGAGCTGGATGAAGGTATTACTAAAGCTGTTAGTGCTTTAAAGCAACTTCTTCCTGCTGAAGCTCTTCTCTAGTTGATTGCTCTGCTTTTTTTAAGCTATCCAAACCATTTAATTCTTCATAAATTTGTTGCTCATTGTTTAAGCATTGTCTAGTAATGTCTTCAGGTCTAAATTCTTGGGCGATCTTATTCTCTTTGAGTTTTTTATTAATATATTTTTGGGTTGCTTCTGTAAGTATTTGCTCTCTAATGGAAACTGCAGGGGAGCTTTTGTTTGTAAAAACTCTACTTTCTAAAAGCATTTCATATGAATGTTCTTTTATTGCAAGCTTGTACTTTGTCATATATTGAGGATCGTGCTGGGTTGTTATATTATCAATATCTTTGATGAAATCTTTAATTGCTTCAGCGCCGTTATAATCCATATTATTTATAATAATTGAGTATTTTAATTCATCTCCGATTTTGTTTAGTTCTAATTCTGATAGCTTGGTGTCAGAATTTTGAGTTTCCAATTGAATAACTTTATCTAAATATATTCCTAAATCTAATATACTGTCATTGATTGAATTGATAACTGGTTCAGCTAATATTTTGTTTGGCTCTTGATATTTTTTTCCTATTACTTTGTATTTTTCATCTAAGTCGTCTTTAAAATACTCATTATCAGGATATTCTTTAGCTTGTTGAATTCTTTTTTGTACTTCTATGAAATCTTGTCTTGGTTTTTTTAGTAGTTTATTTTTTTCATTTAACTCGGTAACTTGTTTGTAAGTTTGGAGATAAGTTTTCCCTAAGTAAAAACTTGCTTTGTTTGGGATCAGTATATAAATAGAAGGTTTTTTAGGCTTAGAGCCTATCTTTGGTTTTTCTCTTTGAATAGCTTCAATCTTTTTATGGATTAGGTTAATATTATTGCCAATAAAATCTATATAGGAGCTTACTACTCTACTTGGGACTTGAAGTTTATATTTACTCCCATCGTGTTCTATACCACCATATCTAGTTAAGGCATCTCTAAAATTTAATCTATTCATAAGTTGTAACGTACCCCTAAATCTTTGTTATCTAAGTTGTTAACTAGGTTTACCATTCCTAGGAAACCAAACTCTTCGTCATTTATTTCATCGTATATTTCTATAGTTTGTTCTCCATATTCATTTACTAAATATGTGAGAGGGTATTTCACAGGAGTATTAATATGCTCAGAAAGTGCAGTTGCTTTTACATTCATCTTCTCTTCTTGGTCATCACCGATAATGATAGATCCGAGTGATTCGACATCCATGTAGATTTTTTGAGCTCTAATGTCATCTCTGTTTATGATTCCACCATTTTCATTGAGGATAAGATTGTCTTTATCAGCTATGGTGAAGTTTGTGAATAAAGAACCAAGTAGTGTAAAACCTTCAATGTTAATTCCTGTACCAGCTCCAAGAAGCTTTAAGTTATTCATCACAGAGTGATTTAAGAACCAATCTTTAGCATCAATCTCATTTATTTCTATATCACTAATGACACAGTTTTCCATATTGACATTATTTAGTCTTGCTTTCTCCCAAGTAGTTTTATCTAGTAAACAATCTTTAAATGTAACTCCTTGTAGATCTGCATTTGAAAAGTCTGCACCTGTTAAATCCACATGCTTAAATTCTGTTCCTATAAGTGAAGCGTATTTAAATGAAGCTTTACGAGCATTGGTATTTTCAATTACTGCCCCTGAAAGGTTTTGATAATCGAATTTAGCTTTAGGGATGATGGAGTCATGGATGTGAACTCCTATTAATTTATTTATATACTCTGGTGAATTAAAATTCTTCCTAATTTTATTTATTGAGATATGATTTATTCTTCCTTCTTTAGAGCTTTTCTTAACTTTTCTGGTATCAAGTATGCTTTCTTTATTTGTTAATTTATAATCAGTCTCTAAAGTAGCCTTGATTTGACTTTCTGGGTTGAGTAATAGTTCTTGATTAGAGCTTCCTTGCTCGATGCTTGGTCCTGAAAGGCTTACTGTATCTAAGCTTGCAGGATTATAGATATCAGGCTCTCCATCTTTTTTTTTATAATTTATTGCTCCATTATCATCGTTCCAAGCTTCTACTGCCCAACCCTTGATATCTCTTCCTATTCCTTTGATCCAATTTTGGGTTGGTTTTTTATACGTATTAGGATCGTATTTAATTATTTTCCTGAAAGCTACTTTTTCAATATTTCCTAAGCAATGATCTATTATCTCTATTTGCTGACTGTCTAAATCTCGACAAGCTTCTCTTATTTTTTCAATACCCTCGACTCTTTGATTAAATAAATTAGCTGGCTCTTGATTGAAATATTTATTAATAGTCATTTTTTTAGCACCAAGTTTCAATAGTTCATTTGGGAAAAGTTGTTCTGGAGTCACTTCTTTGAGTAAAAAAGTAGTTAATGCTTTGCCCACCATCTCTGATATAACTTTATGCATGTCAGTAAAGGTGGTAACTGTTTTCTTTTCACTATTTTTATTATCATCATTTTTGGTTTTTTCATATTTAAAGGCTTCTTCAAGAATTTTCTGAGATAAACTTAATTTATTGGTAATGGCTTTTATTGCTTTTGCTGAATCATCTATAGTGATATCCTTTTTTTGATTTGGATCATAGAGCTTTGGGAATTCTCTTAATAAATCTAACCCTATTTTTATTGCTAATACCTTTCCTTTAAATGGAAGATTGTTAAACATAGCGTGATCAATAAATTTATGGATAATTTCTTTATTAACGGATAGATTATTTTTTTCTATAAATTTATCTAAGGCATTTTTGTAGTTTTGAGGGTTTGTAAACTCTTCATTACCTGATTCAGAATACAAATTTTGTAATTCAATTGCAGTCATATAAGCAAGTTCTAAAGCTCCTAATTTAAAATCTTGTTTTTCTTCATTTGCATTTAAATCAATTTCTCTATGGAATACTTCTGAAAAATTTTTTAATTGCTCAGCTAGATTTTTTTCACCAGATTTAATTTGTGGAGCTAATAGTTCTTTACTTAAACTTTCTTCTATATATTTTTGACCTCTTGAATCTAGTTGAGGAGCTAAGCTGCTGTTATTTAAAGGGTTTCGATTATATTCTCCTGTGTTCAGGCTTAAAAGCTTATTTATATGCTCAACCGTTTCTTTGGCTTTGTTTCCTATTGTGTCTATAATTTCATGCAAGCGATCTTTTCCTAAATGATCTGCAGGTATGGGATCTTTATTGTTAAAAGAAATATTACGTTCTCTATCGATTTCATTTTTTCTTTTTTCAATTAACTCTTGAACTTTTTCATGTACTTGCAGGTACGCTTTAGCTGAATAATAAGTTCGATTAACTCCATCCCGATTTTTTGTAATTTGTTTACTGTAATCATCATGATTTATGTTTATTTTTTCTTGTTCATAGTTGTTTGCAACTTTTTTATTTATTAAGCATTCTGTGGTTTGAACGTTGTTGAATACACTATCCTCATTAACTAGCTCAGCGTAATTTGGCTTTCTTTGTGAATATTCATCAATGGCATGGGTGTAATTTTTAATAATATCCATTTTTGCACCGTGTGTAAATACGTTATCTTAACCATAATGACCCACTTATCTTAAACTTGTAACTTTTTCTTTATAATTCACCAAGGAAGCTTGACTTTTATCTTTAATACAAGAACATCGGTTTATCAGAGCTTTGATAAGGAAACAGGGCAAGCAGAGTATAAAACTGTCCAAGAACCTTTTTCACCACCAGGTGCTTTCCAAGCAAAGAACGCTCTTACTGGTAAAAAAGATCTTGCAATAACTCCATATATTCCTTCTCAAGCTAGTTCTGCTAATGGAACAGCAGGCAAGGCAACGGTAGGTAATGCTTTAGTTAATTGCAAATAAATCTATATAGGAGCTTACTACTCTACTTGGGACTTGAAGTTTATATTTACTCCCATCGTGTTCAATACCACCATATCTAGTTAAGGCATCTCTAAAATTTAATCTATTCATAAGTTGTAACGTACCCCTAAATCTTTGTTATCTAAGTTGTTAACTAGGTTTACCATTCCTAGGAAACCAAACTCTTCGTCATTTACTTCACTATAGATCTCTATGGTTTGTTTTCCATATTCATTCACTAAGTGAGTTAGAGTATGTTTCACAGGAGTATTAATATACTCAGAAAGTGCGGTAGCTTTTACATTCATTTTCTCTTCTTGATCATCACCGATAATGATAGATCCAAGTGATTCGACATCCATGTTGATTTTTTGAGCTCTGATGTCATCTCTGTTTACGATTCCACCATTTTCATTGAGTATTAGATTGTCTTTATCAGCTATGGTGAAGTTTGTGAATAAAGAACCAAGCAGTGTAAGATCCTCGATATTTATTCCTGTACCAGCTCCAAGAAGCTTTAAGTTATTAACGACACAATGATTTAAGGACCAACTTTTAGCATCTATCTCATTTATTTCAGTATCGCTAATGACACAGTTTTCCATATGAACATTATTTAGTTTTGCTTTTTCCCAAGTGGTTTTATCTAGGAAACAATCTTTGAATGTGACCCCTTGTAGATCTACATTTGAAAAGTCTGCACCTGTTAAATCCACATGCTTAAATTCTGTTCCTATAAGTGAAGCATACTTAAATGAAGCTTTACGAGCATTTGTGTTTTCAAGTACTGCTCCTGAAAGGTTTTGATAATCAAATTTAGCTTTAGGGATAATAGAGTCATGGATGTGAACCCCTATTAATTTATTTATATATTGTGGTGAATTGAAATTCTTAGCCATTTTATTTATTGAAATGGAATTTGTTGTTCCATTGTCAGAGCTGTTTTTAACTTGTTTTGTGTCGAGTAAATTTTCTTTGTTTGTTAATTTATAATCACTCATTAGAGTTGCTTGGATTTGATCTTCAATATTAAGCAAAAATTCTTTGTTAGGACTCTTATAGTCAGGGTTTGGACCTGAGCTACTTATGGAATCTAAGGATGCTGGTTGATAAATATTCCCTGTTTCATCCCAGTTAACTTTTTTACTATTATCACTAAAAGTTCTTGCCTTAAGATCTTTGATGTTTCCTTTAATCCCTACAAGCCAATTTTCAGCAGGTTTTCTATAACTTTCTGGCTCATAGTCAATTATTTTAGTAAGTGTTTTTTTTTCTATACTATTTTTTAAATAATTGGATAAAACTTCTATTTCTTTAGAATCTAAACCTCTAAACGCTTCTCTTATTTTTTCGATGCTATCTAATCTTTGATGGAATAGACTCGCTGGTTCTTGATTGAGGTATTTGTTGATGCTTACATTTTTACCCCCTAATATTAATAAATCACTTGGGAAAAGTTGCTCTGGGATTAGTTCTTTTAGTATGATTTCAGTGAAAATAGTGTTGTTCCAAGTAGTTGTTAGATTTTTTTGTGTTTCAAAATACTTATCCAATCTTTCTCTACCTTCAGGTCCTGTATATAGGTCGGTGTTATTTAGCTCTTGAATATGAGTTTTCTGGAGAATTTTTTGAGCAAAAGTTAGCCTTCCTGTAATGGCTTTAATTGCTTTAGCTGAGTCAGTTGCTGTTATATTTTTCTTTTCTGATTTGTCATAAAATTTAGCTAGTTCTTTAACTAGGTCTAAACTTGTTTTTATTGCAATTACTTTTCCTTTAAAGGAAAGTTGATTGAGCATATCACTTTGACTTTGAATAAGTTTGTGGAGAACTTCTTTATTGATAGAGAGATTGTTTTTTTCAATGAATTTATCTAAGGCATCTATATAGTTTTGAGGGTTTTTGAATATTTCATCTGCTTCTTTGTTAACGAAATTCTCTGGATTCATGGATGTGTCATAGATGTTTTGTAGCTCTATCGCAGTCATGTAGGCAAGTTCTAAAGTTTCTAATTTGAAATCTTGTTGTTCATCATAGGCACCATTAGTTATTGTTTTATGTAATATTTCTGAAAAATCTTTTAGTTTTTCAGCTAACTTTTTATTGCCAGATTTTATTTCAGGAGCTAGTAATTCTTTACATAAATCTTCTTCGATATATTTTTGATCTCTTAAATCTAATTGAGGAGCTAGAGTTGTTTTGTTATTTATTGGATCTAAATTATAATCTCCAGTATTAAGGCTCAGAAGTTTATTTATATGTTCAACAGTATCTTTCGCTTTGTTTCCTATGGTACTTACAATTTCATCTAAGCCATTTGTTCCTAATTGTTTACCTGGCAATATTTGTTCAGGTCCATCAACATCAAAGATTTTTAGGGATCTTATTCTTTCTTGTAAAAGCTCCTGAACTTTTTCATGCACTTGCAAGTAAGCTTTAGCTGAATAATAAGTTCGATTAACCCCATCTTTATTCTTTTTAATTTTTTCAGCGTATCTATCATAAGTTACACCTGGTTGATTTTTCCGGTAAGATTGCTTTACTTTATTATCTAAAAGTATTTCTACTGTATTAATATTGCTTTCGAGACTTTTATCTTTGACAGACTCTTTCAATTTATATTCATTTAAAGCAGTTCTGTAGTTTTTGACTGAGTCCATTCTTGCACCGTGTGTAAAAATGATATTTTAGCTGCGATGCTCTGCTTATCTTGAACTTGTAACTTTTTCTTTATAATCATTTTTTAATAAAAAATCTCTGCTAGTATTAAACTATGAGTTTTTGAAGAGATGCAAGCTTAAAATTACTTAGCCCGCGGCTTAATACTCATCAAAGCATCTTCCAGTGCAGCACCTGATGGACGGTTATAGTGGAAAATTGTTCTACGTGCGATTTCCACAGCTGCAAGTGGTTCAGCTCCATTTAAATAAGCCAGCAGTCCCTCTTTAAGCATGTTGTAGTATTGCGATTCATCCTCATTTAGATATTCTAAATGCTGAGCTATTGGTTGATAATAACCATACGCCGTAAGAATACCCAACATGGTTCCGGTGAGTGCTGCTGATACTTTGTGACCTAATTCTGCTGGAGGTCCATCAATATGCGCCATTGCAATGATAACCCCGAGTACCGCAGCTACGATACCTACAGCTGGCATGGCGTCTGCTACACGGTTGATAGCACCCGGTCCGATTCCAGCTTCAGCATGATGCGCATCAATTTCGCAATTCATAGCTACTTCAACTTCATCAGGTTTAGAGTTGTAGTTTATGACTAGTTTTAAGGAGTCACAGAAAAAATGGATAGCGTGGTGATTATTCAGAAAGCTAGGATATTTAGTGAAGATAGAACTACTAGAAGGTTCAGAAACATCTTTTTCTAAACTCAGCATCCCACCACGTTTTAGGTTGATGAAACATTCATACATCATTTGTAAAGTTTCAGCGAAGCAGTCAACACCATAAGGACTATCCTTAAAAGGTTTTCCTGCACTATCAATAATACTCTTCATTACTTTCCCAGGACACATTGCTAGGAAAATTGCGGTACTACCACCGAAAATAATAATGTACTCTTGCCATACAGAGTAAATAGCATGAAGAGGACCACCTTCGAGAACGAATCCTCCAAATATACAAACTGATACTAGTAGTAGAAATACAGCGGTCATTTAATTACTCAGATGCCAATCTTTGTTTAAGTTCGATCGCTGACGGTTTTAACCTTGCATGTCAGCTAATCGTATATTTTCTATTTTCCCGCCACTGTCTTTTTTATAAGTAGCACTTTCGCTTGATTTATCTGCCTTTGTGAATACTTTAATCATATGATTGATATAGTTAGAAGACTGTCTAATCAGTGCCATGTTATTGTCATTGAATTTTTTGCAGTCGCTAAGTATACCTTTTAGCTTCTTCGCCATACCTTCTAAGCTGTCTACATCGACATCATCTCTTTCGGTTTCCCTGACTTGATTTAAAACTTCTCCGATTTTGGCATTATTGTCAAAACCTTCTTTACGTAAAATACTTTTTCTTTTATTTTCTAACTGTAGAATTTTTGTTGAAAGCTTTCTTTCAATATCCGTTATTTTCGGCAAAATATCTATATTATTCTTAATGAGAGCTTCTTTCTTTTTCTCAGCTAATTTAAGATACTTAGCATATATATCAAACTCTTGTTCGAGTATATCTGTAAGTTCATTCATGTTCAGTGTCCTTAGGGTGCGGTTACCGGCCTGCGGGCCATCCTCCAAGAGACAGTAAATCAAAGAAGTATAAAACAAGCCTTAGGGATTAAGACTTGTTTTAAAATGCAATATTAACCTAAGATAGCTTTGATTAAGCTAGGATCTCCAGCAATACTGTAGGCATCGACATTATATTCGCCGTTAGCAATCATGGCTTTGAGTGATTCTACTCTATCTTTCCGGGCCGTGGAGCCTGGAGAGTTAGAGGCGAGATTAACAAGATCACTAACACCACTGAAGTTTACAACGGCTGTGTCGATTTCACCTTCTACATTTGAAAATGAGCCAGCTTCAGCTGCTTCTTTCGTCGCAGTTTTAGCTCCAGCAAACTCTACTAAGCTTGCTTGATAGCTTGGGTCCAAATATAGATCGTTTTTACCTACTTCCATGTGATTTACCCCTCTCTATGGATTCATATACTTTATATACCCAATAGAGATACAGCTGAATACTATAGTTGTACTATATTAAGCCTCAAGGTGTAAACCAAGGTACTATTTTTTGTTAATTTTTATCTACATTATAGTCTAGAAACTAATTAGTTTCAATAGAATTACGTGATCTACTATAAAAAAAAAAAAAGTAGAACTCGTTTTTGGCGGCGAAGTTCTACTTTTTTTGCTAAAGATCTTGGAAAAGGTTTAGGTACAATTAGCCCACCATTTCGACTAATTGTGGAGCAGCATCAAGAATTGCACTTGAACTTACGTTATAAGTACCTGCTTGTACTTGCTCTTTTACATTCTGTACATGGGCTGCCCGCTTCGCGGCGCCTGCAGATTCAGCTCCTTTCATAGCAATGTCTAAATTGACACCGCCAACTGATGCTGAGTCTACACCTAAGCTCGCCCGTGCGTCAGTAACCGGTTCGGAGTCATAAGCGCCAACTTTGGCAACTTTACTTTGATTGAATTGTAAACTGGATGCGGCTTGTACGCCTTGAGTAAAATCTATACCATCTCCGATTCTCATATTTTCTCCTTAAATTGCAAGCATTGAGAGACTATAAAACCTAACTACAAATATTTTTAAAGTTGATGTTTTCCCCCTAATCAATTTCAAAAATAACTTCCTTGACTAGTCTCTCAATGTTTGCCACTCGTTCAACCTGAACCTCTATGCTGGATTACAGCTTAAAACTTGCAAACTATTTAATTTTTAAGACCGTTCTTTCATAAGCGTTTATCTTATTATCTACACTCTTTATTTAGACAGGTTAGTTTAAAGTTCGGTTAAATGGACTAAACTTTTTGAATTAATTTTTTGATCTTGCTGATTTGCTCCAACTTCTGCGTTTTCATCGCCCTCAAAATGCTCATGTTAATCACCCCACAAAAACTTCGTTTTTGCAGGGACCCCAGGGAGATACTTTGTAAGGCGTGCCATGCTTAAGCATGCACTTGACACTGCGCTTTTTCGTCCTCTTCAGCCTTGAATTTGAAGCAAATCAACAAGATCCCTTTTAATCGGAATTATTGCTCCAACTTCTGCGTTTCGCAGCTTAAGCTGAGCCTATTTTCTCTAAATATCTTAGAGTGGATATGTGATTTGGTAAGTATTTTAGAGTGTCATTAAAATTCTTGCGGGCGTATTTATTATCACCAATTAGCATGTAGCATTGTGCAAGTTTATAGTAGATTTCTGCATCATAACTATAGTGTTTTTTTGCAGTTTCAAACACTTCTATAGCTGTGTAGTATTTTTTATTCGATAAGTAAGAAGAGCCTATGGCTTTTTGGTATTCAGGAAATACATCTTCAATGTCTCTAGCTGATTCTTCCATGATACGAAGATAATCCTTAATATTAAAACGAATTAAATATGTGATAGTGACTTCTAGGAATAATCTGAAACAAAGGTAACCAGGGTTGAAGATAGATTTACTATCTTTTAGGAGTTGACATAAAAAAGTTCCCCACTTACTTGCAGGTGAAAATGCACAGAGTTGATAGTTTCTTTCAGCTTCATCTAATTTTTTATCAAAAACAAGTGCATAAGAAGCTTGAGGTAATTCTTTCAATTCCATATAAAGATTTTGAGCTTCATTGAAGTGACCTATCTCAAAGGCAGAGACAGCAATTTTTCTTTTTAAAGAGTTTAAAGTTTCATCAAAATTACCATAAAGATCTGGTTCTAGGAGTTGTTTTTCTAGAATAGAATCATGGCATGATTTAAATTTGGTTAAAGCTTCACCGAAATTCTCTTGCATGTAAGATGAAAGAGCTTCTTTGTATTCCCGGTCTAAGACTTCATCTTTTAACATTTTTTTCCTACACTAGGTTCGCGTAAGTAATATGGTTCTAAATCTTCGATATCCTTATAATCTATAATATCTGATTTTTCGGAAAGAGAGGGTTTTGCGAGCATGACTTTCGCTATGTAATACTCTACGATCAGCTCGCTTGTATTCTCTCTTATATATTCATATACCCGTTCTATTGGGTTATTAAAACTAAAATACTCATTCTTAATATTTTTAGTTAAGTTTTCTTTGATTTCTGAAATGAAAAAATTTCCTTTAAATGCTGGTATACAAATGGATTCATCATTATTTAATTTATGTTCAAATCTTAATAGATCAAAGCTATTCGAGATAAATACTGGGATTTTTAATTCAAGTGAAAGCGTTTTTACTATAGAAAGAGCATTACGAATCCCGGTAAAAGACCCTGGTCCTATATTTACTGCAAGTAAATTTATTTCATGTACATTCTGATTAGCGGCAATAAAATGTTCTTTTATATTTTGAATTAATTCTGAGGATTTACCCTCAAAATTATATGATGTTAAAACTTTGTGACTGAGGTATTTCTCATCATTATCTAACTCCATTTCCGCAAGGCAAAATGATTGTGATTTTTGTCCTGAATCAAGAGCTAGAATTTTCACAAAGTTCTATTTTAGCTTATAGTGATTTTTTAATATGTTTTTCTGGAATTCTTCTGGAATTCTATGCCAATCAAAGATATCAACCATAAACGGAATGTTTGAGTCACTAATTTGTTCTTTGATCTTTGATAGGGTCTTTATTTCAATTGTTTCATGACCTTTGATAACGAGATCAATATCACTGCCACTAGACGAAAGCTCTAAATTTTCATTTGATACCCTGCTTCCATAAGCCCAAACTTCTAAACTGGGGATGAGTTCTTGGAAAATCTTTTCGAGAATTTGACGATGTTCGTCTTTTAGATTAAGTTTCATTATTATTAAATTTCTTAGTAAAGATCTCTTCTAAGATCTCAGCGTCATTTATGAATTTTGGAATGATTTCTAAAGCTTTATCTGCAAGTATTTCACCATAATCATGACAAGTTATATTTCTATTGTCTCTATATTCAAGCCATTTTTCGGTTTGCTTTTCATCGATAATATTAAATTTATGGGCTGCACGGAAAATATCTTTAAAAGTAAGGTCGTATGCAGCTTTAGGTGAAGAATAGTAACTTTTTAATAGTTTTCTTAATAATTTCCCACTTTGTTCAAGTATAATTTCAAATTCCTTTATACATGCAGCTCTGAATACTCCATGGATATCATCTTCAGGCTTAGATTTGTTTAATTCAGAGTAAGCTAATTTTAATGATTTGATGCATTGTTTATAAAATTTAGTGCTAATTTCAGGCATCGATTTTTGATTTTAGCAAAATTAACACAGTTATTTTGCTTTAGGGGGAAGCTTTTTAGTCTCAAAATCTTTCTTATTACTTTCTATCTTGTCTTTATAAGGTGAGATATTATATTTCTGTTCTAGGGCTTGTATATTTCCCTCTTCCAAGAGTTCTAAAGTCTCAAACATCGAAGCTACAGGTTCTGTCGCATTAGGAATATCACCTATAACTTCTTTTATGAGATTCTGAAAGTCCATGACTGAGTCAACTGTAGTTGAACCTTCTGTAAAGTATCGTGCCCACAATGTTTCTAAATCAAAATTTAATAGTGATGTAGAAAACATACTTGTAAATGCACCAAGAATTATATTATTTCTATAACTTACGACTTTGGCTACATTGTTAAAAACATTCTGTTCTTCTGTAAGGGCATTAACTCCCTTTTCTGAATCTATTAATTCTTCAATATTAAACTGTTCTTGCTCATTTATAAAATGATCTGTTGATTCAGCTAACTCAGTTTCTAGTTCCTTTATTTTCTCCTCTTTAAGTTTTTGCTCTTCTCCATTTCCAGTCAAAATAGCTGTCAGTTTTGAAATAGTTTGACTCAGTTCATTTATTTCAATATCTTTATGATTGTTTTTTGTAGATTCATCCCATGATGTTTTGGCAGCTAAAACTCCATTCCATAGATTTATTCCTGCCAAAAGTTTATTTCCAGTCGACCATTGCACAGCAAGTGGAAGACCTGCACCTACTAATGACGGTAATGCCTCTGTAAAAGTGCTACTAACAAGTGGTCCTATTTTCTTCCTGGCTAGAGAATGATGCTGTAAAATCTTACTTAAAAGATCTTTACTTAGTTTGTGTTCTTTGCTTGCATCATTTATTCTTCTGTAAGAATAATCTGTAAACTGATCTCTCATTTCTCTTATCAAAGGGTTTTTAAGGCGATTACCTAGACTTGCTTTTAAAGCTAGGTTACTTCTTTCTGCTACAGCCGAAAATCCAGTAAGGGCAAGGAGATTTCCTAAACCAAGCTTATTTGCATATTTATCTAAATTAGGTGGAAGTTCACTTGTTAAATCATTAATTCCTAAGATTTGAAGGGTGGCAGGTCTTATCTTCGGTATTAGGTTTACTCCAATATATGCAAGAATAGCCCTTGTTGATTTATCTAATCTGGATTCGTCATATAGTTCACCGTCCTTGGAATAAAATTTTTGTATTACAGAACCAAGTTTCAAATAGTTATCTATGAAACTTGGCTTCTTTTTAACAGTCCTAATAAATTGTTCTGTATGATCCTTACTCAACTCATATTTCTCACTGAGTTCTTCCATTTTCTCTTTATTCTTTGGATCGCTTAAATTATCACCTATCTGTTCATCTATATCCAAGAATAATGCTTCCAAATTACTTATATTTCTTAATTCATAGGCAATCTGCATTTTTTGAGCGTTGATTTCTACTTGTTTGTGAATTGGTTTTGGCTTTTCAGTTATGTTTTGTTGTTCGTTATTATTTTGCTGGATTGAATCTTCAAATAATTTATAAAAATCATCTACGCTAATATAGCCCCTAGAAACATTTTCAGTATTGTTGTTTGAGTTTGAGCTATCTCGAAATTCTCTAAGATTATTGGTGAATTCTTCAACGAAGTCATTCATTTCCTGTAATTCTTTTAAATCTTCTTGGCTCAGAGATTGTTCTGTGTGATTTTGAGTTTCACTATTTGTACTCGCTATGAGTTTTTGTGCATTATAGATATTGTTCTGGTAGTTACTTAAGGCGTTGCCATTTTTATAGTTCTCTACGTGTACTTGGCTATCTCTTCTTGATTGAATGTATTGTTTGTGTGTTTGTTTATTCCTTATTTGATTGACTTTATTTAAAGCCTTGTATGGTATTTCATTAATTTTTTTTAAAGCTCTCTGAGCTATCTTTTCCAACATTATTTATCTCCTGTTACCCCTCCTTTTATTCTTCTCCCTACTTGTATAAAGATAAGAATGCGCGTCATTTGATTGGGATGATCGAAAAAATAGATTGTTTTTACGGCTTTTTGTTATTATCTTAAGCGACTTTTTTGGATAGATTCTACTATCAAATGCAACAGCGCTCAATTTCTTCTTGAAAAACCTCAATCGGTGTTTTGTAATTGAG
>JABSOS010000029.1 GCA_013216135.1 Candidatus Caenarcanales bacterium
TTAAAGCTGCTTCTAGTAATCAATATCTACAAGATATTCTTTTCCAAAATAACTAAGCAGACTTTGCGGTTGCCCTGATCTGATAGGTAACATATCTAGATAATATCGGTTTTGCGCTTGATGTGTCAATACCTTATGGGGCGATATGAATATTTTCAAATTTATGTTTACAGTAATTAACTGCATTTTTAAATATATTTATAGCAGGTAGATATTCTGGCACGTCTTTAGACTGTCTTTTTAATTGATCTTTTTTTAGTGTCCAAAGTGGGTCTTGGTTAAAAAATATAGCTCTTTCAGGATGAGGCATCATACCTATTACTCTTCCTTCATAGCTGCAAACACTAGCAATATTTTCTAATGAACCATTTGGATTTTCTTTATATTCAAATGCTATTTGATGATTAGTTTTAAGACTATTTAAAGCTTCTTCACTTATCTGGTAATTTCCTTCACCATGAGCTATAGGTAATTCTATATCTGAGATTCCTGATAACCACGGACTATTATTTTCGGGGTTGATTTTTAATTTTACCCATTTGTCGATATATAATCCCGATTCATTATGAGCTAGGGCACCTGGTAGCAAATTTAAATTTGTTAAAACTTGAAATCCATTACATATTCCGATAATAAGTTTTTTTTGTTCAATAAATTTTTCGATTTCATCTAATAAGTTGTTTCTTACAATGTTCGCAAAGGCTTTACCTGAGCCTAAATCATCTCCAAATGAAAAGCCTCCAGGAAAACAAAGTATCTCGTAGTTATTTAAAATTGATTTATCTTTGATTAAATCATTGATGTGATAAATATCAACTTGATTTGCTCCAGCAATCTCAAAAGCATATTTGCTTTCCTCTTCACAATTAATTCCGAAGCCAGATAGTATTAAAACTTTAGCCATTATAAAATCCTTTTGAAAATTTCTTGTATTCAGTATCTTTGACTTCTATATTTAGAAGTTTTGTATTGTTTGAATCTATTTTTAGGTTTTTTTCACTGGAAACTTTTCCAATGCAAGAAAGTTCATCATTACTGAAAACAGCTTCGAGCTGTTCTTTAAACTCAGGTTTAACTGTAAAAACTATTCTTCCTTGAGATTCAGAGAATAATTTAGTTTCATCATCACTAAGATTAGTTTTTAAATTATTTAAATTAATTTCTGCTCCAAGATCACCTGCTAGAGACATTTTATAGACAGAAGCTGCAAGACCACCTTTTGTAACAGCTATAGCTGAATTTATTAAATTCTCTTTTACTGCTTGATGGTAAAGTTCATAGATTTTTTTATTTGCTTTTGCGTTAACTTCAGCTAAAGTGCTTTCGGTACTACCGAGAACATAGATTAGATCATCTTTAGCTTTAAAGTCTATAGAAATAGCATCTAGTGCATTCTCTAGTACTCCCACAGAGGAAATTAATAAAGTAGGATCGATAGATATTTTTACCGCTTCAGCTGCTGAGTTATAGCCCTTAAAGTCATTAAACATACTATCCTTTCCAGATATGTAAGGAGTACCATATCCTACAGCATAGTCATAACAAGCTCTTGCTGCTTCTTTTAACTGATAAAGCCTTTCAGGCTTATTTGCACTGCACCAACAGAAATTATCAAGAAGCGCAATATTCTCAATTGAAACGCCAGTAGCTATAAGATTTCTAATCGCTGAATCTATCGATGCAGCAGCCATTCTATATGAATCATAGTCTGAGTAGCTGGGATATAGAGCGTGGCTTAATGCTACAGCTTTATTACTTTTTAAATCTGGTCTAACTATTGCAAATTCACCATTAACTTTATTAATACCTTGAAGTGGTTTGATGACTGAGTTTGATTGAACTTCATAGTCGTATTGCTCGTTTATATATTCATGACTTGAGATATTAAGAGATGAGATTAATTTTTTAAAGTTAGTTGATAAATCATTACCTTTTTTTAATTTCCCATATTCTGAAAGTGATTCAGTAGATTCTATATTTAGATCTTTAGGTTTTTTACTTACCAAATCTCTTTTAGGGAGACCATTATGAAGAAACTGCAAGTCTAAATTCAAAACTTCATTTTCATCATGGTAGACTAAGCATCTTCCAGAATTCGTGAATTCACCTACTACAGTAGCTTCCACGTCATGCTTTTGCATAATTTCATTTAGCTGTGACCATTTTTCTGGTGCTACGGAAAGAGTCATTCTTTCTTGTGATTCTGATATCCAGACCTGCCAAGCACTTAAACCTGTGTATTTTAGTGGAACTTTATTTAAATTAACTCTACAGCCATTAGACTCTCTAGCCATTTCTGCTATTGAACATGAAATACCTCCTGCTCCACAGTCTGTGATGCTGTTATATAAATTTAAATCTCTAGCTTCTTTGACGATGGCATCACTTAATTTTTTCTGGGTAATAGGGTCTCCGATTTGAACAGCTGTTGCTGGCGAGCTTTCATCCATTTCTACAGAAGAAAAAGTAGCTCCATGAATCCCATCAAGCCCAGTTCTGCCACCTAGCACTACTATGTAATCACCAGGCTTAGCTGACTTTTCTTCTGTTTTTAATTCACTGTTTTCAGATTTAATAGTTTTAGGAATTAAACCTAGTGTCCCAACAAAAACAAGTGGTTTACCTTTAAAACCAGAATCAAAGTAAGTGAAACCTTCTACTGTAGGGATTCCTGAGCAGTTACCTCCGACGTTAACTCCTTCGATCACCCCTTCCATAATTCTTCGTGGGCTTAACATTTTTTGTTTAAGATCTTTATCTCTATATAATGGATCTTTATCTTCTGGATCTGCAAAGCAAAAGCCAAATGTATTAGCTACTGGCTTAGCTCCGAGTCCACAACCTATAGCATCACGGTTAACACCTACTATTCCGGTTATCGCTCCACCAAAAGGATCTAAGGCTGATGGACTATTATGGGTTTCAACTTTATGACAGATATTATACTCGTCATTGAATTCAATTATTCCAGCATTGTCAGAAAATACAGAAAAACAAAAATCTTTTGCAGCTTTTGTTTTGCGGATTTCATTAGTTGCGTTTTTTATATAAGCCTTATATAGACCATCTTTTACTTCATCTATAGGATCAGCAAAAATAGTATGTTTACAATGCTCAGACCAAGTCTGTGCTATAGCTTCAAGCTCGATATCTGTAGGGTTTCTCTTTTCAGTATTTAAAAAGTAATCTTTAATTACTTTCATGTAATCTAAGTCTAAGGCTAGTGGTCCTCTCCTAGAGCCATCTTCATTCGCTATCCCAAATTTACCTAGCGTAATTAAATCTTCATCACTAAGGTTTATATCAACTTCACTGAAAGATGTTTTTTCAGAATTTAGTTTTACATATGCTAGGTTTTTAAAATTTTCTGGACTAAGCTCAGGCTTACTTAAAATATTTATCTTTTCTATTAAAGGGTTATATAGTGATGAGAAACTTTCAAGGATTTCTTCTTTTTGAATAGGTGTTTTTATTAGGTATATTTTTGATGAAAATACTTCACCATCACAGTTTCTTTTTAAGTATTGATTTATAGATTTTTTTGCTGTTTTAGCTTGGTTGTCAGTTACCCCTGGTAAAAAGGATATTTCAATTAAATAATCAAATTCATAATCTGTAATATTTTCATCTACTTTTAGTTCTTCAATTTGAGAGTTTAAGAATAACTTTTCAATATTTTTCTCTTCTTCTGAATTGAGTTTAAGGTCTATACTAAATGAGTTGAATGTTTTTATTAAGTCAATCGTATTTTTATAAGCTGCTAATTTGCTTTTATTTATATCTAATGCTTGTTTAGGTGCAATACTTAGTCTAATTGACATAATGAGCATTTTATCATTAAATTCTTAACTCCACCCTTGCTTTTAAGATAATAAACTCTTAACCTTCTCTTGATATAAGCTTTTTAGTAAGTGTATGGGTGATGACTATTGGGTGTAAGTCGTGTTTATCACAAATTATATGAGTCTTTGTCTATGACAGTAGGTATCACATACACATAGGGGAAAGCTCGTTTAAGATGACCCTGACCTTACTTGGTAGGTTGCAGTTCTACTGTTAAGTGGAAATGTTTAATTGATCCAACATCTAGAAATTCATAGACAGAGTATGTACTTGCTGTTAGCTTTGGGGTTGTGGAACCTAAAAAGTTAGCGGCAGGTGCATCTATTTATTATTTTAGAGTTTAGCTATTTTACTTGCTATTCCAGTATAGTTTTGTGCTGTAAATTGCTTTAATTCATTTTTTATACTTTCGTTTACTTCAAGTGTATCTATGAATTCTTTAAAGTCATTTTGAGTAAGTGTTTTACCTCTACTTAAAGCCTTTAGTGCTTCATATGGTACCGGGAAGTTTTCTCTACGTAAAACAGTTTGGATAGCTTCAGCTATAACCTGAGTGTTTTCTGTTAGCGATTTCTCTGTTGCAGTTTCATTTACACTAAGTTTATTTAAACCTTTAAGAGATGATTTGTAAGCGATAATACTGTAAGCAAAAGCTAAACCAATATTTCTCATTACAGTAGAGTCTGATAGATCTCTTTGCAGGCGAGAGATTTGGAGTTTGGAGGAGAAGAAATGCAATAGTGCATTTGCTATACCTAGGTTTCCTTCACTGTTTTCAAAGTCTATTGGATTTACTTTATGCGGCATTGTAGATGAGCCTACTTCTTTATCATTTACTTTTTGGGTAAGCCAGCTATCGCTGATATATCTCCAAATATCTTGGTTGAAGCCTATGATAATAGTGTTTACTCTTTCTATGATGTTAAAAAGTTCTGCTATAGTATCGTGTGATTCGATTTGGCTGGTAATTAAATTAGCTTCGATTTTTTGAGTTTGGAATTGATTAAGTGCTTCAATGAATTTTTCAGTAAAGTCAAAACAATCCAGATCAGGAAAAGCTGCTAAGTGAGCATTGTAGTTTCCAGTTGCGCCATTTAATTTAGCGGTTAATTTGAGTTCTTTTAGTTTGACTATTTCTCTTGAGATTCTGTAAGAGAATAATTTGAATTCTTTACCGAAGCTACTTGGTGAAGCTGGTTGACCATGGGTTCTTGCCATAATAGGAGTTTCAGCATATTCAACAGCAAAGTTATTAATTTTAGAGTTTAATTCTTCAAGGTTTGGGATTAGTTCATTTGCTAAGCCATCACTTAACATTAGCGTATAAGCAATATTATTAGTATCTTCAGATGTAGTTGCAAAGTGAATCCATTCTTTAACATCTTCAAGACTTGTTTCTGTGATTTCATCTTTGATGAAATACTCTACAGATTTAACATCATGATTAGTTATGGCTTCGTGTTCTTTGACTGCTGATGCTTTAGCCCAGCTTGTTTTATAAATTTCTCTTAATAAATCTTTCTCTGTATCATTAAATTCTCTTAGACTGATTCCTGGGTATTCAGACATGAAAATTAAATATTCAATTTCCATTTTAATTCTGTAATGTATAAGAGCAGCTTCGCTAAAGTATTTCTCTAAGTCTGATATTTTAGATCTATATCTCCCATCTATAGGTGAAATTGCAGTAAGCTCAGTTAGTTCTTCTTTCATTAAAATCTTAGGCATGAATACGCTCACTGATTATAGCAATTCATTACTTATAAAGTTCTTTATGTCTTTTAGCTGCTTCACGGGGAGTTGCAAAGCTAGTACCATTTATTTTCAATACCAAAACTCTTTTATTGTTTATTTCTTCCTCAAAATATACTGCAATACTTCTTTTATGTTTGTTATGTTCAGATTTACCAAAATTATGAAAACTTATATAAACTTTATTAGGGTCTAATATTAAGTCTGGGATTGGTGCTAGTGCATCTGGATAAATTTCTTGAAAATCTTTTAGCTTAAATATTTTATCTGATCTTGCATCATAATTTTCCTTAAGATGTTTTAAATTTTTTTTAGAGCCGATTGATAATCTTTTAGGGTCTTTACCTAAAGGAGATTTTTTTGTAGATGTCAAAGGGATTACAGCTGCTATATTTTTATTGAGATTAGTTTCTAAAAAATCATCATATAAATCATCTGGGACCCCAATTACTGTTTCATAGTTAAATTTTTCAGCAAAACCTTCAGTTTCTTTTATATGGTTTGAAATATCTCCTCTTTGATTTATGGCACCGATGCATTCATAAGATCCTTTTACATTGCTTTTTACAGGCTGCTTTTCAGGTATACTGGAATTTACTATACAGTTAAGCTGCATTGCTCCATTGTTGCCTAATGCAGTTAATGATTGTCCACCTAGCTCCGTAAATTGGTTTTTCCCATTTATGATTAGATCACCAATTTTCTTTGACTTGAAGAATTGAAAAGGTGGGTTTAAATATAATTTTTTAGCAACTTCGTCTTTTTTCTTTTTAAGGCTGCTCTTACTATTCTTTATACTTAGCATTTCTTCTACTGTAGCTATAAGTGGCTCTCTATTTTCCTTATAAATTGTTGTATGACTATTGCTAATGGATGTACTTATAATTAATGGTGGTTGTTTATTTTCGTTTTTGTATTTTTGAATAAAGTGTATTAACTCATTGTAGCTTTTATATTGTTTGTAAAACTCATCTCTTCTTTGATTTAAGTTTGTTTTTATTGATTCATCTTGAAGCATTGAATCTATTGTTAATGATATTGATTTTTCAAATGGAGTTCCATTGTAGTGAGCTACGTACATTGTTAATTTATCGTGATGCTTATGCGAATCTATCAAAATACTTTCAGGGAAAGAACCTACTCTACTTAATGAATTAGTATTATCTCTTTCTACTTGTATTAGATCTATCTCAGTCATAGGGATAAGTGTGGTTATTGAACTTCCTTCAATAATATTTTGGTTTAAATATTCTATATCTCTAAAGTTTAGATAATCGTCATTATCTTTATTAAATTTACCCCATGGATTCTCTGGTGCAGGATTTGATTTATTTTTTTCCAAATCCTTATTAATTCTAAGTAAGTTTATATTAAGCTCTTTTAAAACCTGTGCTATTGGTAATCTTGATGTTAAATTATTTGTTTCTATACCATTGTTTAGATAAATCTTATTTATTGCATTTTTTAGAATTTTTTTCTTTATTGGGCTAAAAGATAGTTTAGAAGAGTCTATTAATAAATTGAAGTCATTTAGATTGATTTTATAACCATTGAGCTTATCGTATTCATAATTACTATAATCTGAAGTAGGAGTTACTCCTAAATTATTTTGCTCCTGTGCTTGATTGATTTTACTAAAGTTGTTGCCGATCTCAGCTAATTTGTTATTAATTTCTGTACTTAGTTTATTCTCAAATCTTTTTATGCTTTGTAAATATTCTTCTTTACTTATATGACCTTTTTTATTCTGAGCATTATAAAGATCTTCTTCCAATTTATATATTTTTGACTTATTTTTATTGTTATATAGTTGATATTCTTTGAATTTTAATTGAATATCGGAGAGGCAGACTTCCTTATCATTCTTTTTCTTTATAGACGAATCTAGTGGGTTTAGTTGCTGAGATAATTTACTTATTGCTTCCCTACACCCTTGATCATAACTGCTGAATAGTACAACATGGTTTTGATTATTATTTGAATCTGTGTTTTGAGTAAGAATATTTTCAAATGCACCATTACATGAACTTAAGTAAATAGTACTTAAGCTTGCCAAGCCAGTAGTTAATGCATTCTTGAACACGCTTAAGATAATATCGCGCCTTGGTGTATAGATATTTGTTTTTTATTGTGATTAATTTTGGATATTTAGCCTGGCTTTAATTACAAATACTTTGATAAATCTCTTGATATTTCTCGGCTAATTTTTTAACAAGCTCCTCCGGAGCTTCTGGTAAAAGCTCGTCACTATAAGGATTACAGTTTTCTTTAAACCATAATCTTAGAAATTCTTTATCGAATGCTTCAGGTTCTTCACTTTTGTTAAATTTTTCTTGGTAACTAGATAATCTCCAAAAACGTGAAGAATCTGGCGTATGAATCTCATCAATTAAAGTTAACTGATTATTTTCATCTAAACCAAATTCATATTTAGTATCGACTAAAATCCAACCTTTGGATTCTGAGATTTCTTGTCCTCGTTTAAAAAGTTTTAGTGCTGTTTCCCTGATTTTATTTGCTAGGCTTTCTTCAATAATATTTCGTGAAATTATTTCTGAGAAACTAATATTTTCATCTCCTGTATTTGATTTAGTAGTAGGTGTAACTACAGGCTCTGGGAGTTTTTGATTTTTTTTAATCTCTTCTTCTAACTTAAAATCTCCGAAGTCTCTTTGACCATTTTTATAGTTAGTCCAGAGTGAAGTACTGGTTACACCAGTAATGTAGCCTCTTACGATAATCTCAATTGGGATTACTTTACATTTCTTCGCTATCATAGTTCTTTCATCTGGGTATTCTAAAGCGTGGTTCTGAATTATATCTTTAGTCTTCTCAAACCAGAATTTAGACATTAAATTTAAAATTTTGCCTTTGCCAGGAACTTCAGCAATGATCCTGTCAAATGATGAATGCCTGTCACTAGCGACTAAAGCAAGCTTTTCACCTAAATCATAGATGTCTCTTACTTTACCTTTGGTGTCAGGGTTTTTATTAGAAAGTTCAGTTAATAAAGTACTCATTAGTTTATATCTACTTCTCTAGCGCCTGATTTCACGTAACCGATAAGATAAGCTTTATGACCAGATTCATTATTTATCATTTTTAATGTATGCGTTGCAATGGATTCTGGAACCATGATGCAAAGCCCAATCCCCATATTAAAGACTCTAAACATTTCTCTTTCATCTTCTTTTCCTAGCTTTTCAATTAGTTTAAAGATAGGAGGAATTTCCCATGAGTCACTTTGGATTTCGATGCTTAAATTATCAGGAAGCACTCTCACTAAATTTTCGTAGAAACCTCCACCAGTTATGTGAGACATACCGTTTATTTTAATCCCAGAGTCTAGGATTTTATGAATGATTTTACTGTAACTTAAGTGTGGTTTTAACAGTGCCTCACCTAAATTCTCTTCTCCAAGCTCTTCAAATTTACTTTCTACTTTAAAGTCATTATCAGAGAAAAATATTTTTCTAGCAAGTGAGTAACCATTAGTGTGGAGTCCATTGGAGGCTATACCAATAATAATATCTCCTTCTGAGATTTTTTCACCAGTTATAATTTTTGATTTTTCTACTACGCCAGTAATAGTTCCAGCGATATCGTGTTGTCCAGGAAGATAAGTTCCAGGCATTTCAGCTGTTTCACCACCGACTAGAGCCATGCCACTTTCTTTACAAGCATCAGCCATTCCTGAAACCATTTCAGCTACTATTTCTGGTTTTAATTTCTCATTAGCGACATAATCTAGAAATGTAAGGGGCTTCGCTCCCATAACTAGAATGTCATTAATACTATGGTTTACAATGTCCTGTCCGACTCCATAAAAGCTCTGAGCCATTTCAGCGATTATAAGCTTAGTACCAACTCCATCTATACTTTGAACCAGGACAGGTTCGTCATAGTTATTAACAATTTCTTTTAAGTCAAATAGCGCTCCAAATGAGCCTAAGCCAGTTAAGACTGATGAGTTGTGGGTTTCTGCGACTTTAGATTTAATAAGATCTACTGTTTTATTACCTGCATCGATATCGACGCCTGCGCTTGCGTAACTAGACATTAATTTGCTCCTTACTAATGTTCTTTGATTTGATTTCTACTTTTTCTCTAAGCGTTTCTTTGAAACTTATAATTTTTTCTTGGATATCTTTATTCTCAGTACCTAATATTTGAGCTGCAAGTATGCCTGCATTTTTAGAACCATTAACAGCTACAGTAGCGACTGGAACTCCAGCTGGCATTTGTACTATGGAAAGTAATGAATCAATCCCCTGAATGCTGTTTCTAGAAAGAATCGGTACTCCTATTACTGGTAGAGGACTAATAGCTGCGATCATGCCTGGTAGATGTGCGGCGCCTCCGGCGCCAGCAATAATCACCTTAACCCCTCTTTTATGAGCTTCTTTACTATATTCAAAAAGCTTTTCAGGAGTGCGATGCGCTGAGACTATATCTAATTCAAACTCTATGCCTAGTTCTTGTAAAAATTCTGAGGCTTCCTTCATGACTGGTAAGTCAGAATCTGAGCCCATAACTATTGATACTATTGGCTTTTCTGGCATTTGATAATTTTAGCATTTAACTTAAAACAGCTTTAATTATTCAAATAACTGCTTATTTTAGCGACCATTTTGCCTATCTCTTTATTATATTTTTTCAAATGATGGTATTTAATGTCCTCACTTGCAATATATGGCACTGTTTCATCTATAAGACTTTGTTTTATTAATGAAAGTGGAATTACGGAATCTTTATCTATTAGTTTGTTAATGATTTTATTAGCTTCTGAATACTTATCATAGGCGATTAGTGAACCTACTGTATTTAAATTCTTCTTATTCTTTTCTAATAATAAATTCTCTTGTTCATTATCAATAATTCTTTCCAGAAGTTTTTCGTGACACTCTGTACCTAAAAATCTCATTGCTAACTCAATGCAATTATTATTATTAAATGCTGATCTTGGCTTTAAGGCGGTACTCAAGCTTGCGTCTGGAATATTGTTAAGATATTCAAGGAAAATAGTGTCATCATCCTGTTCTGTAGCACCCATTAAAGCATTGATATTTTTCAAACTAGATATATGCATAAACTCATTTTCTAATTTAAGTTTTTTAATTTTACCTATTAGTAATTTATTAATATCTAAGCTTGCTTCTTTTGCTGCTAAAATGGTTGGCGTATATTCAACTATATTTTTTTGAGTTAAAGCTGTTTTTAAATCTTTTTCACTTAATTCATTAATTAAGAATTTAACCATTTCATCTTGTGAATTAATGATAGCTGCCATTAATGGGTTATCTTTTCTATTATTTAGGCATAGTAATGCTTTAGATTTAAAATCTTCATCTACTTTGGTAAAGATGAATTTCAAAATATCTATATCACCATTTCTTGCTGCAATATGAAATATAGTATCGTCATTTTTAGTATTTCTATCAAATAGCACATCATTTAATTCATAATCTTCAAAAAGACATATGTATTCTTTAAAAGTCTCTAGGTCCCTTTCTGCAACTGTATTTCTTAAAATGTTGTACCCTTCAGTGTTTTTCTTTAAAATTTCTTTTTTTAGATCACCCTTATCTAATTCTTTTCTTATTTGTTCATTTACTTGTGGGTTAGGGTTCTGAGTTGACAAAAAAAATGCATTTTCCCCTTTATTATTAGTCTTTTCAAATAATTCACTGTATCTTTCATTCTCAGGAAGTAGGTTTAACAATGAACTTAATATATATTTATCTTTTGCTTTACTTGCAAATCTAATAGCATTATTTCCTTCGCTTATATCTCTTTTTATAATTGAAGGAATAAGTTTTCTTGGAGTATTAAAATTGAGGAAATAAACTGAATCTAGATGATTTGCCTTAATAGCTTTACTGTATATTTGTGCACAAATGGCTTCATTTGCTAGAAATTGATCTAGATTTTGATATGGCATATTTTTCAAAACTTTCATAATGATTTCACCATTTGTAAGTTTATCCAGCATGTTTCCTCCTGAAACAGGGAAGTAATTATTTTTTAAGTCAGCTTTATTATTTTTTATTAGTCTAAGAATATTTGGAACTAAATAACCTTGTCCAGATTCTATTACTGAACTTAAAAGTAAGCCTTTGTCTAAGTCTAAACCATGTTCTAGATTGAGTTCGTAGGCATTCTGGATTGCAGAGTTAGAAGGTTTAGCTTCCTTTAAGTTATCTTCAATTATCATTTGATCAATGAGTGGAGGTACTTGAAAGCTATAATGCAAGTCTCCATAGTCATCACTTAATTCAATAGTATTTAAGCTCAGTGTCTTATTTTCTAATGTTCCTAGAGTATTTAACTTAAAGTTAAGTAAATTTGTATCATTGTAATCTTGGTTTTTATCTAAGTGAATGTGTTGTGATAAATAAGCTACCAGGTCTTCTGAGGCGTTGTAATTATTTACAATTTCGTAAATTTTATTTATATTATCTTTATTTAAAGTAAAGCCACCCTTTTTAGTTCTAAGTTCGGCTGTATTTCCAGAAAAATCTTCACCTAATTCTATAAACTGTGAATGTGGTTTTACTATCTGCTGTGCTTCAGTACCAGCTTCTCGTTTATTACTAAAGCCTCTAAGTTTCATTTCAATCTCTATACCAAATTTATTTTGTTGATCGACCCAACTTGTACCAAGTTCTGATTGATTCATTGCAATTTCTTGATACCTATCAAATTCTCTAATAATTTTTTCTAGATCTTCAAAACTATTTACTTCAGGAAACTCTGGAGATTGAATTTGCTCATGTAAATTAGGTGATTTAATTAAAATACTCTGTGCTAAGTGTGATGATAGGCGATTTTGATGCTCTAAAGTTTTTAAGATTTGTTTTTGCTGCTCTAAATCAAGTTTATTTATTTGTGTGCTTAAAAAATGCTCGTAGATTTTTTTTTGCAGCTAGATCAAAATCATTTTTGAGTGCTTCAATTACTTTATCAGTAATTTTTCCAGTATCTAATCCTTTTATGAATTGATAATTTGTAAGTAATCTCAAGCCAATTTTTTTTTGACTCGAATCATGTATGTGTTTATCTGGAATTATAAAATCATAAATTATGTTCTCTATTGTTTTCTTAGAGATTTGATCCAAGCTAAATTTACTTAATGGATGATATTGTTTTTCTTCTTCTTTAATACTTTTTGCACTTTTATCTTTTATATATATCTCTCTATTTATAATTATTGGAGAGTACAAACCTTTATACGTATTTTTAGAAGTGTTTTCTTTGGATGACATTAACAGGTCAGCCCCAGCTACTATCCTTTGGAAAAAATTATCTGCTTTTTTTCTTTCTGTTTTATCATCAATTGATTGAAGTATATTTTCAATTGTTCCAATAAGATAATCATTAAACGTATTATTCTGTTTTATTGATTTATAAAACTCCTTATGACCAGCTTCTATAATCTCGACTTTCGCTTCGGAATCTAGATTTTTGGGAACAATTACACCGTTTACTAACTGATAATTCTCAACTTCATTCCTAGGCGAAGGCATTATAGATTTAGGCTCATCAATATTCTTTGTTTTCCCAGTTTGTTTTAATTCTTTTCTTTCTTCTTGAACTGTCTGAATTAAATTTTTATGGTTTTTAGGCAATAAAATTCTTGAACCCTGCATTGCAGAATAATTTTCTTGTTTAAGAAGATTTTTAGGTAAATCCACCACGGATTAAGATAATACCACGGCGGAGCTCCAGTTTGTATATTTTGATATTTAGTTAATTCTGCTAATGCTAAGATTTTTGTATGTCTAAAAAAATCTTAGTACTTGGATCTGGTGGTAGAGAAGATGCCATAGCTTGGAAATTATCACTATCAGAAAAAGTTTCTAAGATCTTTGTAGCACCAGGTAATGGCGGTACCGCTTCCTTGAATAAATGTTCTAATCTTGATATCTCTTTAAAAAAAGAATCTTTTCCTAAATTAGTAGACTTTGCTAAATCTGAAAATATTGACTTAACTGTTGTCGGTCCAGATGATGCTTTAGCTGATGGTATTGTAGATCCCTTTGAAGATGCTGGTTTAAAAGTTTTCGGTCCTAACTCTAAAGCAGCTGAAATAGAAGCTTCTAAGGCTTTCTCTAAAGAATTAATGAAAAAATCAAATATACCTACAGCAGCATACGAAGTTTTTTCTGATTACGAAAGTGCTTGTGACTATGTAAAAAAACAAAATAAATATCCTGTGGTTGTTAAAGCAAGCGGACTTGCTTTAGGTAAAGGTGTAAGTATTTGTCAAACTGAAAAAGAAGCTATGGACTTTATCCAAAAAATATTTATTGATAAAATTTTTGGGAAAGCTGGTAATGAAGTGGTTATAGAAGAGTTTCTTCAAGGTCAAGAAATTTCAATCCATGCTTTTTGTGATGGTAAATCAGCAATGCTTTTCCCTACAGCTCAGGATCACAAAGCTATTTATGAAAATGATCAGGGTCCTAACACTGGTGGTATGGGAACTATATCTCCATTACCATGGCTTAGTAGTGATGAATTAATAGATATTTCACAAACAATTGTTTTGCCTATTTTAAAAGCTATGGCTGATGAGGGGAGAGTTTTTAAAGGATTACTTTATCCAGGTTTAATCATGACTGACGAAGGTCCTAAGGTTCTAGAGTTTAATGCTAGATTTGGTGATCCTGAAACTCAATCTTATATGAGACTTTTAGACTCAGATTTATTCGATATTTTAGAAGCTTGTGCTGATTCTAGATTAGAAGAAATAAATCTTGAGTGGTCTCAAGAGGCTGCAGCCACTGTGATTTTAGCCTCTGATGGTTATCCTACAGCATATGAAAAAGGTTTTGAGATTACTGGTGTTAATGATGCTGAAGAGATTGAAGGTGTAACAGTTTTTCATGCTGGTACTAAGCTCAATGATGATGGGATATTAGTTACGAATGGTGGTAGAGTTCTTGCTGTATCAGCAATAGCTGAAAATTTAGAAACTGCTATTGAAAAAGCTTATTTAGCTGCTGACAAAATTGACTTTAAGGGTAAATATATTAGAAGAGATATCGGTGCTAAGGCATTAAGGCTTACTTCTGTTTAAAGAAGAGAGTATTGTAGAAGTAGGGGGAGTGAGTAAGTTCAATGAGAAACAAAATTGGAATTATTGGTGGCGGTCAACTAGGGAGAATGCTCAGCCTTGCTGCTAAGCCTTTGGGATTTGAAATTATAATTTTAGATCCACAAGAAAACTGTCCAGCTGCTCAAGTTGCTGATAAGCATATAGTTGCTAGCTTTAAAGATAAGAAGCCTGTTTTACAGCTAGCAGAAGAAGTTGATTATTTAACCTATGAAATAGAATCTGCAAATACTGAGGCTTTAGAAGAGATTTATAATTCACATACTAGTACCGGAAATGTCATGGTTTTTCCATTACCTAAGTCCTTAGATATGATTAATGATAAGTTTCTCCAGAAAGAACTTTTAAAAAAATACAAAATTCCTGTTAGTCACTGTGCTCCTATTAATTCCCGTAAAGATATTCTAGACTTTGCGCATATGTATTCTTATCCATTTATGCTTAAAGCAAGGCTAAATGCCTATGATGGTAGAGGTAATGCTTTGATTACTTGTGCTGGTGATATAGATAGAGCTTTAATTAATCTAGGTGCTAGTAAATCTTCTGGTTCTAGTTTAGATAAGGTTTTTGATTTTGATTTCTCAAATCTTTATCTAGAAGCTCATGTTAATTTTGCAAAAGAACTTGCAATTGTCGCTGCTAGAGATCAGGAAGGGAATTTTCAGGCTTACCCTATTGTAGAAACTATTCAATCAAATAATATTTGTCACTTTGTTACTGCTCCAGCTTTAGTTTTTAATACTGTAGAAGATGAGATTCATATTATTGCTAAGAAAATAGGTGAAATCTTAGAATATGTCGGAGTTTTTGCTGTTGAGTTCTTTTTAACTGATTCTGGTCAAGTTCTAGTTAATGAGATTGCTCCTAGGGTTCATAATTCAGGTCACTTTACTATTGAAGCTTGTAAAACCTCACAGTTTGAACAACACATTAGAGCGATCACTGGGATTCCTCTGGGTAAGACTGATTTAATTAGTCCGGCTACTATGGTTAATCTTTTAGGTGATAGCCATGCACCTCTCAATATCTATGGTAGAGATCAACTTCTTAGTATGGAGAATACTTACCTTCATATTTATGGTAAAGATAGTTGTAAGCCAGAAAGAAAGATGGGTCACATAACATGCCTTGATTCAAGTTTACAACAAGCTTTTGAAAATGCTAAACGCGCGAAGGATATAATAAAACTAAATTCACACGAGGATCACTAATGGTAAACAATTCCTTCCTAAGGAATGTTGTTTTCACTAAACCAGATTTCACAGTTAACTCTATCCCGAAAAGTGAAGGGACTAGGGAGAAGCTTGTTGTCGAAACTAAGAAAATAAATTCTACTGAAGACTCTTTAGCTAAAGCTAATGCTGAATATAATGAATTTGCTGAATTTAGAGATATTTATTCTGAGTTATATCCTAATAACCCTTCGCTTTATAAGGTTTTTGTGGATGAGTATATTCCTAAATTTTTTCAGTTATCAGCTAATAATCAGTCTATGTTAAAAGATGAATTTAGAATTTTATTAGAGGATATGATCCCAGTAAAAAAATATGATTTGCACGAGCATGATTATATTGCAATCGAAAATGCTCTCTTTAAGAGTATTAAGTCTCACAACTATAGTCGTGATTTTGATTTGAATTCAGAAAAATTGATACTCGCTAGGCTTAAGTCTGAAACCTTACTCCCTGGAATAGACAAGTACCCTATTCTATCTGTTTATTTGGTAAAGAATGCTTTGGATTCATCATTAAACTTGGCTAATTTAATTAATAAAGATCAAAAAGAACTTATTAAGCAAGAAGATTCTATAAGTGATGAAAACAAGCTTAGTTTAAATAAGTACACTCAATTGAAAAACAATGTTGAACTGGATCTAATATTGAGAAATATCTCAGATTTTATCAAGAATCTAGATACAGTTACTGTTATTCCAGATGAATATAACCAGCATGATATTTCCTCTTTTATACGAAATCAAAACTCTATTAATACGACGCTTTCTAACCTTTTGTTTTATTTTCCTCGAGATAATGAAGCCTTTATTCAAACGATTAATGGTCGAAAAAAACAGGTCCAAGTTCTATTAAATAGTGACAAATTAGATTTTTCTGCTAAGGAACTTTTACTTAATAGAGATCTCTTTCCTGAGCTTGAACTATCTTTTGATAGGGAATTAGATTTTGACAAAGGTAAATTTGCTAAAGAACCATTAGCATATTTAAAAAAATATTTTAATACTATTGAAGATTATATGAAGATTGATTCAATTGATACTCAAAGAAGGATTTATGATACTTTAAAATCTCTTTACGCTGAGTCTCATTTGATTTTAGATAAAAATACTCGTTTTCGTTTCTTTTCAGCTATCGTTAATGTCACTCCTTTAGCTGCAAATGAGATTATTGATAAAGCTGACATTAATAACGAAAACTACCGTTTCTTTCAAACTCTAAATATTAATATCCTTGATGATCTCATTACTAGTGAAGACCAAAATGATCTGATGACTTCTAAGAATTTTATTTCTTTTTTCAGTAACTCACCAGATAAACTATTGCAAAAAAAAGTTTTAGATTTAGCAAGTAAGCTTGTTGCAGTTGATGCTAACTCAAGTGAGAGTATGAAAAGTTCTATTAAAAAGTTTTTTGAAGGATTACTTCAACAGGATATTGAACCTGATTTAAAAACTAATTTAACTATGCTTGCTAAGCAATTAGCTTAGATTTCGGCTTTATCTCTTCTAGACATACCTAACTTTTCAATAAGCTTAAAGTCTGAACTAGACTCAGGATTATCAGTAGTTAATAATTTGTCACCTGAGAAAATACTATTAGCTCCAGCTATAAAGCATAGTGACTGCATTTCATCTGTCATCTCTAACCTTCCAGCTGATAAACGGATTTGAGCTTTAGGCATCATTACTCTTGATGTTGCAATAGTTCTAAGTACTTCAAAGTTATCTACAGGGTTAGTGACCCCTTGTTCATAGAGTGGAGTTCCAGGAATAGGAGCTAGTACATTAATAGGTACAGAATCTGGCTGTGGATCTAGCTTTGCTAGTGAAGCGATGAAACTAATACGGTCAGCCTTAGTTTCTCCTAAACCTAAAATTCCACCACAACAAACATTAATACCAGCTTCCTGAACGTATTTAATTGTTTCTAATCTATCATCAAAAGTTCTAGTACTGATTACATTAGAATAATGCTCAGGTGAAGTATCGATATTATGGTTATAACTGTGTAGCCCAGCTTCTTTTAATTTTTCTGCTTGTTCTTTTTTTAGCATTCCAAGTGTAACGCATGGCTCCATACCCATTTCTTTAACGCTACGAACCATTTCTAAAACATTTTCGAATTGGTAATTATCAGGTGCTGACCTCCAAGCAGCTCCCATGCAGAAACGAGTAGCTCCATTATCTTTCGCTTCTTGAGCTTCTTTCATTACTTCTTCAATATTCATTAAGCCATAAACTTCTGATTCGGTTTTATGGTGAGCTGATTGTGAGCAGTAGCCACAATCTTCTGGACAAGCTCCAGATTTAATATTACTTAAAGTGCAGAATTGAACTTCATTCGGGTTATGAAATTCTCTATGAGTAGTCTGGGCTTTAAAAATTAGTTCAGGAAAAGGAAGATTGTATATCTCTTCGATTTTCTGTTTTAATTCATCTGTTTGTTCTGATGTCTGTCTTTCGATGGGTGCTTGTACCATAGTTATATGATTTTAGCATTTGTCTTTAAATTCATTTTATATCTGATCTTATCTTATAAAAATATGTGTGTTGTTTGCTTTGTAAATACGTGTCTTATCTTACAGAGAGTGTTGCAAGATTCAATAAAATTAATCATATAATTAAGTCAAAAAAGTCGGTTGATTCTAAAAAACCTTCAACTCTTGATTATAAAGTTAATACTAGTAAAACTATCACTATTGATGATATTACTAATACCTTGCATGCATCAATTTTTCAGGCACTTAGTGAGTCAAGTTTAAATTTAAGTCCAGAACAAAGAGAAGAATTTATCTTTAATGAAACATCGGCTTTTTTTGTTGGACTTAAAGCTGAAAATCCAGATCAATATGAAAAACTCTTGAACTCATATTTAAACAGGTTTGTACCTCAAGAAGTAACTGATGAACAATTTAAAATTGGGCAAGATGACCTTATCGTTTTAGGCTATGATCCAATTCCTGACACTGCTGAAAATAGATCGGAACTTTTAAGAAAAGCTCAGGAAAGTCAGTTAAACAAACTTAACACTTGGCTTGATTATTTACAAAATGAAAGTGGACTTTCACTAAAACAACAGTATATTATTTTCAATTCCATTGCAGGTCTTGAAGAAAAGTCTTTTCCAGCTAATGTTTCCGAAAAAGAGCTAAAAAAAGCTTTAAATAAACTTGCAACAGATTCTAAGTATAAACATAAGTTTGATGAACAAGTTCTTTCTTTAATGGGACCTTTAGTTAATACTTACTCCTCATCAAATAAAACTCGTGATGATAAATCTTCTTTTATCACTAATATGATTAAATCTAGAAATTTATTAAGCCCAAGAGTACTAACTCGCAGCAATGGCATAAAAATGAAAGACTTCTTTGATGATTCTGGTGAAATCAAATTGAGTAAGGTTTATAGCTTTATACTTAATAGTCCTATTAATAAAAAAATTAAACTTGTCTCTCGTGCAGAGCATTCATTAAAACCAATAATTGAACTTAATAAAGATGTACTTAAGAAAGCTGCTCAAGAAATGAACTCTAAGCTTTCAGGGTCTAATTTTACTAGCTTATACACCAGGTATATAAATGATTCACTAAATTTACAGGCGGCTAATTTCAAGACTACTGAAGGACAGTGGATGAAATTTGAGAAAGATTCAAATGCTCAAGATCTAGTCGATAGCTTGGAAGGTTATAACACTGGTTGGTGTACTTGTGAATACGCGACAGCCCAGGCTCAATTAAAGTTAGGAGATTTTTATATTTATTTTTCAAATGACGAGAATAATGAGCCAAATATTCCTAGAATTGGTATTCGCATGGAGGGAACTAATTTAGCTGAAATTAGAGGTGTCGATATTGGGCAGGATTTTGATCCTCATATCTCTGCAACTGATGTTTTACTTAAAAAGTTAGCTGAGGAAAATGAAGATGGCTCAAAAGTTTTCAAAAATATAGATTCCTATTACCAAAAAGATAGTGACTTAAAATATATTAATAAGCTTTATAAAGAATTTAAAGCTGGTAAAGATTTATCTGTTGAATACCTTGAAGTAATTTATGAAATTAGAAGACCATTTACCTCTTTTGGCTTAGGGAATAATAAAAACCCTAAGCTTCAAGAATTTTTGAATTCAAGAGAGGGATTATACCGTGAAGATATGGCAAAAATATTTCAAATTAAACCTAATGAATTTGCTATTTATGAACATGAAATTAATGAAGAAACCTTAGTTTACTATCCTGAAAATAGAGAAACCTCTCCCGTTGAATTTTATATTACTAACTCTGAGCTTAGCCGTGAAAATTCAAAAAGGTTGCTAGAATTCGCAAATGATAATCCAATAGTTTATCTACTTAGAGACAGCTCTGATAAAGCTTATCTTTTACCTGTGTTAAAAGGACTAGATTTGAATTTATATAAAGAAATTAACTCTTTGAGTCCTAGGTTAAATAAGGATCTAAACTCTGATGTCTTTTGGTCTTTTAAATATCCAAGATATTTAATTGAAGAAGCTAAAGATTTCTATAGCTATGTGAGTTCTCAAAATAATTTCGAATTGTATCCTCTTTATCTTATTACTGCTCTTGAATATGTTCAAGATTCTGATTTCCTTGATGTGATTTTTAAATCTAATCTTGCTAAGCTTGCTGATTCAGATTTATCTTATTTTAGAGAAGAGTTTGAGGGTAAATCTATCAGTAAAGATGCCTTTAAAGGCTTGCTTGCTCATATTGATGTTAAAGGCTTAGGTTCTGATAATGTTACTTTTATATTTGATAAGGTTTGTGAATTGGGTTTAGATAAAGAGCTCATTAACTTATACGAAAGAGGTATGGACTTTTCTCTTTTAAGTCATACTGGAGCTAAGATTCCTTCATTAATTGCTTATATCGTATCTGGTAATGATCCCGAGGTGCTAGAAGAACTATTTATTAATAAATTAGAATCTAATCTGAATTCTAACTTATTCTATTTTCCATTAGCTAGACCTAATTTTTCTCCTTTAGTCCATGCAATTACTTCTAATAAGAGTGATTTTGCAGATGTATTAAAAAGTAATGGCGCTAAGTTAAATTTAGATTCTACTGCTATCAGACAATTTGGTTATGAATAAATAGATGAATATCTAGAAACCTGGTCTAGTAAGGTTTCTAGATTGTTTGATGAAATTAAAAATTCTTTAAGCTAAAATAGCTCCAGAGTGACAGCTTGCAAACACCAAATTAATATTTCCATGTTTACTGAAATCTTTTAAATACTTGTGCTCAAATTCTTTGATTTCTTGTTCGCTTAGCTTAGTGTCATTCCCATAGATGTAATATTCTAAGGAACCTTCAACATAATCAATATCTGTATAGGTCCGTCCCGTGAGGCTTCCATGCCCAAGAAATAAGACCATAATTTCTAATTGTGTCTCTGGGTTGACTTCTAGCCATTCTTTAGCCTGCGCTTGAATTTTTGGAAATTGTTTTTCTAACTTCTCTTTGAAACTAAATTCATTATCTTCATTAGATGCTTTTAGATTTGAGATTATATCTGTTCTAAGCTTCTTATTACTGTTATGGCTTTTGCTGAATAGACTTTTAAAGAGATTTGCATCATTTTTAAAGTTATCATAAGGTTTTTCTTTATTCTCAAAATTTATTATTTGCAAAACTCTTTTAACATTAGGATTTTTATTATCACTTAGATCCCAACCAATATTATTATTTTCATTGTTAATAATATTGGATGAAACTAAATGTTTTTCATAGCCAGGGAACAAACAATCTGTTTGACATGCTCCAGATTTTGGTAACTTTGTTAATGCATCTAGCCATCCATGTAATTTTGTAAGTTCTACTAGATTTTCTATAAATGGGGAATTTTCACTTGTTTTTTGAAAAATATTGTAATTTGCTTTTGTAATTTTAGTACTATCTTGAAGTTTGAAGTTACTCCTATTGCCAGTTAGTTTAATATTAGTCATTGATGGTAGTAGTTGACTTGCTGCTGCTGATATAAAAGTATTCTTTAAATGCTTTTTATTTGATTTTGGAGGGTTGTGAATGTCAGCTATGAAATTTGGATAAGTACTTTTTAAATACTTTATTGAATCTTCTTCATTTATAATCTTAATTTCATTTTTATTTATTTTATTGCTTACTGAATAGTATGGGATTTTTCTATAATTATTCTTTAGGAAGCCTTTTACTAAATCTTTAATCTCTGAAATTATAATTGGATTTTTAAACTTCTTTTCTAAAGATGAATTTCTATATAAATTAAGTAAATTTATATAGAGTTGAGATAGACCATCATCATAATTCCTTGCTTTAGGTTTGTACAGTCCTACTTGAATAAAATCTTCTTTATATTTTTTTAAAAGCCTAACTGAGTCAGCGAACATATTCTTGAAAAATTCATTAGGTAGACTGTTTATAAGCTTAAGTGTTGATTTTTCATTTAATATTAATGGAAAGTTTATATCAGTGTGATAATTTTCAAATGTGTGCCTTAGTGAATAATCATCCGGTATTTTGTACCTAGAATCTTTACTAATTATTTGTACTTGTGGATTTAACTGGGTTTGTAAACTATTCACCCTCAGACTTAGCAACCATATGCTCAGCTCTAAGCTTAGCTCCCTTCAGTAAAGGAACTTTAGAAGAGAATATAGATTCAGCTTCAAAGTGATTAGCTTGAATTATAAATTCAGCTTCTTGTGGATCAATATCAAAATACTTAGAAATCACTTCAAGAATTTCTTGTTTCATCTGATTCATAATGCCAGGTGAAACTTCTTGTCTATCATGAGTCAGCATTAACCTCATTCGATTAGCAGCTGTGCTACCACTTTTATCCTCGGGCTTACCGCTGATTTTACTGAAGAGATTTTTTACTGCTGTGAACATTTTAACTAAATATCGCCTTTAATTTTCCGAAAAATCCTTTCCCTTTGATATCCATTAATGGAATATCTTCCCCTAAAATTCTTTTTGCTATGTTTCTGTAAGCTTGACCAGCTGACTTATTAGCTGTAAGTGAAAGTGGCTCACCTTTATTCGTAGAAACTACTATGTCTTCATCATCTGGAACTATGCCTAGAAGATCTACAGAAAGAATTTCACAAATATCATCCATGCTCATCATCTGGTTAGCGTTCACTAGGTCTGGTTTAATTCTATTAATAACTAATCTATAAGAATCTAATTCATTTTTTCTAGCTTCAAGTAAACCGATGATTCTATCAGCGTCTCTAACTGAAGACATTTCAGGAGTAACTACTACAATAGCTTCATCTGCTCCTGAGATACTGTTCTGGAAACCAGATTCGATTCCCGCTGGACAATCAACTAAAACGAAATCAAACATAGTTTTTAATTCGTTTACTAATTCTCTTACTTGGTCAGCGTTTACAGCTGTTTTATCTCTAGTTTGAGCTGATGGTAATAATGAAAGGTTAGGTAACTTTTTATCTTTTACTAGTGCTTGTTTCACTTTACAAGTACCTTCAATAACGTCAACTAAGTTATAGACAACCCTATTTTCTAGGCCCATAAGAATGTCTAAATTTCTTAAACCTATGTCCATATCTACGACACAAACATTTTTACCTTGCTTTGCAAGTGATGCACCTATATTAGCTGTAGTGGTAGTTTTACCTACTCCACCTTTTCCTGACGTTATTACTATTACTCTACCCATTGAACAACCTAATGAATTAATTAAGATTTGTATATCATTATCTCACTATTTTCGATTTTTGCAAGCTCTCCAGCGTTAAAATAATTATTTTTTTCATTCTTTTTAGGTTCCACCTCTTTCGCAACTCCTAAAAATTTCTCTGCAATTCTTAATTGGCAGTTTGAAAATTTTAAAGCTCTAATTGTAGCGGCTTCATTGCCGCTTGAACCTGCGTGAACTATTCCTCTGCATGTTCCCCAAATCAATACGTCTCCTTGGGCAATAATTTCAGCAGATGGATTGATATCACCGATGATTACTACTGAACCTGGATAACGAATCAAGTGACCTGCTCTAAGATTTGATTTTACATAAAGAGTATCTGGAATATTATATTCTTCATCTTTAACTTCTTCTTTAGAAGTAGAAACTGTTTCTGTTTGACCGTCATCATAACTAAGTTTTACGTCACGAAAACTATCAGCTGAAGCAATCATATTTTCTAGGTCTCCAGCTGCATATGAAGCCCTAAGAGAAATGTTTTGCTTATTAAGAGAATCCTGAATCTCTTGGATTTGTTGTTTAACATCTTTAGAATTTTTGTTTAATTCCATCTCTGGAATGATGACAGAGACAGAATTTCCAGAAAAGAAACCAGCACTTCTACTTAACTCACTTTCAAGCTCCTTTCTGAAAGAGTCGTTACTAAAATCAAATGAAGATAGATCTAAAAAAATTTCTTTTTTATGCTGTTTTACCTTGAGTTCGGGCATATAGACATTATAATTGAATTAGCGAATAATTCAAATTTTTCGATTTTGAGCTTTGAATTTTGTTCCAAAATAAATTGAAAATATATGGTGGATGAAAGAAGAGAATTAGATAAATGGAAGCTAAGAACCTATCAGCTAGTGAGCTTTGCACTTTTTTTGTTTATTGGAAATTCATTAATTAATGCAGCAGATAAAATATCTGATGTCGTAGTTACTTTCTTTATAGCTATCTTAATTAACTATTTACTTGCAAAGCCTGTAGAATTTTTAACTAAATACATTCGCTATCGAATCGTTTCAGTAGCGATTATTTATTTAACCTTTATTTCTTTATTAATTTTAATTAGTGTTTATCTTTTTCCTGAAATTTTCTCTCAATTAAAGTTACTAGTGAACACTATTCCAGTTTTAGTTCCTAAACTTAAATATAGTTTGGATTCTTTTACAGCTTTTCTTGCTGGGCATCAAATCATTTTACCCTTCTCATTTGATTTGAACGGTTTTGTAAATGGTGCTTTAGAAGCGATTAAGGATTTTAAGATCTCGCAGTTCAGTAGCTTTCTAACTTCATTTATCAAAAACTCTTTCTCTGCTGGTTTATATATCGTTTTAACTATCATTATTAGTTTCTACTTATTAGTAGATGGGAAAAGAGTTTGGGAATTATTTTTAACTCCATTTGAGGGGAAAGTAAAAGACCATTTAGTTAATGTGAAAAAGAAAATTGATAATGGTTTGTACGCATTTATCATTGGACAATTTCAAGTGGCTTCTCTTACCACTTTAGTTATGCTTAGCTCGTATTTTATATTGAAGGTTCCTTTTGCTTTAGTTCTAGGTCTTGCTCAGATGCTTGAAATGCTTCCTGTTATAGGGACTTGGCTTGCGATTATTCCGTGTTTAATTATTGTAGGTTTCTCGACATCCTTTACTAAAGCTTTTATTGCTTTTATTGTCTATATGACGTATACACAGATTTTTAGAGATAATCTAATTACCCCTAGAATTATGGGAGATGCTTTGGGGTTCCATCCAATAGCAATTATTTTAGGGTTAATTATTGGAGCTAAGTTATATGGCGCTTTTGGTGTAATTTTTGCTTTGCCTTCAATGGCTATCATTTCAGCTGTAATTCAGTACATGCATGAGATTAATAGTCTTAAGGTTAGGAAGTTTTAGTTAGCCAGCATTGCCCCATATAGTTCTTGGTTTATTTTCTAGCTGTTGCTTATAAGTCCTATAGTTTGATCTAGATGATCAAATGTACCGTCCATCATTTCAGTAAATTCTGGGAACCTTTCTTCAAATAAAATTGGATCTCTAAAGTATCCTTCCATCATTTCAGCTATAAATTCCAACTCATTTATCTGAGAGTACTCTTTATCAAATAATCCTTCTGCTGCTCCATTTTCAACTCGTTCTCTTGATTTTTCCATTGTTAGATCAAATTGATAGGGTAGGGTAATATCATTAAAGTTCCCGTCGAGCTGCCCATCTACTAAGTGATCTCTCATATGAGCAAATTCATGGATTAGAAGCCCTCCACGTAAAGATGTATCTCTTGCAACAATAGTATTTCTACCACTATCATCTACTCCTGGGCTATAAAAACCACCGATTCCATATTCTTCACCATATGGATTTTCACCTATTATGTCATCTGCGATAGTTATATTTATTCCATTTTCTTCAATACGGTACATGAAATCATCATCATTACCATATGTTAGTAAGAACATTTCAACAATTGAAGCTTTTAGATTACCGTCAACTTCTTGGTTACCAACATATTCATTTGGATCTGAGGCACCATAATCAATAGTTTCTTTGCCTGTTACATTAAAGGCTTCCATCATTTTAGAAAACTTCTCACCATCTGGATCAACAATATCAAGATCATTAATTTGAATATCTTCTAAATGCTGGTATCTAATATTACTGTTTCCAAAATTACTATCCCATGTAACAAGCTCACCATTAGTAACTTGATACATAGTTCCATCACTATTTACCTGAGTGTAATTATCATTATCCTTCATGTTATATCTTTCAAACTCAAGACCATTTTCGAGTTTACCTCCGACAACTAAACCAAACTCTTCTCTAGATTCTACTAAGCCCATACCGAACTGATTATCAATGAATAACATTTTATTGCCTTCATCTGCATTGATGAATCCATCTTGGTCTCTATCATATTCTTTCCAGAGTTCAGTACTTTCCTCGAAGTTTAGTTTTCCATCACCATCTTGATCATGTTTTAATACCTGGGCATTCCATGCATCTCCATCCCAGCCCAAAGCCACCATTTCATTTGTATCGATGCTACCGTCACCATTTTGATCCCAGTTATTTTTGAAATCATTTTCATAATTAGCTTTAAACTGATTTTCTTGTGTAGTTACGCTTCCTTGTAAACTTTTTATTTTGTCTATCATTTCACCTTGATTTTCGTAAGCATTAGTTAGGGTTTCATCCTATTGCTTAGAAGAACTATATGTATTCATTGAATCATGAATTGAATCATATCTAATATTGTCATTATTTATTGTCATGTTTTTTCCTTATCTAGTTATCTAAGTTTCAATGGTCCTTGGTTCATTTTCTAAATCTTTTTGCCATATATCAAATATTTCTTGGTTTTTTTCATCGTTGTGGCTTATAAGTCCAATGGTTTGATCTAGATGGTCAAATGTATCACCTAGCATTTCTGCAAACTCTGGGAATCTTTCTTCAAACAAAATTGGATCCTTATAGTAGCCTTCCATCATTTCAGCTAAAAATTCTTTATCATTTGTTTGTGAATATTCAGCACTAAACAAACCTACTGCTGCTCCTTCATTTAGGATTTTCTCTCTTGATATTTCCATCACTTGATCAAAATGATACATAGGGGCAATATCATCAAAATTACCGTCTGTAGTTCCATCCAGCATATTATCTCGCATATGTGCAAATTCATGAATTATCAATGGTCCTTTCAATAGATCTTCTCTAGATACAATGGTTTGTCTACCTTCATTGTTTAAGCGCGAACTATAGAAGCCACCAATTCCAAAGTGTGCTCCATTTGAATTTTCACCATGTACTTCATTTGCAATAGTTAGATTAATGCCTTTATCTTCAATGGCATCAAGGAATTCATCATCATTACCATATACCAGCAAGAACATTTCTACGATTGATGCCTTTAGCTCTAGATTAGTTTCTTCAGTTCCTTTATAAGAATTTGGATCAGGGCTATTTATTGTAACTTCTTCTATATTTGTTACATTAAAGGCGTCCATCATTCGATTAAACTTCTCGCCCTCTGGATCAACAATATTTAGATCATTAATCTGAATATCTTCTAAATGCTGGTTTCTAAGATCATTAGCGTTAAAATCGCTAGCCCAGTTAATAACTTCTCCATCTTTGACTTCAAAAATAGTGCCATCATTGTTGAATTGCTTGTAATTATCATTATCCTTCATATCATATCTTTCAAACTTAAGACCATTTTCTTCCCCACTAACGATTAAACCATTTTCTAATTTATAGTTGGAGACCAGCTCTCCATCTTTAATAGTAAACATTGTATTATCACTATTTACCTGAGTGTAGTTATCATTGTCGACCATGTTATATCTTTCGAACTCAAGACCATTTTCTAATTTACCGCCGACAACTAAACCATTCTCTTCTCTAGACTCTACTAGCTCAATACCGAATTGATTATCAACAAATAACATTTTATTGCCTTCATCTCCATTGATTAACCCATCTTGGTCTTTATCGTATTCTTTCCATAGCTCCACACTTTCATCAAAGTTCAGTTTTCCATCACCGTCTTGATCATGTTTTGATACTTGGGTATTCCATGCATTTTCATCCCAGCCCAAAGCTACCATTTCATCTGTATCTATACTGCCATCACCGTTTTGATCCCAACTATTATTGAAATCTTCTTGGTAGTTTAATTTTAATTGTTCAACCTGAACGCTTATATCTTCTGCTGTTCTGTTGACACTTTGTTGTTGTTCATTTGAAGCAGCTAAATTGTTAGCTTTTTCATTAAAAGAATCAAATGTTTTTATTGGATTATATTGATTATCATTATTGATTGTCATAATTACCCCTCCTCAATCAATTTATTATTGATATATGATATTGAACTTTATATCTTTTCCATCTATGTTGTATTGCGTATAACATGTTTGTGTTAAGGACCTGTTATGACGGATTTGCTCGCTTGATATTTATGGTAATAATCTTAGAGTAAATAGGGTTCATGCACTAGCTTTACTATATACATAGCTAGTGCAGTCTATAGTTTAGATCTTTAATAATTTAATAAATCCACCCAGGACTTATATTAATTTCTTTAGAAATTTTAAATTCTTCTTTTATAGTGCTTTTTATAATTAATTTTGAAATACTTTCATCTCCATAATGCCTTTTTAAGGCATCAAAATTCTTTTTCACTTTATCCAGATTTGGTCTTTCCGCAAACTTTGCTTCAATAGCTGTAAGCTTAAGTCCCTCATCTATTAAAAAATCAATTTCATGTCCTGTTTGGTTGCGGTAAAGCCAGAGGTTCGGTTCTATCCCTTGCTGATAGTAACTTGCTAGTATCTGATTCAATGCTTATGTTTCCCAAATTTCACCTTTTAATAGTGAATTCTATAAGCTTTGAAGATCATGGATACCGCATAGATGGCACATTAATCCAGTATCTTTTAGGTATAGCTTAGGTGATTTCACTAGTCTTTTCCCAAGATTTCTAAAATAAGCTTTTTGGATATAAACTATTTGTGAGGTTTCCAATACTGAGACCCATTCTTTTTTTCTTGCTTTTATCAATAATTACTTTAAGGTAACGAAATATTTCATGAACATATTGAACTTCATCAATAATAAGTGGTTATGTATATTTTTCAAAAAAACTTTGAAATTTTCCTTTAGTATAGGAGTTTTCCCAACCTGTCTTGCTCCAGTTATCACTGCAGTGGGGAATTGTTTTAAGAATGTGTTTAGTAAATTTGTAAATTTTCTTGAAATCTACATGGTGATATTTTCAACATGATTGCAAAATTGTCAAGATCTTTTTTTGTGGCAACAAACTCAAAGTAAACTGCGCCTGTGCATTAGCCTGAGTATACATAGCGGAAGCAGTCTGTTGCTGGATTTGAGCTTTAGTAACTTTTGTACTTTCTTCAGCGAAATCAGCGTCTTGAAAATGAGACATAGATTCATTAACTGATATCTCTTCTTCTAATGCTTCGTACTTTGCTTTAAAAAAACTAGATTTAGCTTCTATGACTCTATTCATACGGTAGGCATTGCCTAAAATAGTATCTAAGTGAGTGTATCTGTATCCGTTGCATCTGGGTTTCCTCCATTAGCATCAAAATTCATACTATAAGTGGCATCATCTTGATAGCCTGTTTGGATATCAGGTGCTTAAAGAATTGAGCTTACTGTAGCTCCAAATTACTAGCAACCGAATGTATAATCATTCTTTCCCCCCATGCTTTCATATCTATTTATCGGTTAATTAGTACATTGGCACATCTGTATCTATCTGCTCAGACCAAGCGTGAATACCACCTTCAAGGTTATATAAATTGTATTCAGAATCCTGCTCTTGCAGCCAAGCTATAACTTTTTTACTTCTACTACCATGATGACAGTGAACTACAACGGGTTTATCTTTCGGAAATTCACTTACTCTATCTGGAATTTCAGACATTGGAATTAGAGTTCCATTTATGTTTGCATACTTAAATTCGTCAGGGTTTCTTACATCCATAAGTGTAAAGTCTTTAGACTCATCTTGCCACTGTTTTAATTCTTGAACTGTAAGTTGCTTAATTGTTTGAAACATTATTGAAATTATAGCTGAAATTTTATAGTTTTGATCTCTTAAGGTCCACTGAAAAACGGCTAAAGTAACATTTTTCAACCCTGACCGAGGAATAAATCCTAGCTCAGGGAGTGGGACCTTAATATTATTTGTAAAGCAGTCGCCATTAGGCAAGCCTACCTTCACATCGCTCACAAATGAGTGTAAACACTCGCTTGCTCACTCTTGCTCAGGTTAAAAACTTTGTTTTTCAGTGCCTCCTTAATTCTTACGTGCAACCCTTAAAAATAGGCCAAGAAAATGAATATTACTTCGTTTTATTACTATTATATAGCTTTGCAAGGATGGTTTAGCTGATTTTAGAGGGGTTAAGAAGGTTTGAAGATGTGTTTATTATCTTGTGATTAAAATCGGGGGGAATACCAATGGAAGCTCAGAAAAAATTGATATTCCCCATGTCTTTAATAATACACAACATGGAGATTATCTTGACCCTTCTTAAGGATGTCTTTATTTTCCTGGAGTGATTAATTAAAAAACGGTTATGAGCTTCCATTTGTTAATCAAATCTAAAGATTTATTTTAGCACAAATAATTATAGTACCTTAGGAATAATATGACTATTCTTCTAAAGTCTGAATTAATACTAGCCTCTGCTTCTAAAACTAGATTAGAAATGCTGGCTAGGCATGGCTTAAATATTAATAATCACCCTGCAGATATTGATGAAGAAGAACTGAAAACCACTAAATGTTCTCAAATGTCAGCAGAGGAAATGGCTCTATTCCTAGCGAAAGAAAAAGCTTTAGATGTATCGAGAAAATTTCCTGATGCTTATATTATTGCAGCGGATCAGGTCTGTCTACTAGATGGGAAGGTCTATGATAAGCCTGGTTCTATTGAAAATTGTATTCAACACCTAAAAGAACTTAGATCTAAAACTCATACGCAGAATTGTGCGATGCTCCTAGTGAAAAATTCTGAAGTGATTCTAGAATCTCTCAGCAAAGCTGAAATTACTCTAAGGGATCTTACAGATGATGAGATCAAAGCTTACGTTAATTTAGAGGAACCACTCCATTCTGCTGGCAGTTATATGCTTGAGAGGCACGGTAAGCATATCTTTAAAGAAGTTCGTGGTGACCATGACGTTATTTTAGGTCTTGATACAGTTAAGCTTTTTAATAAGCTTTATGAACTCGATATTATTTCCCTTACTACACAGTAATATCTATTAAAGAGTAAATGTATTTAATATAAATATCATCGATTTCATTAACTTTACCGTCTTTATTTACATCAAGTCTTCTAAATGGAAACCTTCTTCTGCGTTTAAATTTAGCTTTGTATTTGCTTAATTCTTTTGCTGTAACGATACCATTTCTATTAGTATCTACTGCATTTAAGGCTCGAATTACTTTAGCTAGTGTGTCTAAACCCTCAGCGCTTTGACTGTATGATTCCATTGAAGAACTTAAACTAAGAAAGTTAAACTTACTAATATTTTTACTCCTTGGTCGTGAAAGAAATAGAGTTCTACTTAGTTCTTTTAAACTCATAGAATTCTCTGAACTATATTCATCTGCTATTTCTAAAGCTCGAAGCGCATTTATTCTGCCATTTGCAATATTTTTAGTACCTATGACTGGGTCACTAGATTCTTTAATTATATTTCTAATTGCATCATTGCTCAGTTCTGGATGTTTACTTAATATGAGCGCAGCTAAACCTGCTACATATGGTGTTGCCATGGAAGTTCCACTTAGATACCAGTAGCCATAATCTGAGTCTATGCTTTGATCTAGACTACTTGCAAAGTTGCTTGCAAGGTAACTATCATTTGCCATAGTGGAACTAATTAGATCACCTGGAGCAGCGATGTCGACACTGTTTCCGTAGTTTGAAAAATTTGAAATACTATCATCTTGACTTGTGGAAGCTACTGAAAATACTGTTCTATAGTTAGCTGGATAAATAGGACTGAAGTCATTATTTGACCCATTATTACCAGCAGCAGCTACGACTAATACTCCTAGATCTTCTGCTAGTCTGTAGGTTTCTTCTTCAAGATGTGAATAGAAACTCCCTCCTATTGAGGCATTTATTACTTTTGCTCCATCTATAATGGCTGACCTTATGGCTTTCAAAAGTTCTGAAATAGAACTGAAATTCCCCTGATTATCAAAGATTTTCATCGCTATGAGCTTTGAATCATAGGCTATGCCATTATAATCTGGATTGTTTGAGTCCTCTGCAGCAATGATTCCTGCAACATGTGTCCCATGCCCAAAACCATCTAGTGGATTACTATGTACGGCGTCTTTATAATACTCCCCAAAGATACTGTCACTATTAAATGTGGTAATTTCATTTACTGAAAAATTACTGTCTATGTAGCGGTTACCGTCTATATCTGCGTCATCTAAATTTACAAAGCCATCTGCGTTAACATCTCCTATGACTTCATCATCTACCCAAACCTTGTCCCAGAGATTAGGGTGATTATATTCCATACCTGAATCTAGCATTGCAACAGTGACACCCTTTCCTGTGCTATGAAGCCATGCTGATTTGGCTTTAATTTTATTTATTGCCCAAGCGCCTGTGTTTAAGCTACTAAGAGTGTTTGCTAGCTCTTGATTAAGCGCAATTGGCGCTAGTAAATCTCTAATGTAATTAGGTTCTAAGTATTCGATAAAATCTTCAGCGAGTAAACTTAAGATTTGTTTTTCCATACTTTTTAATTCAGCACAACTATAAGTTTCATTTTCGTGATACTTAGCCTTTACTAAATAAGTTCGATCTATACCTAGTTTGTGTTTAATCTTCTTATACTTCTTTAGGTTTTTTAGCCGTTTCTCTGTTCGATTAGAGATGAATTTATACTCGTTATCTAGGTCACTATCATTTTCAAGTGAACTTAGCTCGAACCAGGAAGCAAGGCTTTTCTTTGCGGTGACTTGTTCCTTTAATTTTTCTGTATTTTTAATATCTAAATTTCCTAACTTTAGAATTAATCCATCTGCGATTTTTTTATCTGAGCTACTATCACAAGTGAATAAATTAGTTTCCTTTGCTCCGACAGTTATTCCATTAAAGTAAACTGAGTTTAGCAATAAAGCTATACAAAGCAACCTCAACCCCCTGAATAAAGTCATATTTCCCCCTTAAGAACTTTTTGAAATCACACGCTTGATTTCACCCTGCCAAAAGTTCTATACCTAAATAATTAGATCGGCAGGTCTAGGTAATATATTTAATGAAATTACTTAATCTTTCTTAACCTAGGAAAAGATTTTCTTGATAGACGTATGGATTTAAGATAAATGCGTGGGTTCAAGTAATGAATGTTTAAAAAATATAAAGAACTACGTTATGAAGTCCAGAAATATGGGCATATAATAAGTACAAAGAGGTTAACGAAACTTCTAGAAAGTGTTAATCAAGATCAAGAAAATACCCACTGGGCAAATCCACTTGATCAAGAAATATAACACTTCGTTAATCTTCGGGGAGTGAGAATTAAGTTTCTTCAGAAACAGTTTTTTCCTGAGCGCCCATCCAACAAACACACAAATAGCAACGGATTCAATTGGTATCAGCAAGTCTGATACCAATTTGTCTATATTGGTAAAAGTTCCTGTGTGTTCAAGTGTACTAACTTTAACCCAAACAACTCCAAGTAAAAGACTAAGAAATCCAGAGATTCCTGCAGCGACTACTCTAGAGTATTTAGCTTCGTCTATTAGGTGAGTAACTACTGGTTCTAATATAGCTATGCTAGAGCTAAGCGCGGCGAAGGAAAGTAAAAAGTAGAATACTAATGCAAATAAATTACCACTTGGGATCTGGGTAAATAGACTAGGTAAACTCATAAATACAAGTCCAGTTCCAGAGCCTGGTTCTAAGCCATAGTGGAAAATGATTGGGAATATCATTAAACCAGCTAAAACGGCTACTAAAGTATCCATAATCACGACAATGATACTTAGATTGACGACATTCTCTTTTTTATTTAAATAACTACCATAGCTAATCATGGTCCCTGAAGCTATGCTCAGGGTAAAAGCAGCTTGCCCCAAGGCTCTAAAAAATGATTCTCGGGTAAAGTTCTCCCACTTAGGGTTAAACAGAAAATTAATCGATTCTGCTTGAAATAAGTTCCCCCAGTTACCATCAATTTCGATGCTTAAAGAAAAGATCATCAAACCTACTATGATTACAAATAAAAATGGCATAGTCACTTTGTTAAACCATTCGATACTATTACTAATTCCACCACTAAGAATAAGTGTCGTTAAAATCGTAAAAATCACGTGCCAGAATATCTGAGAATTGTCATTATTCATAAAATTATGATAATAATCGACTAATTCAGCGTTGCTAAAACTAATTAATGTGCCATTAAAGCTATGTAATAAGTAATCTAAAGTCCAGCCAGCGATAATACTGTAGTAGCTACTAACTAAAAATGCAATTATTACCCCGAGTAATCCAACAGCACGCCATAATTTACTCTTTTTATTGCCGATAAGCTTGGTGAAAGCTCCACCGCTTCCTTTTTTACTTGCTCTTCCGATGCAAAGCTCTGAAATCATAATCGGCATGCCTATAAAAAATATGAGACAAAGGTAAACAATTAAAAATGCACCACCACCATTTTCACCACAGATATATGGAAAACGCCATATATTTCCTAAACCGACAGCCGCTCCTGCGGTTGACATTATAAATGCAAACTTATTAGACCAATTCTCTCTTTTTGACACTGATATTTAGTTTGCCATAGTTTTATCTTCGCTGTATAAAAATCAGGTTTTATTTTAACTAGTCAGCCTTGATAGATTCTACTATCAAATGCAACAGCGCTCAATTTCTTCTTGAAAAACCTCAATCGGTGTTTTGTAATTGAGCCT
>JABSOS010000003.1:0-274 GCA_013216135.1 Candidatus Caenarcanales bacterium
ATCCAAACTGTAATGACTGCTATCAAGTAAAGTGCGGAAGTTTAGACTTATAGGTTGCTCAATTCCGCTTAGCGAACTTTGCTGACCTTAGTGCTCAACAATTTTTTTATCAAGCTTATTGTGAACGTGGCAATTTTCAACGTAGTTTAGATAAGAAAATATATCACAAAAATTAAAAATCTAACAAACTCAATTTTGACTGCCTAAGTCGCTTAGGGGCGATAGCGAGACAGAAAATTACTAACTCACTAAGGGGCACTTAGCGAGATAGAAT
>JABSOS010000003.1:5036-5494 GCA_013216135.1 Candidatus Caenarcanales bacterium
TAAAGTGCGGAAGTTTAGACTTATAGGTTGCTCAATTCCGCTTAGCGAACTTTGCTGACCTTAGTGCTCAACAATTTTTTTATCAAGCTTATTGTGAACGTGGCAATTTTCAACGTAGTTTAGATAAGAAAATATATCACAAAAATTAAAAATCTAACAAACTCAATTTTGACTGCCTAAGTCGCTTAGGGGCGATAGCGAGACAGAAAATTACTAACTCACTAAGGGGCAATATAAGGGTTGAGTTTAATTCCATTTGAAGGGACAACAATTATCTACAATAGAGCCAGTTATAAATAGTCCCTCTTATGGTCGAGAACAAAAACCACAACCTGCTAGCCAAGTGCAAATATGTAATATAGAACCCACCTGAAATGTCACTAGTTAATTAATCATTAATTTTTAGACACCCATGGATAAAGGGCTCCAAGAGGGATTTCCTAGGTATAAGTACAATT
>JABSOS010000030.1 GCA_013216135.1 Candidatus Caenarcanales bacterium
CAATCAGGAGCTAGAAAAGGAGTTGTACGAGTTAGTAATTTCTAAAGAATCATAAAGTTTAATGGTCTAGAGCCTTGTTTATTTAGCAATAATTTACTTTTATATAAATTTTTTGAATGAAAAAAAGAAATTTACATTTGCTTTACTAACTATTATTTTTGCAAATATTGCCTTTGTGAGTTATTTCTTTTCTTCTGTCTATTTATTTATTAGTTTTTGCATCATAGCTTATTACTATCGCAGACAAATCAAAAAGAAATTTTTGATTTTATTTATATCTGTTTTCACGATAAGTCATTTTCTTTATTTGGACTTAGTTTTTAAATCATATAATTCTACACATATCACAGATATAATCCAAGGAAGAAATAGTGTTTTCGAAGAAATCTTTCATTTAGCCAAACAATTCGTTATTTTTTATGGACTTAATTTCAATGAAATTGTGTCCATACCTGTAACGGTTTTATTAATTGCTTTATTGTATTTTTCACGCAACAATAAAGCAAGATTAATTTTTATTTTTTGCTTGAGTTTAACTGCTTTTGCTTCTATTTTTCTTATTGATCAACTTTTAAATAAGCATTTTGTTCTTTGTCAAAGATATTTTTATATTTCTCTACCATTTGTATCTTCTTTTATTGTTTTATTTTTAAAGTCAAATTTTCCTAAAAAACATCATTTATTAACTTGCTTAGTAATATGTTTTTCTTCGTTAAATAGTTTGTTCCCAGCATTGCAACATTATAAATATTGTAGTTTTGTTTATCCAGAAACTTATAAAAAAGCTTTTGAAATTAGTGAATTTATTCGTGAAAATCCAGACCAAAAGTATTTATTACTATTTCCAACTTTTGGTGGCTATACCTTAATATTTATGAAGTACTTAAAAACTCACTTGGAAGAAGAGTCTGCTATTGCTAAAATAGATTATAGAGATCCTAAATACAAAAATATTTTTGTAAGCACACGACATATTGAAAAATCGAAATTATTGTCATCTTCAAAATCATTTGAGAAAATATTTTTTATTGACTATAAAGCTAAAAATAAAAGCTTAAAGAGTCTATATGACAATTTTAAAAGTCATTCCTCCGAATATTGTTTATTAAAAGATAATGTTTTTTAATAAATGGCTTGTTTACTGTTCTTATTAATATTTTCTTTTAATCATGTCAAGGCTTATGATACAAGCCCTCCATTAGCTAAAAAATGGCGTTTGATTTATAATGAAGAATTCAATGAAATTAGTCAAAAAATTTGGAATCAAAGTTATATAAACGGTAGAAAAACACCAATTAAAGGTTTAAATTTCTTTAACCCTTTAAATAATCAAGTCAAGCATGGCAGACTGCATTTAATTACAAAAGCAGATTCCTATATTAATAAAAGGCAATATCAGCAGGGTTTTGGAATATTGCAAACTCGCAAGAAAGAAAATAGGCTTGAAAAGTTTTACCGTTATAGTTCTGGTGCAATTAATAGTCAGAACAAATTTCATTTTAAATATGGATATATAGAAACGGCTGTTAAGCTACCTTCAGTAGAAGGTTTAAACTCTGCGTTCTGGTTAATGCCAGAAAAATCTTTTAAAAAAAGTGACAGCAAAATAATGGAAATCGATATTTTTGAACAATTGAGTGAATGGTCTCATAAAAAATTTAGTTTTTCAGCACACTACCTAGGTAAAAGTAAATATTTAAAGAGTTTCAACAAAAAATATAAAACTAAAGAAAATTTGACTCGTGATAAATTTGTAAAAATTGGTTTATATTGGAAGAAAGATTACCTTGCTTGGTATTTGAATGGTGACAAAGTATGCGAATTAAAAAGTAAAGAAGTAATGGATATACCTGCCTACATAATCTTTAGTGGTCATGTCGGTGGTTGGGCTAAAACATCTAAAGATTATAAAAATTTACCAGATTCTTATGTCATTGATTATTTAAGAATTTGGCAAGAAATTGAATAAAAATATTGTTTCCTATGATCCCTTTTCAATTTTTACTTTTTATTGTGAGCTTGATCCGCAGATAAGGAACTTTCGATTGTGTCTCATGTTGAGGAATATTATTCAATATATTCAACCTTCGATTTGAACTCGATAGCCTGCAAATTTTCTTAGATTTATGACACCAGTGTCAAAGATCAGGTACTGCGCTTTAATCCCGAGTAGTGTACCTTCTACTAATGGATTTTTATCAAAATTATGACTTTTTATTTTTTCTGGGTAAGCTTCTACTGGGTAAGAAATATTTACAGGGTTTTCATCAATTTGGTTGATTTTTATTCCTGTAATCTCTGAAATCTCTTTAATTTTCTCTAATAATTCTACTTTCAGCTCAGATAAGTTAACATCTGGCACTTCATTTTTAAGCATTTTACGCCAATTAGTTTTATCAGCAAAGTTTTTTGCCACTTCAGACTCGATAATACCTGAATCTTTTCTTCTATTTACTTCGACAAGTTTAATAGCGCTCACTGCACCCTGGTCTATCCACCTGTGGGGAACATTTGTTTTACGAGTGATCCCAATTTTAGGGGCACTAGTTAGAGAACAGTAAATGATGTGAGGAATATTACAGTGTTTTTCACCGAATTCATTATCGCGGCAAGTACCTTCATCAAAATGACAAAGTTCAGGTTTAACTATACACATATCGCATTCAGCTAGCTTTTGAAAACATGGAAAGCAGTAGCCTTGATTAAAAGTTTTTGTGACTTTCCTTTGACAAGCAATGCAGTTAATGGCATCTAAAAACTTAAGGCTTAGCTTCTTGCCGATAAAATTATTCATATAAATCTTTTCATCAGATTTTTCATTGATGGCATCATCGATATGCTTTAAAAAGTACTTAGCTTGACCATTTTCATCAAGCTCATTTGACATTTTTCTTAAGGAAATAGTTGGCATATAATATACTAAGGATAGCCTAATTATGTACAAATTTATAAAGTTAATATCTATATTTTTATTTTCAATAGTTCTTTTAAATGCTTGCTCAAGTAGCAAAGATTCATCTGCTTCGCACTTTAAAAATGAAGGAACTTTAGATTTAACTACAGTTGCAGGGAATCACTATCTTGCAATAGCAGCGCCACTTACTGGTCCTTATCAAGCTTTAGGGAAAACTATCGTGGAAGGTGCGCAGCTCGCTTTAGAGGAGTACAATGATGCTGTTAAAGATTCTAAAGATAAAGTAGGCTTTGTAATTTTAGACGATGGTGGTATTGTCATTGAGGCTTTAGAAAGAGCGAAGATTGCTATTGAAGAAGGGGTTTTAGGAGTAATTGGGCACCTGAATTCTCAAGTTTCTATCGAAGCATCTAAAAAATATATAACCGCTAAAATTCCTCAACTCTCACCAGCATCGACTCACCCTAAATTTACTGAAAGACCTGACTATAGAGGTTATGTATTTAGAACTATAGGAACAGATAGGCAGCTTGGAGAAGCTGCTGCTAACTTGGTTTTGGATAACTCAAATTTCAACCGTGTTGCTGTTTTATATAACGATAAGCCTTATGGGGTTTCTGTTTCTTCAGAATTTGTTAGAAGACTTGCTAAGAATAAAGCTAAAGAAGTTGTTTTCTATGAAACAATTCCAGTAAGAACAGAAGATCATAGTTTTACAGCAAAAAAAGTAGCTCAAGCTAAGCCAGACGTGATTTTCTTTGTCGGTGAATATAATGATGCTGGCTATTTAATTAAAGATCTTAGAAAAGAATTAGATAATGGCTTCCAATTCTTAGCTGCTGAAGGTGTTCATAATCAGGATTTCATTAATATTGCAGGTACTGCTGCTGAAGGAAGTTTAATCTTAGGTGCGCCACTTCCTAGCCAAGAAATTCTTCTTAAATATGAAAAGCGTTTTAAAAAGCCACTAGCGGGTTATGCATCTACTAGTTATAAAGCTACTAAAATTCTTTTAAGTGCTATGAAACAGTCAGAGTTTAAGAGTAGTGAAGAGGTTGCTAAACTTATCGCTGCTGATGATAGGTTTGATTTGAATGGGGATCTTGTAGATCCATCATTTACTCTTTATAAGGTTTCGGGTAAGTCTTTTGTTTCGGTTAATTAATCAAGCTCAGCCTTTTCAAAATTTGAAAGCCTTGCTATTAAAGCTTCTAGCACTGGATCTTGAATTTTATCTTGTTTCTTGGGGAAATATGACCTCTAAAAATTTTTTTCATAATTTTGCATGATCTAAGTAATGAAGCTTGAAGAAGTTGAAACTTATAAATATCGTGCTGAGAGTTTAAAGCAAGTTGGCTTTGCTTTGTGCACCCCTTTTTCTATTTTGTTAATTCAAGCAATTCCTTTGCAGGACTGGGTTGCTTTGCAAAGTGTAGGTTTTGTTTTGACTGCTATAATGTTTACAAGTGGATTTTTATTCATTAACAGATCTTTAACAATAATGGATTTAATAGAAAGGGAAAACTAAATTTATGAAAGATATGATCATGCAATTTATTAGTATTACAATGATTCTTATTTGTGTCGGAATGATGATAGGGGTTCCTTGTTATCATGAATATAAAATAGCTAAAAGAGCAGGGAAAATTGATCCTAAAAGAAACTTTTTGTTAAATTTCTTTTTTCCTCCTGTTTGTTAACAAAATTTTAGATGTTTTTTAATTTACTTCTTTATTCATCTTTTGCTTTTTCGATAACAGCTTCAGTAAACATTCTCTATAACCTTTGCCATCATGATGCTCTTAGAAAGAGTATCTTCTCAAATTATAATTTCAACTTCAAGAAAACTTTCTTTCGTTTTGTATTATTGAGCTTGATTTTAAAAATTAGTAATATTACTGATTCATTGAAAGATATTGATGACTTTAATGAATTAACAATACTTGGAGTTATTGTCTTTATCGTCATAGTCAGTAAGTTTAAAGATTACAAAAATATTTTTTATAACAATAATTTTTTGGCTTTTGCTTTAAGTACTCAGTTCTTATGTTCTTTTCCTATCTTGCAAGATCAATCTCAAGGAATAAATCATTATTTACTTTACGCTTTTACTCTCTGGTATTTATTAACACTTAGTTTAGAAAATTTTATTTTTCTAAGAAATAGACAGGGACTTAAATCTCATCAGTCTGATTCAGAAGAAGCTAATAAATCTAGTGATAATTATAATGCGATTTGTAAACTAAGTGATGACAAGATTTTTGGTGAAGCTTGTATAAAACAATTCTCAAAGGAAATTCTTGATTATGATTACGTTAATTCTAAAGAAGCTTTTACTCATTCGATTATTGCTAAATGGGGTGCTGGAAAAACTAGTTTTTTAAGTTTAGTGAAAAATGAATTGGAAAATAAATTAAATGAAGAAATAAAATACTCTGGACTTAAACTTATAGACTTTAAGCCATGGCATTGTAAAAATGAAAATGAAATTATAAATGAATTTGCAAATACTTTAACGGACCATATTGATGAAAATCATAGATTAAAGAAAAAAATTGATGATTATGCTGATAAATTAATAAATCAATTTAGTGACAAATTTTTAGGTTTAAAATTCTTCGAATCAAACTCTAGCTTGAATAATACTTTAGAAGAATTAGCTACACTTCTCCAAAATTCAGATTCTATAAAAGGTTTTATTGTTTTTATAGATGATTTAGATAGGCTTAAGGCTGATGAGATCTATGCTGTTTTGAGATTAGTAAGGGACACTTTCGAGTTACCTAAGTTATATTTTATAGTGGCTTTTGATAAAGAGTATGTCGTTGAAACTCTTGAGAAAATAATTCCAAGTAAGACTAAAACATATATAGAAAAGATTTTTAATAAAGAGTTTGATTTACCTAAAGTTTCCTACCAAGTTCTAGAGTCTGAGTTGATTGATGAGATATTGGAGTTTTGTGAAGGTGGCAAAGATTTTCAAGATGAGTATAAGTGGTTTTCTGATAGATATAAAGAGTTTTTGGGTTTGTGGAGGGGGAGCAATCTTCCCACGCATGTAGTTGATGATAGATATATACAAGGAACTTATTCCACGAGAAAAGAATGGAAATATAAATGGATTGATAATTTTAGAAAAATCTTGAAGCCTAATTTAGTTACTTTCAGGGATCTACATCGTATTTTAGCTGTATTTAAAGATAAATTTTCAATGATGAAAGGGAAGTGTGTTTTTAAGGACTTATTGATTCTTGTAATTACTCAAATTTACTATCATGATTTTTATTTAAACTTAAAACATAAAGAATTTGACGCTTTAGGAATAACTCTAAATTCTGTATCTAAGGGAAACGAATATGAATCTTGTTCTGAATATAGTCTTAAAGATGAAAAAGAAATTGAAGGCGTTTCTGAAGATAGGAAAAGATTTCTTGCTTGCTTATTCAGACTTGATGAATTTGAGAAAATATCGCTTGATGCCGAGATTATTCCAATTGATAGACCAAGAGATCAAAAGCTCGATTATTCCTTAAAGAAATTAGATATATATGATCTTTATTTTTTAGATAAGCATTGTGAATCTATTGATTTAGGAAAGCTTTTAGCAAGCTTCACCGAAAATGAACTTCAGATTGCCGATGATATTAAATTTGAACAAATACCATCTCTACTTTTAAGGTGGGAGGATTTACATAAATTGATGAGAGAAAGACTTGGTAGAAATAGTGAGCAGCAGATTTGGATATTGAAACTTTCTTTTCTGTTTAAGATTTTGACAAATTTATATAAGACTAGTGTCTATCACTTCTTCTCAACATATAGATTATTAATTGAGTCATTGATTATAACAGAGCTTAGAAGGTATGATTCTAGAGTACTTAATTATCCCGAGGTTGATTATAAGGAAATGGTAGATAACATTTATGATATCGCAGGTGAGTTTCCCTTAACTTCTATTTTCCTTGAAAAATATGGCACGGAAGAGTTTGTTTCACAAAATAGGCTTGAAAATAATTTCACTAACTTTTTAAATGATATCAATAAAAAATCAGAATATTGGTTTTCGTATTGTAGTTTTGATGAATATTTATATCGATTCTATTTAAGATTCCCAAGTTTCCATTGTCGTTTTAAAGATATTTTTCTTCAAAAATTTTCTGAGGATTTTGAATTTTTAAGATTATTTGTTTTTTATCAATTAAGAGTTATTGGTTATGAAGAATTTTACTTTGCAAGTGACTCACCACTTGATGTTCATAATGAACAAGGAATAGAATTACCTTTTGTACCTTCGACCCTTGTTACATTTCCGAAGGTTTTTAAAACAGCAAATTACGCTAGAGAATTGGTTCAGGTTTTACAAGTCCATATGGAAAATCATCACTCTTATACAGCAGAGTTAACAGATTTTATAAAAGCCCTTGAAAATAATAATTATCAGCTAGTTAAGTATGAATTCAAATTTATAAAGCCTAATCCTTATATAGACTTTATTGGTGGATAGGTTCATTTCTCAATTAGATATAATAAAAGGAGAGATGGATAAAATGTATGTAATTAAAGCAATAATCACATTTACTGTTGGGTCCATAGGAATATTCTTTTTTCTAAAAACTTTATATGAATATGATCGCATTGAAGATGAGTTTTATAGCGAATAATTAGAAGTTTTAGAAAATGTTTATTTAATACCTTTAGAAATTCTACTAAGTCTTTCAAGGTTTTCTCTTGAATAGGATTTGCTTTGAGGATTATTTGCAGCCAGAGAATAATCTACAATGTTTTTATACATAATATTAGATTGCTCATTTAACAATTTTTCTAATCTGTTACCTAGAGATGGGTTTATATTTTTTCCAGTTCTTATAAGTTGATCTTGTTTTTTCTGGATATTTTGTAATGTATTTTCAAAAAAGCTTTTAGATGTATCCGTAAAGTTGAAGTTATTATTCCAATATTTGAGCATGACAGACAGTTTTAAAAGAAAACTTAGTGTTTTTCCGCATTCACTTAAGTTTTTATAACTAAAGTTTGAGTTAGGTAATTGATCCAATAGTCCATCTTTATTTTTTATATTTTTTGATTCTTGAAAGTGTCTTTCTAGGCTAGATATTAGTGTGATAGTTTCATTACTGGAAAACAGGTCTATAAAATTTGTTTTAGTATTATTGACTTTTTCATTAATTTCGCTCGTTGTTTTTTCAATAATTTGAGATTCTTGTTTATTAATTTCATCTTCTGTAACTTCTAATTCTGAGAGTTTTTCTCTAAGCTTTTGCAATGAAATGGGTAAGTCTAAAGCGCCAAATAACATCAAGTCATCAGTTTTATAAAAAACATCAGAAGTATTACTTTGAAAATAGTTAGCTTTGGGGTCAAAAATATGAGCTTTAATAAAATGTCCAAGAATTTCATTATTGAAAATTTTTCTTGGTATTTCGATGATATTTGATTGCTTTACTTTACTAAGCATGGGATTATCTTAATTCGAGAGGGTCGAGTCGCCCAGTTTGTTTAAGATAATTTCACGTTTGATTCTTTCAAAAAAGGGATGAGCTTTATTATGAATAATTAGAAGTCTCTTTAAAAGCCTCATCATAAAGCGCTGCATCAGTTACAACATGATCGACATATCCAGCAAAGAACTTTGCACCATTACCACAGGCGATAGTTATAGGATTATTCATCTGATTTTGAGCAAATTTCTTCCATTCATTAATAGTTCCTACTACTCTTGAGAAAACTCCCTGAAGGATAGCAAGTTCAGGATTACTAAATTCTCCATCTTCAACTAATGAGAAGTCAAAGTAAAATCTTTCTAATCGTTTATGATCTATACTCGGCAAAGCATCCATATACTTTCCGATTATATCAAAGCTCTTTAAAAAGCCGATATCTATCATGCCACCTCTAAAAAACATATTTGAAGAACCTAATGTGAGTGTGGTGGCTGTCCCAAAATCAAATAATGCAATATTTTCATCTGCAAATAGATTTAAAGCTCCAAGTAGTTTCATAGCTCTATCTTGACCTAATTCAGGGTATATATCTTTGACTTTATTTCGAAACTCTAATAATTGATCATTAAACTCGATAGGAAACCAAAGCGCTTTTCTTTTTTGGATTTCTTTAAAACGAAACTTAATTTCGTCTTTAATTTCAGCGTTCATGTGTCTGCGTGAACTTACGATAAAGACTCTGAATGTATCGAAGTCGACTGATCCGTTATACTGTAATAGTAAAGATTCAAATTCTTGAGACAGGCTATTGATATCATAGTAGGTTTCACCTTTCAGATGAAATTTGGTTAAACTATTTCCGATATCGACGACTAAATACATGGGTACATTTGCAAATATTTATGATCTGATTTTTAAGCCAACCAAGGCTTATAAGTATTTTGACCTTAAATTCAATAGAAGTCTATTTTTTCAGGCTTTAATATTTATATTCCTCGCAGCGATCATCTCTTCCTATTTTTCCCTGGGCAAGTCCCTTAATATCATTTTTGAAATTCTATTTTCAAGTACTTTGATTTTCCTTGTAGGCTTCGTTTTTAAGCTTGAAAGAGGGGACTTCTTTAAGTTAATAGCCTTTTTATCTTTTGCTAATTTTCCGTTATTATTTAAAGCACCAGTCGAGATTATCTCTAGACAAATTCCTTTTATGGGAGGTTTACTCTCTTTTGCGTTATCTGTCTGGATTTTAAATTTGACTTTAATCGCTATTGCAACAGTATGTAAGATTTCTAAATTAAGAGCATTTTTGCTCCTGATAATGCCAGTATTGATAATACTTTTGCTATTATTTATCCTCTTTATTCAATTTTTGGTCCCATTTTTTGAGTATTTAATATAGTTTTATGAAAAAAGCAGTAATTTTAGGTTCAGGGTTAAGTATTTTAAACGGTGTCGAGCCTTTAGAGTCTATTCCTTACGCAAGTATCCCATCTTGGCCAGTTGGAAAAGTCAAAGGGCATAAAGGAGTTCTCGATAAATACGAAGATTTATGGGTGCTTCGTGGGCGCGCACATATTTATGAAGGCTTTTCTTGGGAACAGGCTTGCTTTCCGACTAAATATTTAGCTGAAAATGGTATTGAAGAACTGATTATTACGAATGCGGCTGGTGGGATTAATCCTGACTTTGAAATTGGTGATTTGATGCAGATTAAAGGTTATTTAAACTTTATGAAACCTGATAATTCATGTCGTTTATCACGTTTAACTCAATCTGTTTCTAATATCGAGACTAAAGATATTTCAGATGAAGAAGTTAAGCAAGCGAGCACAGAAGATGAAATCACTTTACATAAAGGCGTTTATGTGGGAGTGCATGGTCCTAACTATGAGACTCATGCTGAAGTAGCTTTATTTAGAGAGATGGGAGCTGATGCTGTCGGCATGTCGACAATTCCTGAACTGGAGACCGCTAATGAACATGGTTTAAAGGTTACAGCTATAAGTGTTATTACTAATGTTTACGGTAAAACTCTAGATTTAGGACATGAAGGTGTTGTAGAAGTCGCTAAAGAAGCTAGTAAAAAGCTAGTCAAGCTTTTAGGTTTGGAGTAAAAGGCTTGAGAAGAGATGCTAAAGGCTTTTCAATAATTGAAATGGTTGTTGCGGTAACCATTTTAACTGTCGTAGTTTCTCTTTTATATCTCTATAGTAATAAAGGTTTACTTTTCTATGAAAAGATCTTTAACTTCGATCGAGTTCAGATTAATGCAAAGTCAACAGTCGAAACGGTTTTAAATAATCTAAGAGAAGCGAGTCGATCTTATGTCTATATCGGTTCTGGTTATAACAGTAGGGTTCCTGTTCCTGATGATTTAATTATCACTGAACCTTATTTATATTTTGCTAAGTATGTTCCTGACTCTGATCAAGTAGAAGTTAGAGGTATCAAAGATAAAATAGATAGAAAAGTTGCGGGGCACTATGATTACTATTTAGTTTATTTATCTAAGGTGGAAAAGAATCCTGGAGAGTATTTTACAGATAAAGCTAGGCTTAAGTTTTTAGTGTTTACTAATCAATCCATTGATAATACTGACTTTAATGCTAATGACTGGCCTTTCCTTCCATACTTGCAAGATGATTATACGGTTTCACTTTTTAGTATTGGGCTTGATGAAGAGGAAGAGCAGGAAGCTCCTCAAAAAATAAATCGAGGTTTCCTCGATTATGTTTCTATGTCAGGCTCTAGCCCTGTTTTCTCGATACCTAATTCTGAAGTGGAGTTTGATTACTTTAACTCTAATAATTTAATTAATAAGACTTTGATTAAATTTAAAATTAATATCAAAGATGAAAGAGAAAATGTAATATTAGATTTAGAATCAGCGGTAATGCCAAGGAATTAAGCTTTGAAAATATTTTTAAAACTAAGTATTTTATTTTTTATTTGTAGCTTTAGCTTTTCTTGCACTGCTCTTAGCTCAAATGAAAAATCTTTAAATATGAATTTGGGCTTTGAGCCACAGTCGCTTGACTGGAATATTGCACGTGATATTTACTCACCGACCATTATTAGTAAGATTATGATTGGCTTAACACAATTCACGGAATTAGATACTGGTGAGATTAATATCAAATCAGGCTTAGCTACATCATGGGATATTAGTGTAGATGGCAAAGAATATATTTTCTACCTAGATGAAAGAGTAAAGTGGTCAGATGGACGTGAGCTAAAAGCTCAAGATTTTATCGATTCTTTAGAAAGAACTTTTACTGATGACTTTGGGGCACCTTATGCTGAATTACTTGCTGTGATTGATATGGATAAGTCTAAGGCTGTTGATGATAAAACTTTAAAATTAGTTCTAAAATACCCAAGTAGTTACTTCCTTTACCTGACAGCATCTTTTTTTACTTATCCTATCCGTTTAGATCTGATTAATAAGTATGGTGACTCCTGGACTGAGGCTAAGAACATGGTGAGCTTAGGTCCTTATCTTTTAGACCACTGGCAGCATGAATATAAAATAGTTTTGAAATCAAACCCTGATTACTTCTTAAAAGATCAGCTACATAATAATTTAGATATTTTGAAATTCTTTATGGTGGCAGAGCAATCAAGTGCTTTTACACTCTTTAAAAATAAACAGTTTGATTGGATTGATGGTGGTTCAGTTCCTACTAGTGAATTCAAAAATTTAGAAAAGTGTTTAGAGAGTGAGAAAGAAACCAAGCTCTGTGATGATTTCTATATTGAAAGCTCTTCACTTTTAAGAAATACTTTTCTTGGTTTTAACGTTCATAAAAAACCTTTTGATAATCCACTTGTTAGAAAGGCTTTTGCTTATGCTATCGATAGAAAAGCTTTAGTGAAGCTAAGAGGGCGTGGTGATATCCCAAACTCTAACTGGGTGCCACCAGGTTTACCTTATTTCTATAGAGCTGATAAGGCGATTATCTATGATCCAGAGAAAGCTAAAGCTTTACTTGCTAAAGCTGGATACCCTAATGGTAAAGGTTTACCTGAAATAGAATTTCTTTATCCTAGTCGAGAGGACGCAAAAGCTTTAGCTGAGATTATGCATTCAATGTGGCACAAAGTTCTAGACGTAGATGTAAAGCTTGTAGCTCAAGAATGGAAAGTTTTTATGAAAACTCTGAGTGAAGATACTCCGCATCTCTATCGACTGAACTGGGGAGCAGATTACCCAGAGCCAAGCACATTCTTGCAGTTATTTACGAAAAATAACCCTATTAATTACGGAAAATGGTATTCACCTAAATACGATGAATTGATTTTAAAAGCAATGTCGAGTCTAGATAAAAAACAGTCTAAAATGTATTATCAAAAAGCGGAAAAAATACTTCTAGAGCAAGAAATGGCAGTTGCCCCACTATTCGTTAATCGACAAGTATTACTAAAACAAGCTAATATTAAGAATATAAAACCTAATCCGATGGATTTATTTTTTATAGATAGGGTAATTAAAGAATGACGGCAGGAAATATATTTTCTAATCTAAGAAGAAAAGTTATCAGTAAAGCAAATCATATGCTTTCTGATGAAGTGAAAGAAGAGTTAGGTTTAAAGAAGTATCAACACAGTTCAGACTCTGGACTTAATAAAGATACTCAGATTAATTATTTCCAACCAGTAGACTCTCAACTAATTAATAACCAAGAAGCGAAGATATTAAGATCAGTCGCTATCGTAGTTATACTTCTTTTAGTTGTTTTTATAGGTTTTCTATTCTTTAAATTAATCGCTCCTAGCGATAATTATATTAATGATCGTGAAGGTATCACAGTGGTAGATGGAGCTACTGTTCATAAAGATATTCCAACTGAAGACAAAGAAGTTTTAAATCCTAAGGTAAGTGAACTTAAGGAGATGAAAGAAGAACAATCTGATTTAAACATTGAAGATATTAAAGTCGCATCACCAGAAGAGACTAAAGATCCAGCTAAAGAGCTTGCTAAGTCCCCACTGCTTAAGTCAGAATCTGCAATTCAGTTAGTAGAGTATAGAGTACAGTCTGGAGATACTTTAGATAGAATCGCTAAGCGTTTCTATGGTTCAGGAAGTCTTGAGAATGTCAATAAGATTAAGACAGCAAATAAGATCCGAAATGCTAGGTACTTGCAGATAGGTCAGAAATTAATTATTCCGTATTAAGCTGGAACAGCTTCAGGATTAGCATTCTGATTATTAGGAGCTCCTGGAGCTTGCGCTAAACTCGACATCATATCTCTAACTTTTAAGAGAGTATTGTTGACATGGGCTTTAACGTTTTCTGGATTGATAGCATTTTGGTTTTGAGATTTATAAGCATCTTTAACCATTTCTAACATCGCTAATTTATATTCATCTGGGAAATCTGAGTCTTGAATTTGTTTAACTATTTCCTTATGCGGATTTTTAGCTAAACCAGCATTTGCAATTCTATTTTTCAAAAGATAGCCTGCTCCTAAACCTATTCCAGCAATTAAACCACCAATTTTTCTCCAACCTAAACCTAAAAATAATAAAGCTCCAACTCCTGTCATTGACCACATAACGGTATTACCTAAACCATGAACAGTTTTACGTGCTCTTTTAATAACATTTCCAGTGTGATCACCGTCAACTAACGCAAAAGGATCATTTTTCTTAGCAACTTTTTCTTGAGCTTGGTCTGGGGTATCGGCACTTGCCATAGCCTCCAATTCTTCTCTGCTTTTTTTACCTAAATCAGGGTTGATACCTTCTGGGGCGATAGGTACTTCTTGAAAAGTTTGTGCGGGTTCTTTTGTAAAAGCGTTAGGTTCGGTTGCTGCACTTTGCGCAGCTTGAATATATTCACGATTAGTCGGGTTCATACCCAAAGCTAATTTCTCCTAAATTAATCCGTATTACACATTTTAGCATATACTTAATATTAAAAACAAATTTACTATTAAGCCTGGCTATACAGACTTACAAGTATTTTCTTTAAGGTCATTTGATATTAAGATTACGCTTTAGCAGGAATTTTTTGTCTTTCTAAGGTAACTACTTTATTTTTAGGAACTACTGCTTCAGGTTTACTTAATTTAACAGCATTATTCTTTTCTATTGAAGATTTTGATCTATCAAACTTAGTGGCGCTATTAGCTGCTTCTGGACCAGGCTTATTAACATTTGTAGCTGCATTTGTGACAATGCTTTGTTGTTTAGAAGTTAAGATACTTGAATCGTGTGGCTTGTAGAATTTACCCTGGTGAACTCTTTGAGTGATTTCAGCATCATTTAGTTGGTGACTAAATTCTTTAGCCATACCGAACATTAAACCACCTAGACCTAAGTTCTGTAAGAAGCCGAAGAATGGTTTGATACCTCTACCAGCACCACCGACTAACATAGCGTATAAACCTGCCATCTGGATGTTAGAAGCTTCGATAGGATTGAATTTGTGTTGCTTACCGTGGTAATCAGTGTATCTAAGAGCTGTACCATCTAAGTTCTTTCTTAGAGTATTTGCTCTAACAAGTAATGATAGAACAGGTATTACGTTTCCAAGTCTTCCTAACCAACCAGCAACAGAGTGCTTACCTGCTTTAGCAGCAATATCTGAAGCTACAAGAGAACCTACAGTACCTACCATACCAGCAGCCATAACGTGAGGCACACTATGAACAGTTTTGTATGGCATACCGTTGTTCTTACTCATTCTCATAGCCGGTCCATCAGTCATACCAGGAAGTAAACTCTTCAGAACGCCGACACGTAAACCTTTCTCCTGGACAAACTGCATAGCCATTTTAAGGTTGACTTGAAGTTCAGGGATGATCTTAGCCATGAAGTCACCGACAGCACCCATTTTACGAAGAGCACCACCCATGAACTTGTCTTGCCAGAAACGAACACCTTGTTTTCTATCTTCAGTTAATTTAGAAGTAACATTTCTGATATTGATGTATTTATCAGGGTTGCTGAATTGTTTTGTATAAGCTTCTTTTTCTGCTTTAGAGCCATGAAGACCATCGATGTTCATGTTCAAGCCTTTAGCATCAAGAATACCTACACCACCGATGTTTACTTCAGAAAGTGCTCTTAAATCTACTTCAGCAGGGCTACCATGACGGAAGAAGTTAGAAAGTAAACCTCCCATCCACTCTCCAAACCCTTTTAGAGCAACTCTGTCTGGGTTCATCATGTAGAAAGCAGTACCAGTAACTAATGTTTGAGCGATATATGTAACTCTCTGCAAGTTCATACCGGCTTTTTCAGTGCCTTTATTATTAGAAAGTTCACCAGCTAAACCTACAGCACCACCTACAGCCATACCAGCTGTGATGAGTTTGAAGAAGTTCTTGAAGTCACCACTAGCATCATCAAGTGATAATAATTTACCGACTACAGGGATCTTAGAAAGGAAATTCCCTACTGCTCCGGTTTCTGATAGTGGTTTTTTATAACCACCTTTATCTTTAGCTTCTTGGTCAATTTTATTAACTAAACCAGGAATCAATGCTTGAGCAGCATCTTCTTTATAAAGTTTTTTCTTATAAGCTTTAATCCATGGCGCTGATTCGTCGACATCGAAGTTAAATGATTTAGGGTCTTTTAAACCTACTACATCTTTTAAACCTGGTAAGCCAAGTTCATTTGCAAGTTCAAGTGCTACACCAGCTTCGGTGTTGTTGTGAGCATGAACTGTACTGTATCTAGTTATACCTTTAGAAATATATTTTAGAGCTTTTTCTTCTAAAGTCTTCTTATCTATTACTTCACCAGTGTGAACAAATTTAAAGTTATTATCATCAACTTTTACAAGTGCAAGTGGACTATCTTTGTATTGATCATCCTGAAGGAGTTTGATTAACCTCGGGACTAAGTGTTCTTTATAATCAATCTGACCTCTAGTTACAATTGCTCCACCTTGAGGTTTCATTACATCGATGATCGATTCGCCTGGTTTAAGATTCGTGATGATATCTGGATTCGATGGAATCGCAAATGGCATCATGATTAACCCAGCGTCGGATGGACTATCTCCACTAGTTAGTAAGAATTTATTTTCTTTAAAGAAAGTACTTAGATCTAAATCTTTATTAGCTCTTTCCTTATCTCCTACAGGTACTAGCTCGAAGTAAGGGTTTTTATTTTCAACAATCTTAAATACTGAATCAACATCATTGGTAGGAGTATCTGGAGCATTATTTTTAAGATCATCGATAAGATCAGCTGAATCTTGATCATAGACTTTTCCAGTTTTCTTATCCTTAGGAAATTTCCCAGTAAAGTCTAAGTGATCAGTACGCTTGTTATTAATGTTAAGAATGTTAGCGTCACGGTTAATTCCATATTTATTTGCTACAAAGTCTCTAGTTTTAGGATGATTCAGAGTAGAACCAATTAATTGAATTAAACCTAATTTAGATCTTTCATCAATTTGATAATGACCGTTAATCGCGTGAGGAACTAAACTGATAATCTTCGCGTATCTTAAAGCACCAAAGAAAGTTTTACGATTTATGTCTTTATCATTAGGGTCTTTGAGCCTTTCAAATAGCTTCTGGTTCTTAGGATCTAATGGAACATTTAATTTTTCAAATTCAGCGATGAATTTTTCATCAGAGTATTTCTTCTCATCAGCTTCTTCGTATAGATCAGCAATCTTAATCCAATCCTCAAGACTACTATCGCCATTAGTGTCCATTAAGTAAGTAGGAATTGATTTGTACTCAAGAACTCTAGAACCATTATCCTTAATAAGTTTCTCGAATCTATCTAAGAAGTTAAACTCTTTATTTAAGAATTCAAAAACCTCTGAGAACTGGATAACTTTAGGGTCCATATAGAGTTTTTCACCAGGAACGTGACGAATAACTCCACCTAGACCAACCATGCCTAAAGTTTTCGCTAAAGGATCTTTAAGGTTCGCAATACCATGCTCTCTCCAAGCTGAAGAAACGTGATTCAAACTCCTATAAGTAGGATTATACTTACCATCTTTAAGTAAATCTGGACCTTCTGGAGCAAAAGCACTAGGGTTAGAAAGGATCGCTGGTCTCATCGTATTGATGAAGTTAGTACCTTTCTTAACAGCTTTTCTAAGTAAACCTAAGAAGCTTCTATCACCGTCACCAGAGTTCGCGTTAAGTAATGAGTTTACCCACAATGGTAATCTAAGAGCTGCTTTCTCTGCAAAGGCACTGGTGTGGTCGGTACCTTGAGTATTAGCAACAGTTTTAACGGTTTTGTTACCATCTGCATCTTGAGAAATCTCAAAAAACATACCAGCAGCTTTAGCTTCTAGGTATTGTTGTCTGAATTTTAGGTAACTTTCTTTATCTGATTCAGCCTGGAATTTATCTACACCCTCAAATAATTCTTTTGGTATAGGTACTTTACCTTTAGGTATAGCAAGCAGTTTCTTTGCTGCTTGCATTTGTTGTTCTATAGTAGGTGCTTTGAGAAGATACTGATAATGAAGTTCTTCTGAATATTCACCTTTAACTCCATTTTGATGAATGGCATCAGGGTTTTTAACCTGTTCCATATCTGGAGTTTTTGTAATTGTTTTTTCTAGTTTAGCTTTATCGTTTAGTAATGCAGGTGCGCTAGCAGTCTTAGCCTCTGCACCATTATTCCCCGTATTAGGGTAGTTGTTTTTGAGATCTGTATTTAGATTTGGATTGTCGGCACTGACACTTGACATTAAGGTCAAAACTCCCTTGTTTTGATATGGAAGGAAAACAATAGCTAGTACATCAATGTATTAGCTCATTACATTATAGAATATTTGACCTTAACTTGTTAATACTAAAGCTTAAAAAAAATTTATGGAACAAAATAACATCACTTGCTGGGCGTGGCTTAATCTAGGCTAGGAGCGCTTATCGCTGATAAAAACTCTTCGTCAAAAGAACCCTCACCCAAGTTGTAGTTATCTTGAGCTATGCTCATAAAACCACTTTCAGCGAAAGATTGCCATTCAGATCCGAATTCTTCTACCCTTAGCTCTCCTTCTTGAAGGTCCATTAATTTATCACTTTCTAAAACTATTTCAGCTAGCTCATCTGGCTTTGCAGACAGTAAATTAGCGATTTCTGCCTTATCTGAGTCTTTAAATGGTTCAAAATTTACTTTTCCAGGTAAATGCGCTCTAGCTGATTCAAATTTGGCCAAAACTGGAATTTTTAGTTCTTTTTCTAAGTTAGAATCTTCCATTGTCCCCCCCGAAACAAGTCAAATTACTTGATATTTAATACTTCAGTGACATCTTTCACGGATTAAATTATTAAATGGTTAAAAAGATTTGAAAATATAGTCAAAAAAAATGGTAATTACTTTTTATGTTAGTGAATGGAAACTATGCAAGGTCGGAATTATCTTCTTCATCTGCTAACAAAGGTGAATTTGAATTAAAAGATCCCCATACATTCGAAGCTTCTTTTGCTTTCTTTAAAGGGTCATTAGGATTATTAGGATTATTTAAAGATCTTTCTTTGTAATCATCTTTAATTACTTGAGATACTACTGCTGTTTGAGATTGGTTTGGTGGCTTTTTAGCAGTATTTGGAACATTTAGAGCAGGGTTATTTTCCCCAGTTCTGGCACGCTCAGTATCAATATTTTGCACAACTTTAGATGCAAGTAATATATCACGAGCATTTGCAAAGGGTATTGATGAGTCACCATTTCCGCCAACCATGTTCTTGTAATACACATTATAGATTATCTTTTGGTTAAAATCTTAAAAATCTTAATATTTGTTTGTAAAATTGTTGAATAAGTAATGTCAGCAAAGCAAAAAATTAGTATTTTAGGTTCAGGTTCATGGGGAAACACCCTAGCTTGTCATTTTTCTAAGAATTTTGAAGTTTTACTTTGGGATTATAAAGCGGAGCGAGTTAAACAGCGTGAATTAGATAGAAAATTTGATAGACCTGCTGAGGGGAAATACCCTGATAATGTGACTTTCAGTTCTGATTTAAAAGAAGCAATGCTTTTCAGCGACAATATATTTAGTGTGGTTCCTCTTAAAGGTATACCTAGTCTGGTTCAAAAGATGAAGGAGTTAAGTGAGACTGAAAGTCTTAATGGCAAAGTATTAATAAACTGTGCAAAAGGAATAGATTTAACTGCTTTAAAAACACCTGCTGAGATCTTTAACGATGTTTTTAAAGAATTTGATTTAGATATTAAAGTTGCAGCTTTAGCTGGACCGAACCTCGCTAAAGAATTCTTAGATGGCAAACCGATGATTTCAACTGTTGCTTGTGAGGATTTAGAGACTGCTACAGAGTTGCAGCATTTATTTACCTGTAATCGTTTTAGACTCTATGCGACTAGTGATTTAATCGGAGTTGAGTTTTGCTCTGCATTAAAAAATGTAATTGCGATTGCAGCTGGAGCTGCTGATGGTTTAGAGCTAGGAGCTAGTGCTAAAGCGAGTTTAATCACTAGAGCTTTACAGGAACTTAGAGAGCTAGTGAAGCTTAAAGGTGGTTCTGAAGATACTTTATATACTGCTGCTGGTCTTGGGGATTTAATTGCGACCTGCAACTCGCCACTTAGCCGTAATTACCGTGTCGGATACTTCTTAGCTCAGGGTTTAAATCTAGAGCAAATAGCAGAAAAATTAAATTCAGTATCTGAAGGAGTAAACACGGCATTTGCGCTTGAGACATTAAATTCGCAAAATGACCTTAGAATTCCTATATGTTTAGAGGTTGCTAAAATGCTTCACGGTTCTAAAACACCTACTGAAGTCGTGGAAACTTTAATGTCTAGAAAGCCTAGAGAGGCGGTCTCATAGTGAAATTTAGGAATTACTGAAGATATTTCAAAAATTTTAATTTTTCTATTTCTCAAAGAGCTTTACTTAATATATATTGTGGTATTATTTATCCTACTAAAAGGATAAGTATGATATAGCGATGTTTGGACCACACTTAGTAATGGAAGCATATGGATGCGAAAGAGGGCTCATGACTGATATAGAGGCCATGATTGATCTACTAGATAGATTACCGAGTAAGATGGATATGACGAAGATTATGCCACCTTACGCTTTCAAATACTCAGGTAAGGTTGAAGAAGAATGGGGTTTAAGTGGAGTAGTTTTAATTGCTGAAAGCCACATTGCCCTGCATACATTTCCAGATAAAAATGGTTTTTTAACTGTTGATATTTTCAGTTGTAAAGATTTCTGTATTGAAACTGCGATTGAAGAGATTGTTAAAGTTTATAACCCAACTCATTGGGATCACCAGTTATTCATGAGAGGTAGAGAATACCCTCGTTCTATAGCTAAAGCTGGTGAGATTATTGAGACTGAAAGACTTCAGTGTGCTCAAAACATTCCTCATTTAGAGAAATCTTTTGCGCTTCAGTAAGATAGATAGGACATTTGTGTAAGTCCTAGAGTTGTGAAAGTTTATTAGCTGGGGTAGAATCCTAATACATGGATCCTTCCCTGGAGAGACTGAAAGAAGCTAGCTTCTTTTTTGAAAAACTTGCATCGCTATCTGAGATAGAGCTAAAGAATTTCGTATTTTCTTGGCATAAAGAGGGCGAGTCAGTTTCTGACTTAATAACTTTTATAGAGTTTCTTAGGGCAAAGCATCCACCTCTAAGGCTCAAGTCTGAAGCCTATGACTGCGCTGGAACTGGTGGTGATAAAGCTGATACTTTTAATATTTCGACATCTTCAGCTATAGTTGCTGCTGCATTAGGTTTACCAATTTTAAAAAACGGTGGTCGTTCTGCTACCAGTAAAACTGGTTCTGTAGACTTTCTTGAAGAGTTAGGTGTAAATTTTGATTTGAGTGATGAGGATAAAATTGCCAAATTTTATAATTATGGTCTTTCATTTATCTCAAGTCCTGTTTCAGCAGAGTATCTGGCACCTGTAAAGAAAATCTCTAAGGCTAAGAAGAAAAGTAGTTTTATTAATCTAATTGCCCCTTTCCTGTCCCCAATTGAGCTTAATGCTCAATTGATAGGAGTTGCTCATAAAAAATGGATTCCAATAGTTTTAGACATTGCTAAGTATTTTATTGAAAAGGGTTACAGAAAAAGAATTATTCTAGTCCACGCTGCTAGCCCTGAGAATAAAGAGAAGGTTTTAGATGAAGCAGCTTCTATCTGGCCTTTTAAAACATATTTTTTAGATAGGGAACATACTATTGAACATAGTTTCTTGCCGTCAGGTTTAGGCATGCGCTCAGGTGATTTACCAGATCTTCGTGGTGGAGATACTAAAGAGAATGTCGCAATATTAAAAAAACTAATTAAGGCTGAGATTCCACAGGGTGACTATACTGAGTGGAGCGCTATGCAAAGTAAATTTGAGACTTTACTTTTAAACAGTGCACTGTTATTTGCTTTGAGAGAAGATTTCTCTAAGTTTAGTAAATTTGCTCAGTTTTTAACTTTCTATAAGTTGAAGATAGGTGAGATTAAGACTAAGCTTGATGGAGAAACCGTTTCTGCTTTTCTTGAAGAGTATCTTGAGAGATAAATTTCTTGCTCTAGCTTAGATTTAAGGGGTATTGCGAATTTTTTCTTGGTCAAAATCCAATTTACGTAGTTTATCAGGAGAGATATTTGGTAAAAGTACTGGGGTTTTTGATCCACCAAGTTTTAGATTGGTAGAATCTAGAGTGATTTCAGTTACAAGAGGAGTGTTTAAAGCAAATATCTCATTAAATGATCCTTGGGTATCACTTGTAATCTTAGATACTGCATTTGGGATGAGAGTTGAGGTATTAAGATCTTTATTTTCTTGATCTAGATTAATTGGCGCTGCTGCTGGTGTTTGATTAAGTATTAACCCAGTTGTTGTTAGAGCTTTTACACCAAAATTACTTATTTTTTGTCCAAGATTTATGTTTAAAATAATATTATCAGCCTTGCCACATTTTCAATAGGGTATTAAGATATTACTATGGGTATAGCACTTAGACTAAGTTTAATAGCATTCGTTTATATTAATGTTTTCCAATTTTTAACTCCAGTTAACGCTAAAGAAGTTAAAAAGCCTGAGACATACGCAGCTGATAGGCTTGCAAATGCTCAAGCACAGCTTGATGCATTATATGAGCAAAAGAATGCTCTTAACTCTCTTATTAAAGCTGTTAAGAAAGAACTTAAAGCAGCTAAGATTAGAGCTAAAGCTGAAGCTATTCAGAATGAGGCTGATACTCAATTACAGGACGCTGAGTTTTTAATCGAACAGTCTGGTGTTTCAGTTGCTTTACCTGATGTTGCAGCTCCTAGAGTAAATGAACCTATGCTTGAAGACATTTCAGCTAAGGTAGATGGTACTAATGATATTTTCCCTGAAGAAAGTTTTGATGAAGTGGATTCAGTTTTCTTTCCAGGAGTTAACTCAAATAAAAAGAAGAAGGATCTTCCTTATTACGTTAAGTAAATGACAGATTTAAAAAAGTATTTTTTTACCTGCATTTATGCTTTTTTAGTAGTAACCTTACAGATTTCTACTTTTAGTTTCTTTACTGATTTATCACCTAATTTTATCTTGGTAAATATTGCAGTAAGCTCTGCTTTATTTGATCTCGGTTTAAATTTAGTTTTTATCAGTTTTATAGTTTTAATGATTCGTGCTGGGACATATGATTCACAATTCTTGTGGTACTTGCCTTTGATAGCGGTTATTTTTAAATTTATTTATATTAAAGAGCTTAAAGATCCTTTGTTGCTTTGTATTTTTTACACAACAGTTCTAACCGTAGGGGTTACTTTATTTAATACCGATACTCTTCCATTTTTTGAATTGTTATATAAATCTTTACCAATAAATGTTTTGCTTGCGGTAATAGTTTATTTCATAATGAAGAAGCTAATTCTAAGGAAATCTTCGTATGCAGTTAAACTTAGATGATAAGAGGATTTCTTACGCTTTATTAAAAAAGTCTGACGGTGACTATGAAACATTAGTTAGTCATAATCTAGAAAAATATTATCATCCAGCAAGTTTATTAAAACTCTTTACTGCAGTGATGCTTGAAGATACTCATTTAGGAGTATCTTCTTTAAATGATTTGCAGAATTTAAAGAAAATTGAAAGTGAGCGTGATTTACAGAAAGCGTTACTTACTTCGATTAAAGATTCTGACAATGATGCTTTAGCTTTTATCATAGATATTTTAGCTCCTTATGAAGCTGATTATAATTTACTGAGTGAAGGTCAGCTTAGTGATTTGGTTTCAGCTCGTAAAGCGATTAATAAATTTTTCTGCTCTCGTGATTTTAGTTCTGCGATTAATCTTGCAAATAAATGTTTTGGTTTTGATTATTATGGAAAAGAAGAACAGCTTTTAAAGTTTCTCGGACAGAATCAAATTATTTGTGAGGATTTGATTAAGTTACTTAAAATGATTGAAAATTCCTATCCGAAAAGTTTTCAAGCTATGCACCGTGAAATAGCTTTAGTAAGAACTGATGATAAACCAATACCTAGTTCAATTACAGATACTCAAGATTATCAAGTTGAAGCTTTTGCTGGAAAAGTTTTACGTGAAGAACTGGGGATTACAGAAATATACTCTAAGGCTGGCTGGACTTCTAAAGTGCGTCATGATGCTGTGATTTTTGATTATGCTTTAGCTAAAGGTGACGCGCCTTCGGCGCGTTATATATTAACTGTGATGACTGATGGCTTTAGCTATGCTCCAGATATGCTGCAGAAGGTAGTAGAGTTTTTGATTTCAGAGTATATCTAATCATTTCTTATTTTTTACTTAAGTAATTAATTTTTTCTTTTAGGCGTCTAAGTAGATCTTCATTGTCGACAATTTTTTGAGTATCGACCAGTAGTTCACTTGTTGAACTACGCAATAAAAGAACGATCCTAAATTGGAGATCGATGAATGGTCTACTTGGACGCCCGAGACAGGAAAAGTTAACTACTAATCCAAAGTCTTCTTATAAATCTTCATTGCAATAAAGGTTATTACGATGAGGAAAATAAACAGTGGATAGATATTCGGTAAAATCTCATAGAAATTTGCTCCCTTCAGCATAATTCCTCTAACGATTCTTATGAAGTAAGTGCTCGGCAGTAAGCTCCCTAAAACTTGTGCCCATTTGGGCATTCCTAAAAACGGAAACATAAATCCTGAAAGTAATATCGAAGGTAGCATTAGGAAAAATGACATTTGCATCGCTTGCATCTGACTTTGTGCTCCAGCTGAAAGTGTGAAGCCTAAGGCTAGATTACAGAGTAAGAAAATTAATAAACCAAATCCTAGTAATAATAGATTACCCATGATCGGGACTGTGAAAAGAAAGTGAGCTGTAGCAATGATAATAGATGCTTGGATATAACCGATGATTATATAAGGTAAAACTTTCCCGATCATTACTTCTAGAGGTTTTACTGGCATTGCTAGTAGATTTTCCATGGTTGATCTTTCCTTCTCTCGGGTTAATGACAAAGCAGTCATCATAACTCCTGTAACGGTTAAAACTATTGCGATTAAACCTGGGACGATGTTATAGCGGCTAAAACCCTCTGGATTATATTTTCTATGGATTCTCAGTTCAAAGTTATTTGGATTATTAGACTTTAAGTCAGTGACACCTTGAAGTTCTTTTTCAATTGCTCTATTGAGGATGGTTTTAATAGCTGCTAGAGGTCCTGCGATTGCGATGGGGTCTGTCGCATCTGCTTCTATCAGTAGTTTCGGCTTATCCCCTCTTAGTAAATCTCTCGTGAAATTCTTAGGAATATTTACGATGAAAATAATTTCCCTCTGTTTTAATAAGAAGTTTGCTTCTTTTACTGAGTTTATGTCTTGACTGATTTCGAAATACTTAGAAGTAATCATAGAGCTGACAATACTTCTGGTGATATTACTATTTTCTTTACTAAGAACTACGGTAGGCATGTTTTTTGGATCTGAGTTAATAGCAAATCCAAATAAAAGTAACTGCAAGATTGGAATCATGATCATGATCCGAAGCGTAGTGATGTCTCTTAAGAGTTGTAGAAACTCCTTCTTCAAAATTGCAAAAATTCTTTGGTGAGAAAGATTGATCATTTTGAGACCTTTCTTTTTTTTTCAGCTTGGCTCATGAAGTGAATAAAAGCATCTTCCATAGATGCTGTTTCATAAGTCCAGCTGTATTCTGAATTATTTACATAAGGTCCTATTGCTGATTCTAGAGCTTCCTTATTCTGAGCGCAAACATGAAGTGAGTCACCGAATGGTGCAACACTAGCAAGTCTAGAATCTTTCTCTAAAGTGTTTCTTAGGTAGTTTAAATTACTTCCTTTTACTACAGCTGTATATAAGCCAGAGGCAGCGATTACTTCACTAATAGTGCCTTTTGTGACTATTTGTCCATTTGCGATATATATAATCTCATTACACCTTTCGGCCTCATCCATGTAGTGAGTACTGACTAAAACGGTTAAACCTTGAGCTGCAAGCTTATGAATTTCATCCCAGAAGTCGCGTCTCGCTTTGGGGTCGACACCAGCAGTGGGTTCATCCAAGAGTAAAAGATCAGGCTTATGTAAAATACAAGCAGCTAAAGCTAGTCTCTGTTTCCAGCCCCCAGATAGTTTTCCTGCAAGTTGATTTTCTCTATCTTTAAGACCAAGATTGTGAATCGCTTCCTCTACTCTTTCTTGAGAATTTTTAATGGAGTACATATCTGCAACAAATTCTATGTTCTCTTTTATCGTTAAGTCTTCCCAAAAACTAAATTTTTGAGTCATATAGCCAGTTTTAGCTCGAATATTTTCTGAATTATTAAAAATATCATAGCCAAGGCAAGTGCCTGAACCAGAATTTGCAGTTAGTAGACCACAGATAAGTCTAATAGTGGTGGTTTTACCACTACCATTAGGTCCTAAGAAACCAAAGATTTTCCCACGTGGAACTTGAATGCTGACATCTTTGATGACTTGCTTGCCGGCAAATGATTTAGATAAATTTTTAACATCAATTGCTAGTGGGTTTGAATTCATTAAGGGTTTAGTTGAATATCTACTGGAAGACCTGGGCTTAGAACTATACCTTCATCTAAAAAGCGAGCTTCGATTAGGTAAACAAGCTTCTTGCGTGACTCATTACTGTATATAATAGGAGGGCTAAACTCAGCTTTAGAAGAGATGAAGCTAATTTTAGCTTTGTAAGCTTCAGAGCATTCATCACAATTTATAGTGATTTCATCTCCTAATTTAAGGCTAGAAATAAGATTCTGTGGAACATAGAAAATTATTTTAATTTCTTCAGGAACTAATAGGTTTATTACTGCTTGACTTGCTTTAACGTGTTCACCTTCTTGGAAATATGTTTCTTGCACGAAAGCATCAGCAGGGCTAGTAGCACTGGAATCAACTAGATTTTTCTCTGCTGAGATTATGTTTTGCCTATGCAGTAAAATATCTGCTCTAGCAACATCGATTTCATCACTACGAGATTCTAGCTTTGCTACTTCAATTTCAGCTTTAGCTGAATCATAGTTTGCAAGATTAGAATTATAAGTAGCTTGCCATTTATCGAAGTAAGACTGGCTGACAGCTCCTTCACCTACTAGATGCTTTGCACGTTCATATTCGAGTCTAGAGTTTTCTAATTCAGAATTAGCCTTGGCTAATTTCTTTTCTAGAACTAAAAGCTCTTCTTTTCTTTTACCTTTAAGTAGATTACTTAGATTCGCTTTTGCTTTATATAACTGAGCGTTAGATTTTTCAAGATCAGCTTTAAGTAAAGTTTCATCTAACGCAAAAAGTTGGTCTCCCTTCTTTACATAGTCTCCTTCTTTTACGTAAAGTTTTTTGAGATAACCTGAGCTGGATGGACTTAGGTATAGATATTCTGCTTCGACATAGCCATAAAGAGATTCTTTAGTGTTGGAGCAGGAGCTGAGGAGAAATATTAGGAAGATGCTGAGGTAATATTTCATTGATTACATCTCAAATTTATTGATTTGGATGTAATTATGATAGCTTAATCGTGAATCATCATTTTTTCTTTTTTAGGTTGGCTCTAGTTAACCCTGTACTTTGCATAATTGCATTAAGGGTTCCTTTTTTAATTGGTTCATGATTTGGAATAGTAACTGGATAATGATAATTATTATGGCTAAAAATATGATGACTCCCTTTAACTCGGATCTCAACCCAACCATTCTTGTGTAATATTTTTGATAATTTTTTAAAACCTATTTCAGGTAGTTTTTTGCTCATTGTTCACTTCTAGGTAGAGATCAATGGCTTCAGCTATATTTTTCAAAGCTTCTTCCTTTGTATCTCCTTCACTGATACAGCCAGGTAGGTCTGGAACTAAAACTGTGTAACCACCTTCTTCTTGACTAATCAGTTCAATGTGTATCTTTGAACTGACATTGTCATTATCAGAATTATTCAGGTTAGCTTTAAGTTCGACCATATTTGACCTAGAAGTCATACTACTAAAATGAGTAAATAGATTTGCAATTTGCAGTGTATTTACTCTGTTATTTGCTATAGTCCATAATAACATTAAGGTTGTGTTATAGATGAGTATTTTGCGTTAAGCAAATTAAAGCTCTTAAAAAAGCGGAGTAAAAGCTAATAAGTAATTAAAACTTTCTCAGGCGCAGTAAGCAGATCTTCATTGTCGACAATTTTTTGAGTATCGACTAGCAGTTCACTTGTTGAACTGCATAGTAAAAGAACGATCCTAAATTGGAGATCAATGAATGGTCTGATTACTGCGCCCCCAGCAGGAAGTTGAAATTACTTATGAACTAACTCATTCTCAATCTCATCAATATCAGTCTGATGCTCGGCATCATGAGTTATACCCTTCTTCTGTGCAGGTAGCAAAGAAACTATAAATAAGTATGCATAACAAACAAAAGCAATGATAAAACCTGTATCCCAACTAGGAACTGCTGCTGTACCTTGAGTAGCTTCAGCTACTTTAGCGATAAGTGGTCCGATGAAGGCTCCACCTATGATAGCTGTACAAAGCACACTAGAAATAGGATCTGAGTATTTATCTTCAAAGTTATTCGTAGTTAAGCTATAGATAGTAGGGAACATGATAGAGATGCAGAATGCTACAGCTGGTAATGCCCAAAGCACTGTGTTTACATCTTTTGCTGTAACAGCGATAGCGATGAAAACTAAAGCTAGAACGGAGTGAACTTTAATAGCTAAGCGATTTGAGATTTTATCTAGGTAAGCTGAACTTATAAGTCTTCCTAAAAGAAGTGCTCCCCAGTAGTTACTTACAGCTGTGTTTTTAACTGCTTCAGCAGTTTCACCCATAAGTTTTGAGACTTCAAATTTATCTTCTAAATAGAAACCGATGCTGTTCGCGATACCAACTTCAACACCTACATAAAGGAAGATACCTAAAGCGTATAAATAAATAAGTGGTTCTTTTGTGATTAATTGAAGAACTAAGTTTTCTTCTTTTTTCTCTGTTTTAGCGTCTTGCTCATTTTCTAAAGCTTTTTCTTGAGTTTCAGCTTTCGGGAATTTCTGAGAAGCAATTCCAGCAAGCATGATTAAACCTAAAACTGAAAATACCCAGTAACTAAAAGTCCAAGGTAAGCTAAGGCTTTTAATTAAAGTTACTAACTGCGGTGCCATGTAGCTTCCAGCACCCATAAGAACCATACAGATAGTAAGGTTTCTAGAGTATTTAGCTGAGTCAGATATATCGTTTACTAATGGATTTAAGACGACTTGGATTCCTGTTACTCCAACGCCACAGAGGAACATCGCGAGCATGTTCATAACGAAGCCAGGGATACTGGCAAACATTAATACACCTAGGATGGTAACTAAAGTACTGTAGATTAAAGCTTTCTTTTTACCTTGTTCAGTCATGAAAAACCCCCAAGGTAGTGATGTTAAACCATAAGCGATGAAAAATACTGCTGCTAAAACTATCGAGAGTGAAGCGGAAACACTGTAAGTTTCACGGATTTTAGGAACTATTGCTCCAGCGACATTAGTAATCGCTCCGAAAGTAAAGTACCCAAAACCAACTGAGAACCAAAAAGACCAAGAAATTTTACTTTTTTCCATTATTGAAATGAAATCTTAGCAAATTGTAAAGGACTCAGCAACTTTTCCGATATTACCGGCACCTACTATGAAGAGGTATTTGTATTTATCTTGTTTTAACTGTTCTTCTATAATCGGCTTTAGTGTTGAAGCAGTATTTTGAAAATTACCTTGTACGTCAGCTTTGCTGGCTTCTACTGCTGATTGATTGAGAGCTGGATCTAGATATTTAATATGCTCTAGCTTAATTTCTTCGACTAATTTAGCTGAGTTTATTCCTTCAATATGCTTACTGCGAGCGACATAGATATCAGGAATAAATACATGAATATTTTCAGGGAATTTTTTAAAGGTGTTTTTAAAGTCAGTCCAGAATTGTTGAGTTCTTTCTGGATGATGTGGTTGGTATATGAATAATGCTTTTTCATTACCATTTATCATCGTTTTTACAGAAGCAAGCAAAGCTTGAACTTCACTTGGATGATGAGCATAATCGTCATAGATTTTTATTTTATAGTCACCATGTGCTTTGCTATTAACTTCATACTTATCATTTATTAGTTCAAATCTTCTTTTAGTACCGTGGAAGCTTTGTAGCTTTTTAATAGCTTCTGTTAAAGTAAAACCACTCTTTACTATGAAGGCTGTGAGTAGTGCAGCGCAGGAATTTAATAAATTAAAAGTTCCTGGTATCGATAGTGAGATATTTTCTTCCTCTTCTTTAAAGCTAAGAGTATTTTTTTCTAAATCTAAAAAGATGTCAGCTTCTTCATCTGAGCTGCTGTAGCTAAAGAGTTTTTTATTCTCAGAGTTAGCACTGGCATAATCTTTCAAAATCTGATTATTAGTGCAGATAATCTTATACTCTGCCTCATCTAAGAATTTATAAAAACAATTTTTTATCTCTTCTAAACCACCAGGGTAGTTTTCTAAATGATCAGCTTCGACATCAGTTACCACCGCAATATATGGATTAGAGCGCATAAAGCTTTTATCTGATTCATCACCTTCCATTACGAAAATTCCTTCCGGTGAATCGATAGCTGCTTTACCGTTTCCTGGGTATTGTTTTAGGATGCCACCGATGGCAAAGCCAGGCTCTAAACCTAGTTCAATTAGTAAGTGAGCGGTTAAAGCTGAAGTGCTGGTTTTACCGTGGGTTCCAGAGATTACAATTTGACGCGCTGGCTCAGATACTAAATTCAACATCTCTGATCTATGGATGATAGGAATGTTTTTTTCTGAGAAAAATTTATAATCAGGGTCATTTTCTTTGATGGCTGTGCTTCTAACGACTAAGTCAGTTTCAGTTAAAAGTCTAGAGTCTATTTTTGCTTTTTCTTCATCAGATTTTTTAAGGTAAGAAAGGTCGCTTTTACCGATACTGAAATCTTTATCGAGTTCACCTTTACTGAACTTTTCTTCTAGGATTGTAATTAAGGCTTGCATACCTATACCTTCAGCGCCTAGAAAGTGGATGCGCTTCATAGTTTTAAGGTTAGTTAATGGTTCTTTGTTTTGCTTTTTATGCATTGGAGATTCTAGCTTCATAAGAGTTTTATCCCCATTAGGATAGCAGTAATATCGGTTTTGAAAAAAGGAAATTCTTTTGCAGGATGTGCTATTATCTTGAATTGTGAAAACTAGTATTTATCCAACCTCTCATAAAGCCTACCAGGGAAAGCCAGTTAGCTTATTTGATTCAGATCCTCAAACTGTTCGTGAGAAATTAGGTTATCAGAAAAGTGATATTGAAACGAATGCAAGAAAAATAATCAAAGATATTCCAAATTCAAGGAACTTAACACCTAAGCTCAGTTTTGAAAAATTACAAGATTTATCTAAAGGATATATTTATGAACCTGATAAAAAAGTATTTGAATTTGTTATGAATGACTTAAAAAATATTGACGAAGACTTTTCTTCAAAGAATGATGGTGAGTTGAAAGATTTTAATGAAATATTTTCAAAGCTTGAAAATCAATTACTAGAAGGAAATAAAAAAGTTAATTTGCTAGGAGCTTCAACACCTCAAGGGTTTTTTAAAAAAGCTTATCAATCTTCGCAAGATATAAGTAAAAACTTAAGAGGGCAATTATTACAGTGGTCTTTAATGCGCTATGGAGATAAAGACGCTCGAGATATTCTTGCTAGACGATCAGATTTTATTGAAGATTCAAAAACATTTCCTGTTAGAAATGAAGAAGAGTTTAATAATATGTTTGATGCATTAACAAAACAGACTTGGGTTAGAAACCCATTAAGTAATCTTAAGGAGAATCGATATAGTAAATATGAGAATCCACTTTTTAATAAATTGTTTAATAAAATTGTTAATCAAAAGTTAGACTATTTAAAAGGTGATGTTGAAAAAACCTTGGAAGTAGATCAAAGTAAATTATCTATCACTCTTCCAAAGGATTTAACTGAAGCTATTAAATCTTTTGCAGGCATGGGTAGAAATAATTATGAATTTTTAGTTTCAAACCCTGATCCTTCTAAGCAAAGAACGACTTTAATTAGAGAAAGACTAAATCCTGATTTTATTAAGCTCAAGACAGGTGCAGCGGTATTAGATCTTGACTTGAAAACTAATAAACTAACTAGTGATTTCAAGATACCTTTAGACAATTTGACTGAAGAAGATAAATTTAAATTGATATATCAACAATTAACTGATGGGGTAAATGCTTTAGCTAATTATGTTACAAAGACACCACAGGCTGGTGGAACTAACGGGGTTTTTACTGCGTTCGATATTACTCATACAGAGGGATCGTCAATTTCTATGCTTTCAAATTCTGATGAAACTCTGAGAACATTTAAGCCTGCATTATCTAAACTTGCCTTAGCAAAGAAATAGACTGCTTTCTGTCTGATAAAATATAAGAAAAATAATAATGCAAAATATAGAAGATTATCAGTTCATTCAAGAATTAAAAAACTTAAAATTCATAGAAAAGATATATCTCTATGGTTCTAGAGCTAAAGGCAACAACTCTGAACGGTCAGATATTGACTTAGCCATATCTTGCCCTCAAGCTACAGACCTCGAATGGCTTCAAGTATCGGAAATTATTGAAAATGCTGATACTTTACTGAAAATTGATTTTTTGCGCTTAGACGAAATTAGAGAGACCAATAAGATAAAAGAAAATATACTTAGAGAAGGTATTATTCTATGATTCAAGCCCCAAATGACTTCAAAGACTCCTTTTTAGCTCTGAAAAAAGCTCTGCTTAGACTTTCTGAAGCATTGAAAGAAAATTATCAAAAAAATCACTTGGTTATCGATGCTGCTATCCAACGTTTTGAGTTTTGTATAGAACTAATGTGGAAAAACCTGAAAAGATTCTTAGAGTATGAAGGGATTAATGCAAGTTCCCCAAGAGAAGTACTAAAAGAAGCTTTCGCTATAAACATGATCAGCGAAGAAGAAATATGGCTGAATATGTTAAGGGCAAGGAATCTCACTTCACATACCTATAATGAAGATACAGCCATGAATATTTACCAAGAATTGCCTGATTTCTATCAAAAGATGAAGGAAACAGTAGAATCTTTAGAGGAAAAGTATTATAAGTAAACTAACCTTACAAAGAACTGGGAAAGTAGACAGCAAGTTCTATCCTATATCTTGCTAAAATAACTAACTATGCTGGAAACCGCAAAGATCATTGATGGTAAAAAGTAGCTGAAGATATAAAATCTGAAGCAAATCGTGAATCATCTTCTATGTCTAGGTGAAGCACCAGAAGTTCCAAAATGATCTCTGTATTCAGCTTCGCCACTGCCATTATCGAAGTAATAAGTGAAAAAACCTTTAGGGAAATCATACTTATCATTTATTAAGAAATAAACAGTTTCATCTGGCGACTTGACTAATCTGTCTAATATCACATCTTCATTTTTATTGTAATCTTCACCTGTTTCATTTTTATAAAACATGGCAAATTGTTCTTGATTTAAAAGTTTACTTTTAAGCTCTTGAAATATAAATGTATCATCCCCTGACTCAAGAATTTTTTCAAGCTCTTCATTACTTATCGTGGAGTCTTTTATTTTGGCTCCTGCTAATCTTGAATTGTAAGTTGCATTATGTGGACTATCAAAAACTCGAATTGCACTTTCATATACTTCTGGTGTTAGAGGGGTATTGTTACTGTCCATAGTTTCCTTGATATCTTCACTGCCGACAGTATTTATCATTCCATCACTTCGTAAAAGGAAACTTAATGTGTCAAATTTTGGTTGATTACCATTGGCTTTATTTATATATTTCACTCCAGGGTGCTTTGCTAACTTACGAAAGGAGTTGTAGAGATTTATAGTTCTTTCTCCTTGTCTATCATTAGCTATAGTATCAAGAACTTTCTTGCGATTTTCTTCACTGAGTGGTTCATCAAAATTCTCTATATTAGTTCCATAGACTTTATTAAAATCTTCAGGTGTTTTAATATCTCTCCTCAAAGCAGCCGCTCCACTAAAGGAAGCATTCAAAACTATCGGGTCTAGGTTTAATTCTTCTCTTTTATCAAGTATTTTCTCTAATTTCTCAAAGCTTCCCTGGTTGTTATTGTCATTTTCATCAATTACAAAAATATAGCTATCACCATGAGTTTCCATTGCTAAATCCCTTACAGATTCAGCATGAACTCCCCAACTTGGTTCCAATACAATAGCACCAAGATCATTAGAATATATATCTCTAAAAAGAACTGAATTATCTATCTCTTTATCTAGATTATCAAGTACTTTAATGACTTCTTGATTAGCATATTTAGAATCAGTTGCTTCAAGCCAATCGAAAGTATTTGTTAATGATTTTATAAGGTTTTCTTCAGTAAAGATCGTTCTACCGTTAGAGAATTCATCTTGAATTACATTTGTAATTGACTCCTTAAGCTCAGGTTGGTCTGAGAAATTTTGATCAATAAAATTGATTATTTCGTTAATATTAAATGATTGAACTTCCATTGTATTAACATATATGATCGAAATTATAGATTGGTTAAGGTGTGGTTTTAAGTTACGGTTTGATTAAAAATTCAAGGGTTAAATTTAAAACCCACATGATATGCTAGCACCAGCCAGCATGAAACCAATAGTTTTAGAGAAGTTAATCTAAAAAGTAGAA
>JABSOS010000031.1 GCA_013216135.1 Candidatus Caenarcanales bacterium
AACAATCAGGAGCTAGAAAAGGAGTTGTACGAGTTAGTAATTTCTAAAGAATCATAAAGTTTAATGGTCTAGAGCCATAATGATTATAAGCTTCGTTATTTTGCTTGAAACCATTCTTATAATTAAAAGTATACTCAACAGGGTATTTTCCTTCAAATGTCATCTTACCCTTAATTTCCTGAAAAGCTTGGTGTAAAGTAGTTATGGCTATTTGTTCATTCTTCTCATTAAAGTCACTATAGAACTTGGTTATATCTGTAATTCCTTCAGGACCAATATAAAACATAAACATAAGATCTTTAATCTTTTGATCAGATTTTTCTAAACTATTAGAATCAGCATTTTTAAAATCAGGTTTCCAAATCCTTTTAGTAGTCTTTTGAAAATTTTTCACCCATTTTTCTAATCCCCTAGAATTCTCAGAACCATCATATATAGACTGTTCAATTAAAAGCTCATGTGGAATCTTTATAGCTTTAACTGATAAAGGATAAATGAGAAAAGATAATAAAATTAAATATTGGAATTGCATAAAATCTTTAAGTGCTCCAGCACCTTTAAATCCTCACCCTGAACATCTAAATACTTAAAATCATACAACTCAGGAATATACTCCTCAGGATAAGCAGTCCCTGGCTTTAATTCATTACGTTTCAGTGTCTTCTCTAAACGTTGCTCTAAACTATTAATCGCAACATCTAAATGATAAACAGCGAAATCACGCTCTAAATCTTTTACTCTCATCGTCTCATGCCCAAAGATAGATTCATGAACCTCACCACGAAACTCAATTTCTGGCATATTTCTAAAAATACGATTACGTAAGTTATAACGCCCTTTATATTTTTTAGTAGGAGCGACAAAAGTCGCACCACATCTAGCACTACAAAAAAGCTCACTCGGATCATACTCTTTCTCATAGACCTTGTTTATCCACCTAGAATACATTCTAAAAAGACCATAATATTTAGTTTTAATCAACTCACGAATATTAGCTCTAAGATGCTGCGATAAATATTCATCACTGTCTATAACTAAAATCCAATCCGAATCTGTCATAGCGATAGCTTGATTACGGTGATAGCTGTAACCTTTGAAATCTTTATCTTCGATTAGCTTTGCATTAGGATATGAGCGAATAATTTCCTTAGTTTTATCAGTTGAACCAGTATCAACTATAACCATCTCATCTACGACATCGTGGCAAGACTCTAAGGCTACTTTAATAACATTCTCATTATTTTTAGTGATCATATTAAGTGCAATAGTCGGATTTTCAGGATTAGCAAAAGATTTAAGATCAAAAAAAGCTTGAAGCTTATTAGATATTTTCTTTAATTCTCGATTTAACGCCATATTTTTGTCTTTTTAGTTAGCTAAAGCCTAACAAAGCTCAGTATCTAAGCTATCATAAAGTTTGAAGCTATGTCTAAAATACCTACTATTATGCTAGCAAGCTTGATTCTTTTACTAAGTCTTGTTTCTTGCTCGAAAAAGAACCCACCACCTAAACCTCAAAGACCGATTGCTATTAAATTTGAAGAAGCAAAGCTTCAAGATCTAGCGCAGTACTTTGAGACAGTAGCTGAGCTTAAAGCTCATAGAGAAATCGCTGTTTCTGCTGAGAAAGCTGGTCAAATTGAAAATATATTTGTCGAAGAGGGACACTGGGTAAAAAAAGGTAGCGTTCTATTAAATATTAAAGCTCAGGATATCATCGCAGAAATAGCAAAAGCTAAAGCAGACTATGAATCCTATAAACAACTCTATGATGAAGGAGCAGTTTCCAAGTTAGAGTATTTAAGTTTCAAAACCAACCTAGATAGGCTACAGGCTGACTACGACAGACTTAGATTAAAAGCTATCAGTTCAGGCATCGTAGGTAAGATCAATGTTGATCCAGGAGACTTTGTTAGAGTTGGTGATCAAATTATGGACTTAGTACACATCAACCCTATGCGTGTCAGTTACAATGTTCCAGAAAAATTAATCCCATATATTAAACTTGGACAAAGTGTTGAACTTAGAAGCTCAGTTTACCCTAAAGAAGTTTTTAAAGCTAAAGTAGATTTCGTTTCTCCTCTTGTAGATAAAGATACAAGAGCGATTTTAGTGCGTGCAAGTTTGACTTCAAATCCTAAAGACTTAAAGCCTAACCAATTCATGAAAGTTAAACAGAAGGTATTAGATAAAAGAAATTCAGTAGTAGTCAGGGAAGAGGCACTTTTCCTAGAGCAAGGGGAAGAATTCATTTATCTAGCAGCTCCAGCTGAAGAAGAAGGATTTTATGTAGCTGACAGAAGAGTAGTTAAAACTGGAATCCGCAAACCAGGAATAGTAGAAATAACTGAAGGAATAGAAGCAGGTGATTCAATCGTTTACGCTGGTTTATTTAGTATCTATCCAGGAGCAAAGCTGATCCCTTCAGAATTAGCAGCACAGCAAGGACCCTAAAAATGACTATTAGTGATTTATCGATTAAAAGACCTGTACTCGCAACTGTTTTCTCATTGTTAATAGTTTTAACTGGTTTAATTGCTTTCTTCAAATTACCAGTAAGAGAGTATCCAGATATCGATGCACCAGTTGTTACTGTTACCACTGTTTACCCTGGTGCAAACGCAACTGTAGTTGAAAGTGAAGTAACTAATATCATCGAAGAAGAGCTTACTAGCATCGAAGGCATTAGAAACATAACATCTACTAGTAGAGATCAAGTAAGCCAAGTTATAGTCGAGTTTAAACTTAGTAAGAATATAGATATAGGCTCACAGGATGTTCGTGAAAAGATAGCTAGGATTGAATTCCAGTTACCTGACAATACCGACAAACCTAAAATTGCTAAAGCAGAAGCTGATGCAAGCCCAATACTCTGGGTAATGGTGAAATCTACAGAAAAGAATCTTTTAGATTTAGCCGACTATGTAGAGAAAAATATTAAGGACTATTTCCAAACCATCGATGGTGTCAGTAAAGTTATCTTCGGTGGTGAAAGAAGAAAATCAATTCAAATATTTATAGATACCAAGAGGCTCGCTTACTATGACCTTACAGTCACTGATGTTGATAGAGCCTTAAAAGCAAACAACATTGAACTTCCAGGTGGATTAATAGAATCTCAAAAACAAGAATATAGTGTTCGTGTTGACGCTAAGCTCAAAACTTTAGAGTCATATTCAGAAATGATAGTTGCTCGCAAAGATCACAGCATTATTAAATTAAAAGACATAGCAGATGTTCGTATGGGAGCTGAAAATGATAGAGGTTTCGTTAGATTCAATGGTGAAAGAGGCTTTGGCTTAGGTATAGTAAGACAATCAAAAGCTAATACCGTAAAGATTTCAGATGAAGTTCATAAAAGAATAGAAGAGTTAAATGGCAAACTTTCAGATGATATTAATCTAAAAGTAGGTTACGACGCAGCTAAATTCATTAGATTTAGTATCCAGGACCTTTATAGCACAGTAATCTTTTCAAGTTTACTAGTACTTTTTATTATCTTTATATTCTTAAGAAATCTTAGAAGTACTTTAATACCAGGTGTGGCAATCCCAGTAAGTTTAATTGGAGTTATGGGTGGGCTTACGATACTCGGTTTCACGATAAACCTAATGACACTTTTAGGTTTGATTATCGCCGTCGGGATTGTTGTCGATGACTCAATTGTCGTGCTGGAGAATATCTATAGAAAAATCGAAGAGGGTTATGATCCTAAAACAGCAGCTAGTGAAGGTACTAAAGAGATTACACTTGCCGTTATTGCAACCACACTCGTTTTAATCTCAATATTTTTACCAGTAGGTTTCATGAGTGGACTTACAGGAAGGTTACTCTCTGAGTTTGCTTTTTCATTATGCTTTGCTACTATTATTTCTTCTTTCGTAGCACTAACTTTAGCTCCTATGCTCTGCTCTAAGATCCTCAGATCTAGTTCAGATCGTAATCAGGCACAAAAGAAAAATACTTTCTTTAGAGGCTTGTATAATCTCTCGGAGAACTTTTTTAAAGGACTTGAAAATAACTATGCAGCCAGCATAGCTGGCACCCTTAAATTCAGATGGATTATTACTATCTCAAGTTTAGTTATTTCTGTAGTGGTAGCAGTCTTTTTATTTCAAAACAGTCCTAAAGACTTTATCCCAAATGAAGATAGAGGTTCATTTTTAACCATCTTACAAACAAGAAGAGGAAGTAACTTAAATTACCTAGATGAGCAAATCCGTAAAGCTGAAAACATGCTTACTAAAATCCCAGAAGTTGAAACCGTAATTTCAGTAGCTGCTTTCGGTAGAGACGCTCCAGGTAAAGTAACTACAGGAATAGTTATAAACAGATTAGTGGATTGGGATCAAAGATCAAAAGATGTCTTTGCTATAGCTGGACCACTTTTCGCTAAATTCCAAGAAATACCAGAGGCATTTGTTCTACCAATCTTCCCCAAATCAGGACCTGATAGTGGCTTCGGCTCACTACCAATCCAAATCGTCTTAAAAAGTCAGGACATAGACTTCCTATCTAATTTCAGTGAAAAGATTCTTACAGAAGCAAATCGCTTACCTAGATTAATTTTCTCAAAGTCAGACCTTAGTTTTGACAAACCTGAATTAGATTTAAAAATCAACCGAGATAAAGCAAGAGAGCTAGGAGTCAGCATGCAAGAGATTTCTAGAACCTTAGAGATTCTATTTTCAGGTGATGATCTCACCGAATTTAACCTAGAAGGTGAAAACTATAAAGTCATAGCTAAACTTGCCAAAGATGAAAAACAAGAAATCAGGAAACTTGGTGAAATAGGAGTAAGGTCTGAATCAGGTTCATTGATTCCACTATCAAATCTTATAAGTGTAAAACCTAAAGTAGGAGTAGAAGAGTGGAATCACTACAATAGAAGAAGATCAGTCACGATAGAAGCAGCTCCTATTCCAGGAGTGCCACCTTCAGAAGGCTTAGCTGATTTAGAAAAATTAATACTAGATATGGTAGATAAGCAAGAAAACCTCCCCCTAGACTTTGAAATAGACTACAAAGGTACATCTAAAGAAGAAAAAGATAGTAATGTCGCTCTTTATTACACCTTCTTCATCGCATTAATCTTTGCTTATCTATTTTTAGCAGGACAGTTTGAAAGTTTCAAAAATCCAATAGTAATCATGTCTACTGTACCTTTAGCTATAACGGGTGCATTACTAGGTGTGGCTTTCTTCACTCTATTCCCGTTACTCACACAGTTTGCAATATCAAAAGGCGCTCCTTTCTGGATACAGTTTGTAATTCCTCAGTTTAAAAACATTAGTATAAATATCTACAGCCAAATCGGAATCATAATGCTGATCGGAATGGCATCAAAAAATGGAATTTTATTAGTAGAATTCATAGAGCAATTAAAAGACAAAATGCCTTTAGATAAAGCTATAGAAGAAGCTTGTAGGTTAAGATTAAGACCTATTTTAATGACAGCATTTTCTACAGTTATAGGTATAATGCCGATTGCACTTGCCTTAGGTGTGGGTTCACAATCGCGTCAGAGTCTAGGTGTAGTAATAGTGTCAGGTATGATTTTCTCTACACTACTTACACTTTACGTGGTTCCCAGTACTTATGCCATTTTCAATCGAAAAAAAGTTATCCCTAATTCTATAAAGAAACCAGAGGTTGTCCTTTAAAGTAATACTGACCATTTGGATCTAATTTTAAATCCTTAGTTTCGATTGCTTTATCACCGTAACGACTTGCAGTGATACTCTTCCAGTTAACTCTTCCATTTGCATTTATCTCTGTATAGTGAAGAGTAAACGCACTACTAGTATTATATGTAGCTAATACCAAATATCCTTCTTCTGTGATTCCTGCTTCTAAATCAACTCTATCAATTGAATCTAAAGAATCCATGAAACGGTCATAAATAGCATAATTAGTAATAGTAGTTTTTAAAGCAGAAATTTTATGATCAAAATCTGCAAAGCTTTGAAGAATCTTTCTAGAATTAATTTCTTCAAGTCCACCATTTGGGTCTAATTTAAAGATTTTATCGAAAGACTCATGATCACTATTGTAGTGAACTAAGTATTTTTGGGAATTATTACCCAAACTTACATGAATATTTCCGTCTTCATCTAATGCAGACGCTAAAACATTTGGCACAATCTCAACTTTAGTATCGTGAGGAAGATATAAATCATTTCTCATAAGATCGTAGATTTCTTCCTTTCTACTTTCTTGTAAAGAGTTACCAAACTTATTTTTCTTGAAAAACTTTTTAAGGTCTCTGCCTAATCTTTCTCTAGGATTTACATGCCATAGAGCTTTTCTAACATCATATTTTAATTGTGGGTCAGAAAGCTGTGGCAAAGAATCTAATTCCCAACCAGTGGTAAATTCTAACTGAGATACCATATCATCTCTTTCGTATCTATTTGACCACGCAGAAATTTTGTCTCTAATAGACATCTGTTCATCATCACCTAAAGGAGTATCCCTCTTTTGGTTGACTCGTGCAACAATTTCTTCCACTACATAATCTACCGCAAATTCTTTCATGTAGATCTTTTGCACGAGTTAAATTAAGAGGAGCTTAAGAGGGAAAATAAATATATTTTAATATTACAGCTCAAGGAAACGAGTATTTCGTAAAACTCAATTTTTCAAATTTATACTTACAAAATATTTAATCTAAATAGTTGAAAGTTTCAAGCGAAAATAACGGGCAATATATTATCAAGATAATTGCTCAATGCCATAGCACCAAGTGACATTTAGGATAACTGAAAAAAGAAATGGAGGCTACCATACCAATTTAATGATCAAAATCAGAAGATCTTAAATGGACACTACCTAAAAGCTAAAATACCTGCCCAAATTGGGCAGGTATTTCTTTAAATAGGATCAAGTAGAGAAAATTTTTATGCGGCTTCTGGCTCAGAACCCCCTGAATTGAAAAGATCAACTAAATTTTGCGTAGTTGGTAAAGTCTTGCCTGTTTTCAGATAACCGTCCGTTATAGATTTAGCCACTTTAAGCTCGTAAGGTGAAATATTAGATCTACTATCTGCAAGCTCAGTTATTGCTTTATCTAACTGCTCTTTGTCTTTAAGAGGAACAACATTAGTATTTGAATTAGCCTGATTAACTAATTCTTCAAAACCATTACCTGTTTCTAAAGCCTTTATTTGCATATCAACTGCATGACCAGTGCTAACATTTAAACTCTTAGTAGGAACATTTGCTAATGCTGCAGCATTAACAGGATTCATAGCCATTAAAGCTAATTTAACATTCGGGGAGACACCGGTTCCATTATTCCCAAAGCCTGCTTTTGTACTTCTAATATTCTCAGCTGGAAGGGGCTTTTGATTACTATTAGAATCAACTTTCCCAGTTCCTTTAGCACCACCAATCTGTGGCTTTCCTCTATCTGGATTAAAATTATTACTACCTACGCTACCATCATTCATTATTTCGTTATCCCTTTGATGATATAAAGATTGGTTGATATAAAATTTGACATTATTTTTTAACCTCTCCTTAACTTTTTTCCCAAATTTCTTTATATTTCCACTTCTTTGTAGATGAAACCTAGAAAAACTAAGTAAATTTAATCTTAGCATGCAATTATTAAGGAAAGATTAAAAGGTATAAATTTTAGTAAATAATGTATCAAAAGCTACTTTTTTGTGCTGAAAGTTCAGCAATTATATCTAAATGTGAATCCATGCTATCTGAAAAACCATTTATTAAATAATCCCAACCTTTAAATTCGTCACCACTAAAAATACTCATATCCATTGCCCTCATAGCTAAAGACCTATATAAAGAAGCATAAGATCGATGACTACCGATAGCTCTATCTAACTCCTTCTCTTTAGCAGACTTTTCTTCTTTCTCAGCTTGATCAGCAATTTCCACCTCTAAATCTGCAACTTCAGCTTCATATTTATCTTCAGTCTCTAAATCTATAAAAAGCTTCTTTTTCTGAATATTAGAAGAGATATTTCCGTTTTCAAATTGATTTAATTCCATTTATCACACCCACATTTTTGTTAAATCATCATATCTATATGACTAATTAACCTGACACACAAATTTAATTAAACAAATAAGAGTTAATTTTTGATTAAAAGAATCAGAGTATGCCGCATAAATTGGAGTTATAGCCTAGTCTCAGGTAGAATCTATATATGTCCCGGACTTATAGAGATCCAATCCACAGTGAAATTAACCTTAATTCTAATAATGAGATAGAAAAACTCCTCATTGAACTTATAGATAGCCGTGAAATGCAGAGGTTAAGGTGGATTAGGCAGCTGGGAACCGGTTGGTTCACTTACCACGGGGCTGAAGCATCTAGATTTCAGCACAGCATAGGAACTATGCATGTCGCAAGGAAAATGTTTAAACAGCTTGAAGATAAAATCGAAGCTTCCGAAGAAGAAATAGAAGAATTTCGTTTACTGGTTTTAGTAGCTGCATTACTCCACGATTTAGGTCACGGACCTTTTAGTCATAGTTGTGAAGATGTTTTAGATGTTAAGCACGAATTTTTCACTCATAAAGTCATCTTAGATAAAAGAACTGAAGTGAATCAGATTTTAAGCAAACACTCAGCCAAGCTTGCAGAAAAGGTTTCAGCCGTACTGAAAAAAACTTACCCTGTTAAATTTCTATCAAGTATAGTAAGTGGACAAATCGACTGTGATCGTTTTGACTACTTATTAAGAGACAGTCACTTTACAGGAACTAACTACGGTAACTTCGATCTAGCTAGAGTCATTAGTAGTATCACTCTGAATAATGAACACGACTGCCTTTCAGTCTTCGAAGGAAAAGGAACACTTGCTGTAGAGGACTATTTATATGCTAGATACTCTATGTACCTTCAGGTCTATCTTCATAAGAAATGCATAGCAAGTGACATCATGTTTAAGAAGCTCTTCGAGAGAGTTAAGTTACTTTTAAAGAGTAAAAAAATAGCTTTCCTAGAACAGTCAATGTTCAACTGGCTAAGTAAGCAAGGAAATATGGATACTTTAGATTTCATAGAAATAGACGATTCTATGGTTTGGCATCATATTAAACACTGGAGAAAAGAGAAAGACACTGTTCTTAGAGATCTTTCACATCGCTTCTTAAATAGAAAACTCTTTAAAGCCACTAAATACGAAACCGAAGAAGAGTTTAATAAGCTAAAAGAAGAGAAACTAAAGTATCTTAAGTCTAAAGACCTTAACCCTGAGTACTATTTAGATAAAATCACAGTAGCTTCGCGTCCATATGGCTTCTATAACCCTGATACCACTGATTTTTATAAAGCGATTTTCGTTGAAAATAAAAAATCAGCTAGTGGTTTAAAAGAGATTTCTGAGCTATCACATATAGTTAAAACTATGGTCGATCATGACTTTAGGACTAGGTATTTAGTGAGTATTTAGGCATTCACAAGCCCCAATCTGCTAAAATAGTGCAAATGAAAAGAGTTTACTACGAAGTAGATGCAGATTTAAGCCTTATCCAAGCGAAAAAGGTTGCTGTAATAGGTTATGGCTCTCAAGGTCATGCACACGCACTTAACTTAAAAGAAAGTGGTGTAGACGTCCGTATCGGTCTATATGAAGGTTCTAAAAGCTGGGCTAAAGCTGAAAAAGATGGTTTAAAAGTTAAAACAGTTGCAGAAGCATCTAAAGAAGCTGATGTAATCATGATTTTACTTCCAGATGAAAAGCATGCTGAAGTTTATAATTCAGAAATTAAGCCTAACCTTACTGAAGGTAAAACACTTATGGTAGCTCATGGTTTTTCTTTACACTTTAACCAAATCATCGCCCCAGAGAACGTAGATGTAATCATGGTTGCGCCTAAAGGTCCTGGACACAGAGTAAGAATCGTTTACGAACAAGGATTCGGAGTTCCTGCATTAATCGCAGTTTACCAAGACATCACTGGATCAGCTAAAGACTTAGCTCTTTCTTACGCTAAAGGTGTAGGTGGTACTAGAGCTGGAGTTTTTGAAACATCATTTAAAGAAGAAACTGAAACTGATTTATTCGGTGAACAAGTAGTTCTTTGTGGTGGACTGTCTGAGCTTATCAAAGCTGGTTTCGAAACTTTAGTAGAAGCTGGTTACTCAGAAGAAATGGCTTACTTCGAGTGTTTACACGAAGTTAAGTTAATCGTAGATTTAATCTACGAAGGTGGCTTAGCTAAAATGAGAGATAGTATCTCTAACACTGCTGAATACGGTGACTATGTTTCAGGTCCTAGAGTTATTGATAGCTCAGTGAAAGAACGCATGAAAGCCGTTCTTAAAGATATCCAAGACGGAAGATTTGCTCGTGACTGGATCTTAGAGAACAACGCTAACCAGGCAAGCTTCAAAGCGATTAGAGCTAACGAAAAAGCACACCCTATCGAATCTGTAGGTCAAGCTTTAAGAGGTCAAATGGACTTTCAAGCTCATAAAAGACCAGAAGTAATTGCTAAGTAATTAATTAGAAAATATATCTAAAAGAAAAAGAGCAGCTAATATAGCTGCTCTTTTTTGTGTGGTGTGTTGTGGGCGACAAAAATTGTTATGGTAAAAGATTTAAAGCGATATTAGGGTCTGCAACTTGAGACTCTGGAAGAATATCACTGTAAAGATCAAAAGTATCTTTTGTTAATTTTTCAATAGTTTCTGCATTAGCACTGAAATCAGTCAGTTCATTAATTTGAGTATCAACAAGAGTCTGCATGCTATCAAGATTTGAAAGCATTTGATCAATACTATAAATATCCTCATAAGTTCCTAAATTAGTTTGACCACCTAAAGATGCAGTAGTCATAGATACAGAGATATCTGCAAGAGAGAAGAATGTTCCAGCTCCCATTGAGCCTGCTTGCTGAGAGAAAATATTTAGATCAAGTCCTGAACCAGCAAGAGAAGAAGGATTATCATCATATGGATTCATTATGGAAGTACCATCACTCATGAAGCTGTAGATATTAACATAACCTGCCTGTTCGTTAGTTACACCATCAACACCTCTAATAGATCCAACAGCTATATCATCACCTACAATTGCAACATCAGAACCATAAAAATTAAGTCCATCACCGCTATCAGGTGGAGGAGTTAACGTATCAACGAGAGTGGCAGAAGTTATATCATATAGATATGCAGCACCAGCATTACCATTAGCTCTATAATCACCAACTGCGAGCCTGGTTCCATCTAAATCAATAGACTGACCAAAATCAACTGAACCTGGAGGGGCACTAATCGTATTCTGGAGATTACCATCATAATCATAAATACGTATACTCTGAGAAGCATCTGCATAGCTAACTGCAAATAGTCCATCTGAAGCACTTACCTGCATATCGTTACTCATATATAAGTTTTCTATTGTCTCTGTAAGACTAACACCACTCGACAAATCATAGATTTCGATCATACCATCATCTTGAGTAGCTCTAATTAAAGTGTCGCCATCTAAAGATAGTGAAGCATTACTTCCAAAACCCCACATTGAATCTGCATAAACACCATCATTTGCAGCTTTATACATGAAGTTGTTAGCCCCTCTCCAAATTATATGATTTTCATTAATAGCAAGATTATCTACTTTTCCAGATCCTAAGGTATCGATTAAGTTACCATTATTAGCTAAATCATAGAGTTCAACACCATTCTCTCCACCTAATGAGAGTGTATCTCCAGAAATCGCAAGAGGATTATCGGCTGAATATCCCTGAATAGTGGTAATTAAATTACCACTTAAACGATCATAGATATTAACAGCGCCGACATTATCATCCACAGTTGAACTTGTATCATAACCAGGAGTACCGACTGCTAAGTATCTATCAGTCATTACAACTTCTTCACCAAAGTTATCTTCGTTAATCGTAGAACCAACATTAGTATAATCAAAGACTTCGATATTATGAGTATTAGGAATGCTGATTACCTGATTAGTACGTGCAGCTAAAGAACCGTTATAAACATCAAATTCAGTATTTTCACTATTCGTTGCTAGAGAGTCTTCTAACGTTCCATTCGTGATGTCATATGCAAGAATTCTAGAGTTGTTTGAGCTATCACCTGCGGCTGAGATATATAAAGTATCACCATCAATTTCAAAGTCAGAAACATCTCTTTCTGCTAGTGGACCTGCCAAATTTTGACCATGAGTAATAGTTGAATCTAATGAACCATCAGAGATATTATATATTCTGGTCTCCGTACCTGCTGCAATAATAGCTTTAGTACCATCACTAGTAAATTCAACATTCTGCCCAAAATTTACACCAGCGTTATCAACCGTAAGTTCAAATCTTCTACCAGTAGCACCTGTATTCATGTCATAAATTTGAGCAAAACCTCCGCCGCTATTATAACGTCCACCAACTATTAATTGATCTCCATTAATAGCTACATCAGCTCCACCACGACCATTTGCAGGTACATTATTATAAGAAAAATCATAATCAGCTGCAGCTAAGGCACCACCAGTATCACTTAAATCCCAAACCAAAAGCTCTTGAGCATTATTAGCCCCACCGTCTGTGGAAGCTACTGCATAACCATTTGAAATTTCTACTTGAATAGGTGTACTTAAGCTGGGATCCGGATCCCAGGCAGCTCCACCCGTATCTAAAAGCTGAGTTATAGTACCAGGGCTACCTGTAGAAAAGCCATCAACTAAAACTACGCTGTCATAACCAGCGACAATAATCTGGTCATTTTCATTAATTGCTAAATTAGAACCTGGGACATTAATATTACCTAACTGAGCATCTGAAATATCTACTACTAGAGAACCATCTGTTCTATCATAAATCTTAATCCCAGAGTCACCTGTATCAACATTATATCCCTCAACTAAATAGTTATCATTAATTGCTACACCATATAAATCTGCATTACCTTGTTCAGTTAAAGTACCAAAAGCAGTATCTTTAACCAATGCCATGTCATCTAAAACACCCTGTCCAGTAGGTCCATTAAAAGAATCTGTTAAGTTTAAACCGCCGCCACCAGGTAAAGGAGGTGCTTCAGGTGGTGGAGCCACTGTTCCAGTCTCTGTATTTCTAAAATCTAAATCTAATTTTGAAACATCAATATCTTTTAAAGTTGAAACTTCAAAATTACCATCAAATAATTTTTTATCTTTAAATTCAGTTGTTGAAATAATTTCTTGTATTTCACGAACGTAAGTATTAATATTTTCTTGAGCATCATCTAAATTAACGATATTTCCGTCGATAGAATCTTGGACTATAGATTGAATATTCTGTAATTTAGATCTAATATCTGTTATGCCATTTGAGGCATCAATCATGCCATCTAAGGTTGAACTTAACTGCTTATTTACCGCACGAGCTGTTCTATATTCACTCTCCGCTCTATTATAAGCAGCTACATTACCACCTATTCGTTGAATATCTTTACGATTAGTATCTTTTTCAACGATCCTTTGCTCTAATTGTGATGATTGTTTGGCGAAAGCGCTATTCGTTAATTGTGATGGGCTTATACCAAAATTACCTACTCCCATAAAATCCCCCCGGAGCTAAAGCTAGAAATTCATACTTATTATCTACCACAAAAAAGTGATATCTTAACTATCATCCTCACTATATTGATCTGATATACATACTGCAAGCTTCCCTTGCACCTGTCCACTTACCCCTAGAAACTTGAGTTGGTTTGCGATCCAGATCTCAGCCTTATCTTCATGAGCAGAATCCATTTTTATAATATCCCCCACCTTCAGATGGGTGGCGTCATACATACTAAACTCCCCTCGAGCAAGAACAATACGTAATGGCAAGCTAGTACCAGAAAGTTTACTAATAATATGATCTTTAGTATCATTCGTATCTATAGATTGAGTGCTAAAAGATGATTGACGTGTTAACTGACCAATAACTCCCTCTAAAGCCGAGTGAGGAATACATATTGTAATTAACCCTAAATATGAACCGATCTCAACGTTTATCGTGATTACCGCGACGATATCCGTGATCGGAGCAATCTGGATATTAGTCGTAGAAGTCTCTAAAGAGTTTAATTCAACCGCACCGATGTTCTTAACTACATTCTGCCAACCTTCTGGTAAGTGATACAAAATTCTTTTTAAAATATCTTTTGTGATACCATACTCAACTTCACTAAGTTCATCTCTGATACTAGAAACACCCATACCACCTAAAAGACGGTCAAGCATCGAACCCACTAAGTGCTTTTCTATACTGAAACTCAGCTGAGTTAAGAAAGGCTGCATGTTAATAATACCTGTGTAAAGATCCTCAGACATAGTCGCAAGGAAGTCACCATAAGTGACCTGCTGTACGTTCGCAACACTAAGTTCACAGTTAATACGTAATAGAGAGTTTAAGGATAGGGTTACTTCCTTACAAAACATCTCATGGATATTACCGATTACCTTTAAATGTTCTTTGTTGAACTTATCCGGGTTTCTAAAGTTATACTCTTTAATCTTCGGAGCTGACTCAGGTCCGATCGGAGGTAATTCAGGTATATCACGTACCCGTGGTCCAGGAATTATTTTTTTACTGTCGCGGTTATACTTCTGCATCCTCTCCTACTACTGAACGATGAAATCTGTGAAGTAAAGATCAAAGATCTTAAATTCACCATGCATTACATGATTCAAATTCTCTTTTAATTCCATCTTTAAAGCTAATTTATTTTCAAAGCCGATTACTTCCTCTGCCTTTTTACGAGATAAAGTAGTAATAATCACATCCTTAATAGCTGGAACTACAGGGTGAAGATCATGTTCTATACGCATATCGTATCCATGCTGTTCTTCTGGAGATAGTGAAGCAAATTCCTCAAAGTCCTCTGAGTATAATTTTGCTGTAATTGAAACTTTTAAAAATCTACTACCAGAAAGATCTGATAAGTTAACTACAAAGTCCCCAAGCGGGTGAATAGGTAAATGATCGTGGTCATTTGGTTCTCTATGTTCTTCGATTGTTTGGTTAACAGTTATCATCTTTGGTACCAGTTTAAAAGCAAGTATCACACCACCGAATGCTGCAATGAAGACGAAAAATATGATTAGAACCATATTTGGTGCGCCCGAACTAACTACTGTTGTTGAACCTTGATCTTCTGCCATAGCGTTAACAATATTCCCGCAATAGCTTATTTATAGTTTTGAACTACTAGTCCATATATACTATTTGGTAAATTTTCAGCTAAGAAATCTAGATCAGCACTATTAGTTATAGCTTCCCTAATCTGGGTGGAGGACACGTCATAGTAAGGACTTTGGATGAAGTGGGTTCTTTTTAGCCTGTGTGGGCTTTGCTGATTTTGAGGATTTTCATCTTTGATAGCGTGCTCCGCTTCACGCCGTCTAAAAACGATAAACTCTAAATTCTCGATAAGATAGTCTGAGTTTTTCCATTTATCTAGAGAGTAATAATTATCTTCACCCATAATCCAGAATAGCTGAGCATCTGGGTAATGTTCTTTATAATATTCGACTGTTTGGTAAGAATATGATGGAGCTGGACGTTTTAGTTCAATGTCTATGGCTTTGAAGTTTAATTCTCTGTATTCTTTTTCTGATAGGGCTGTTTTTAGGATGTTCAAGCGTTGTTCAGCTTGTTCTTTTTGTGGCGCGGCTTTGCCGCGCTCATCATAGATCTTAAAAGGTGATTGCTTTGCAAGAATGAAGTGAACTTCGTCTAGCTGGAGGGCAAGCTTTGCTTGCTTGGCTATAGCTGAGTGACCATTATGAATTGGATCAAAAGATCCGCCGAAGAGAGCTAGTTTCATTACTTATATAACTCACGTGGAGGACGGATCATAAACCACCAGCGCCATTTAGGCAATGGCTCTTCACCTGCTTTAATCTTCATTTCATTTATATCGTTATGAGCAGCTTTATCAATTCTAGAAGCAACATAAAAAACAGGGCTAATTGCAATAAAAAAACCTATTGAGTTTTTTATTTGTTCATCCATATTTTCAAAATTAAATATCATGATCAGCTCCTTGATTCATAAGATTCACACCTTTAGCTATAAGATTTGAACCAACTATTAAGAGAAATAGGGAGAAAATTAATTTTATAACACCTTCAAAACTAACAATATCCAAACTAAATCGCTTCATAAACAATCCTAACACCATCGTACCAAAAGGTACAGACATACTAAAAGCAATCATTCTTAAAGCTTCAGCTTTAAATTTACCTATTTCAAAAGAGTAATTTGACTTCACCCTAATAATTTTCACAAACTAGTTCAAACTATTTTAGGGGTCAAAATTCCGCAGCTTATCTTATCTGCCCATTCCCCTCAATAATATACTTATAAGTACAAAGCTCCTTAGCACCTATGGGTCCACGCACATAACCCGTGCTGGTACTAATCCCCATCTCTGCTCCGAAACCAAATTCCTCACCATCTGTAAATCTAGTACTAGCATTCACATAAACACACGCTGAGTTTACTGTCGCTGTAAAGATATCAGCCCTCTCAATATCCTCTGTCACAATAGCTTCTGAATGATTATTAGAATATTTATTAATATGATTAATTGCTTCATCTAAGCTCTCGACTGTTTTAATCGAGACTTTCAAATCTAAATACTCAGTATCCCAATCCTCTTCAGTAGCAAGTTCTGTAAATGGATATTGAGTATGAATGTCCTGATCAGCTACGATCTCGACACCTTCTTTAATGAGTCTCTCTACTAAAGCTGGCAGCACTTCATTTTTTACAGCTTCATGAATTAAAATACTTTCACATGCGTTGCAGACACTAGGTCTATGAACCTTAGCGTTCAGCGCAATCTCTACAGCCTTATCTACATCAGCTTCAGCATCGATATAAACATGACAGTTACCACCACCAGCTCCTAGAACAGGAACTAGAGAATTTTCAGTAATGAACTTTTTAAGAGTCTCACCACCACGAGGGATGATAAGGCTAATCTCGTCTCTTGCTCTTAGCATCAACTTTGCACTCTCGCGTGATTTATCTTTTAGATACTGAATGGCTTCTACAGGAAAATCACTTTGTTTAAGTGCTCTTTCAATAACATCCATAATCGCATTATTCGTGTACCAAGTCTGCTTACTACCTCTTAAAATACAAGCATTACCTGACTTAATTGCTAAAGCAACAGCATCTGTTGTTACATTCGGGCGCGCTTCATAGATAATTCCTATGACACCTATAGGGACAGTAACTTTATTGATTTTCATGCCATTAGGATGTCTCCAGCCCTCTAAAACTCTATTCACAGGATCAGGACTATTAATTACTTTACGGATTCCCTGAGCCATTGCTGAGATACGTCCATGGTCTAAAGTCATTCTATCTTTTAAAGCTTTACTAAGATCAGCATTATCTGGAGAATTTAAATCTTCTTGGTTAGCTTCTAAAATATAGCTAGTAGACTCAAGCAATTCTCTTTCAATTAACTCTAAAGCAGTATTTTTAGCAGCAGTAGAAATAGAGCTTAAAATGACGCTTACATTTTTAGCGGATTTAATCTGTTCAGTTATTTCGGCTTCCATACTAGAGAATTCAGTATTCATGGACTTCATTATAGCAATTAGAGCTAAGAGGATTAATTGATCTATGTTTGATCAATTTTTAAAAGCTCAGCTATATCAGATAAAGATTCATCTATCTTGCTATTCTGTCCAATTAAAGGATCACGAACTAACGCTTCAATATCATTAAATAATGATGTATTTGTTTGCTTAGCATAAGCATTTACCTCAGAATCTTGAAATCCTGAAGCAGTTAAAGTTTTCATAGCCCTATCTACCTTTTTAAGAAGATCTATTTTGACTTTATTATCCTCGCCACCATCTGCAGAATTTATGTAAAAACTATTTGCTTTATTATTACTGAATTCACTTAATTCCTTAGCAAACAAACTAGAGTTAACCTGCTCTCTTAGATCAAGTAATTTAACGTTAAGCTTTGCTTTTAGAGCAATACTTGAATCACTTTTTGATATCAAATTAATATTAGTTTCTGGTTCACCTACGAACTCAATTCCAATCTTATCTTTTTTATCTGGGAATCGTATAATGTTCCCCCTATTTTCAACACCTGGGTTATTAGACCCCCCAGGGATCATATAAGAATTATTAATCATTGCTACATTGTCTCCTTTGACACTCGCGAGTATAGCAACTCAAAGCCAATTAGTAACCATCCAAAAGATTTATTACAACATAAATAGAGATTTACACTTCTTAACCTAAACTTAAATTAAATAGTTTATATAGCCTATATGCTCAATAGTCCAGAGGAAAAAATACTCAATGGTCTTTTAGATGCTGTAAGTGAAAGGCAGCAGATATTAGCGAATAATATATCTGGCGCACGTGTTGAAGGTTATCAGGGACGTGATCTTGACTTCAATATCGTTATGAGTGATTTAAGAAGTGGTAATCCCATAGATAAAAGCACCATGTTAAGTAAAGCTACGGTTAAATATGATGGTGGACCAATAAATTTAGAAGACGAAATGTCAAAAATGTACAAAAACCATGTGACTTATGTTCTGTTAACCAGAATTAATGGACATATTTATCAGCATATGGAAGAAGCTACACAAGCAGCGAGGGCAGGATAATATGGGCGGAATGTTTGAGATTCTCGATACAGCAAGTAATTCTCTTAAAGCAGAAAGAGAGGTAATGGCATATGCAGCGCAAAACGTTGCCAATATGTACACACCAGGCTATAAAGCTAAAACACCAGTTTTAGCAGCCAGAGGAAGAAACCAAAGTTTCTCTGAAATGGTGGAAAATCTAGCAGAAGGGCGTGAGCTTGGTTTAAATTCGGTGATGTTAAATAAAAACCCTGGTGCAGGAACGATGGTTGCTGCAGTAGAAGTGGATTATTCAGAAGGTTCAAAGTTGTATCTTCCAAATCACCCACTAGCAGATAATGACGGCTATGTAGAAAGCTCGAATGTAAATGCTCCAGGCGAATCGATAAAAATGCTAAAAGCAGTGGGTTCATATAAAGCGGTTCTCTCAATAGTAGAGATGGTAAAAGCAGCTTCTAAAGAAGCTCTTAATATGACTAAAAATGCTTAATTGAAATTTTACAACGTAAATTACTGTGTTAACCCCGGCTTCGCCGGGGTTTGTTTTTTGTTTAAAAGAATTTATGTATTTAAAAATAATTCTTCAAACTCTAGGGAATCTTCTAATTCATCTATTTTTATAAATTGGATTTGAAAACCTTTGTAATCAAGAATTTCATTTATAGTTTCATTGATAACAAAACAATTTTGGGTTTTTGGGTAGGCTCTTAGAAACTTCTCAAAGGCTTTAGGGATTTCTGCTTTTTTAAGTTTAGACTTAACTTCAATAATATTAATTTCTCGATTTTTCAAATAAATAAAATCTATTTCTTCACCAGATTTAGTTCTCCAGAACCTCAATTCAGAATTACTTGGTGAATTGGTTTTTATATAATTATGCACATATGTTTCATGCAGTAAACCTTTATCACGACGTTTCGTGATAGACGAGAAGTCACTTAATATCGAATTGCGAATCCCATTATCATACAAATAGTATTTTTTTGATTTCTTAAGTTCATTACTTAGATTTCCTGAAAAACTGCTCAAACTATATAAGACAAAAGTATTCTCAAGCAAAGAAATATAATTATCTACGGTTTTATTATCAACCATCAAATCCCTTGCAAGTGAGCTTACCGAAACTATTTGCCCTTGTGCCTCAGCAAGAAAATATAAAAGCTTATTAAAAGCACTGATATTTTCTTCTCTAATTAAGCCTTTTATATCTTTAAGAATATAAGTTGAGAGTAAATTATTTAATAAATCAATTTTCCCCTGGTTATTTTTCTGCTTATATAGTCCAGGTAAAGCTCCATAGATAAGATAGTTACGAAAGGAAGTATCTACTTGCTTAAATTCATTAAAAGTTAAAGGGTAAATAGTTTTCTGTAACTTCCTCCCAGCAAGGCTTTCCTTTAAATGCTTATGGATTTCTAAAGATGAAGAGCCTGATGCGATAATTTTGATTTTTATTTTTCTATCATCATAAATTGCTTTAAAAAACTTAGAGGCATTTTCAAAATACTGGAACTCGTCTATCAGCAAAACATCAACATCTTTCGTAATATCTTCGTATAAACTAACGATATCTTGGTTAAAGAAACGACTATCCACTGGTAATTCCAGATTATAATATTTCACTTTTTGCTTTTTTTTCAAAACATATTCTTCTAACTTATTAAGCAAAAATGTCTTTCCAACTTGCCTAGCACCTATTAAAATTAGAATTTCTGGATCATCTAAAGAGTCCTTCAATTGCTCCAAAATTTCTCTTACAATCACCATATTTACCATTTTGGATCAAGCTGACAAAAAAGTCAATTCCTTACTATTTTGAACACCACACCCCAAATAATCAAAAGCTAACCTATTTAACTAATAACCCACTCGTTAAATTCCTTCTGCGACCATGGAAAGTGCATCGGATTATGAAAAGTCCAATCAAAATCTTTAGTCTTAGCTGAAATAATTTCAGCAAATTTAAGAGCCTCTTCTTTATCTACAAAGAAATCAGAGTTAGAGACAGTCATATGAATATTAAAATCTCGAAGAGCTTGATAGATATTTGATTCTAATAAATTCCAAGAATCATAAAAATCAACCATATTAGTAAAAGCTTTTTCAGGAGTAGTATATGCAGATATATGCATAGCAGATAAAATCCAAAGCATATCAAAGATATTTTTAATAGGATTTGGCAAAAACCTAGATTTCAATTTAAAATCAGATAAAAAGTCTGAAACAGAGTCTTTAAAAGGTTCATGAGCTTTAATCATAAGAGAAGCCATTCCAGATACAGACTTCAAAGAACTAAGAACCTGATTTTTAGTTAAAATAGGCATCTGCACTAAAACAATTTTTGACTTTTTCAGATTCTCTAACAAAAACTGATCCTCCTTAGATTTGCTAGCTGAACTAGTTAAATCCTTCAGTATGGATACGATCTTCATAGCCCCCATAGAGTGGGCAACTATAATATCTTGCAAATCATCTTTTTTAATACTTAAGTGAAAGTACTCGTAGAGCTTATATTTAGACTCATTTATTAATGAAAAAAAATCACGATGATACTCAGCAAAATAATCTAAAAAAAAAGTTTTTAATCCCTGCTCTTCGAATTCGATGAATTGATCTAACCAGTTTAATTTACTGGAACCAGCTCCTGGAATAATAAGAATTCTTTTCATCGAGTACTAATAAATTATGCCACAAAATGAGAAAGGAGCCCTGGATAGAGGCTCCTTGAGAGTTTCAGGAGGAGAAAACTTTTAAGATATAGATCTAAACAAAATCAAATGTGCCAACAATTTTATTTAGATCTGATGTGATTTACTTATGGTTATTAAGTATTTAAGAAATTAAATGCTCCATTGCCACCAAAATGAAAGTTTGATATTGGAGATCTCCCCCAGCCCATTGCTTGATAACTTGGAATTGAATATTGCCCTTGACCAAAAATACCTCTTGACAAACCATTTCTAGCATTAAGGAGCCAATTATTATGCAGTCCTACATTTAAATTACTTCCACCGCGGTGATTCCATGGAGTGCGTCTTGTTGTATTTAAAACATTAATTGCTCTAACTCCCTGATAAGGAAAACTTGAATAATTACCTCTTGGGGACTCATATGCATTTCCAATTAAAGAATTAGATCCTCTTGCATAAGGATTTGGTGATAATGTTGGCTGATTATTTGAATAAACTGGTCCAGAGTTACCACCATTTAAAACTAATCCTAAGTTATGGTACATGCCATTTACTCTTGCTTCCATTTGATCATGAAAGCCCGTTCCATCTTCATTTCTCCACTGTCTTGGATTTGGACCACTACCCGGAATTGCTCCAAAACGAAATGCTGCACTTCTAAATATTCCCATTGTTCTATCTCCTTTCTGATATCTCGATTTCTCTCTTTAAGTTGAAGCCTCCCAGCTTCCTTTTCTCTCTCTGTAATATATAAAGAAATCATTAGAGAAAATATTATACGTATTACCCTTTATTTATAAGGTTTTCAGAGATTTATTTTTGTACAAGCATGACTTAGAAAGAAATACAAAAAAGAAAAACCTTGCACTTATGATAAGCACAGGGTTTCCTTAACCATTTATTAACTAAATTGAAAAACAATAAATCTTTTTATGTAAAAGCTGTACCACCATATAATCTCTGCTCAATAGCAGCAGTACCATACTGTCTCATAAGAGCTGTTCTCTGGAACGCAGCTCCTTTAGCTTGAACAGTAGGTAGTGTTGATGGTGGAATATATGGTTGTTGATAACCACCACCATAACCACCACCATATAGCTGTGCATTAGGATTATAACTAGGTTGACCGACTACTGTATGCTTCTGACCACCACCACTAAACATTAAAGCTGCAAAAGCACCAATAATAGCTATAACCATTAATGCTTGGGAAAAATCAGAACCATCTTCGGATTTTTCTTTTGCATCTCTTACAGCATGACGTTCCGCATCTGCCTCTTCACTACTTATATCACCACGAGCTTCTTTAATATCAGCTCGATCAACACCGAATAGCTCTAAAGCATCCATCATGCCATCTTCGACTTTCTCCTCTTCCGATTTTGGACCAACATGAAGCTGGAACTTGGTTTTACCGTCTAAGTCTGAAACATCATAACTTTCACCATTTGAAAGAGTTATTTCACCATCTTCTTCTTCTAGCTTCTCATAATCACCATCTACTTTCTCATAGAAGCTGCCATCATCTATAAATAGATTATCTATCTTCTTATCATCTTTATAGACATAGATCTTATCATCTTCATTTTTCTCATAGTATTTCGTTGCACGAACTTCTACATCTTTGCCAAAAGCATCTGTCTTATCTGCTATGTCCTGTATTGCTTCAGTAACATAGGCTTCATCTGATTTATTACTGTCTGCTGGTTTAGTCTCTAAGATACGGTTTGCCATTTCATCGATATCTTTATTACCTGATCCATCCCTTACAGGGTCACCAAATTTCACTTTCTCATCTTCTGGGATATCATCATTCTCTGCATCTGACTTTACTTTATCGAAGAAACTATCTACACGAGATTTTATCTCATGATCATCCTTAAATTTCTCTATATACTCGTTTTTAACATCATCCAAGCTCTCATTAGAACTAGTCGATGATGTTGAGGAACTAGATTTTATTGATTTAATTCCACTTACATCTAAACCTTCACTATCGAGAATTGCTTTTACATCTTCCAATGCTTCTTCTTTAGTTGCACCATCACTTTGCATTTTGTCATATATCTTTGACACGGTCTCATTGTCTAATTCACCACCTGTCATAGAACCTATATCTTCTTTAATAGTAGATTTCTCGTCAGCCACTTTCGTAGAAACTATTGCACTTGTTGCTTCCTGCCAAGCTTTTGTATTATTACTAAGATTACGATCACCTAATTTTAAACTTCCGACTACATCACCTGCTAAGCCAGAATTTTCTTTCTTTAAATACGCTATTGCTTCATCTAAATTCTTATTATCAACCTTTGTAAACAAATCTGTTAATGCTTCTGCCTTTTCATCTGATGAATTTAAATCTCTATCTGTAGAATCTAAAATTCCGTCTATTTCAGATTTTAGAGTATTACCATCAACCTCATCACTAACACCATCTAAACCCACTATGTCACCAGCAGCGTCATCTAAATCACGAACTGAGAAGTTATCTCCAAAATATAAATTACCGAAATCTATTCCTGACATTTCTTGATACTACCTTTTCACCCCACAGAATAGGGCTATATATATTAATAACTACATTTTCATTAAGAACTGGTTATGATTTTGAAATTTTTAAGTATAAATTGGACCAAACATTGCCTGAGCATCACGTAATGCAACTTGATTAGATACTATAGCTGAACCTGGAGGATTACTTAAGTAACCATATCTATCACCAGGTCCTCCTGGAATTGGCTGCTGATAACCGCCATAGCCACCACCGTAACCGCCACCACCAGCATATGCATGAGCATTAGGGTTATAACTAGGTTGACCAACTACAGTATGCTTCTGACCGCCGCCGCGGAGCGCCAAAGCTGCCATAGCACCAATTAAACCTATAACCATTAATGCTTTTGAGAAATCAAATCCATCTTTAGACTTCTCTTTTGCATCTCTTACGGCATTACGCTCTGCATTTGCTTCTTCACTAGTTAACTCACCTGTAGCTTCTTTAATATCAGTTCTATCAACACCAAATAACTCTAAGGCATCTTTCATACCGTCATCTACTTTTTCTTTTTCTGATTTAGGACCGACATGAAGCTGGTACTTGGTTTTACCGTCTAAATCTGAGATATCATAACTTTCACCATTTGAAAGAGTTATTTCACCATCCTCATCTTCTTCTAGCTTCTCATAATCACCATCTACTTTTTCATAAAAGCCACCATCATCTATAAATAGATTATCTATCTTCTTATCGTCTTTATAGACTTGGATCTTATCGTCTTTATTCTTTTCATAGTATCTCGTTGCACGAACTTCTACATCTTTTCCGAAAGCATCTGTTTTATCAGCTATGTCCTGTATAGCTTCGGTAACATACTCTTCATCAGATTTATCACTATTAGCTGGCTTAGTCTCTAAGATACGTCTTGCCATCTCATCTATATCTTTATTAGCTGATCCATCCCTTACAGGATCACCGAATTTAACTTTCTCATCTTCTGGGATATCATCATTCTCTGCGTCTGACTTTACTTTATCGAAGAAACTATCTACACGAGATTTTATCTCATGATCACCCTCAAATTTTTCTATATAATCATTTTTAACATCATCTAAGCTCTCATTAGAACTAGTCGACGATGTTGAGGAACTAGATTTTATTGATTTAATACCACTTACATCTAAACCTTCACTATCTAAAATTGCTTTTACATCCTCTAATGCTTCTTCTTTAGTTGCACCATCACTTCGCATTTTGTCATATATCTTTGATACAGTAGTGTTATCTAATTCACCACCTTCCATAGACCTTATATCTTGTTTAATAGTAGATTCTTCGTCAGCTACTTTTGTAGAGACTATTGCACTTGTAGCTTCCTGCCAAGCTTTCGTTTTATCACTACGGTCACTAAGTTCTAGACTGCCGACTACATCACCTGCTAAGTCAGAATTTTCTTTCTTTAAATACGCAATTGCTTCATCTAAATTTTTGTTATCTACTTTTGTAAATAAATCTGTTAACGCCTCTTTCTTTTCATCTGATGAATTTAAATCTCTATCTGTTGAACCTAAGATTCCATCAATTTCATCTTGTAAGGTGTTGCCATCAACATCATCACTAACACCATCTAAACCCTCTATATCACCAGCAGCGTCATCTAAATCACGAACTGAGAAGTTATCTCCAAAATATAAATTACCGAAATCTATTCCTGACATTTTCTGATACTACCTTTTCGCCCCATAGAATAGGGCTGTATATATTAATAACTACATTTTCATTAAGAACTGGTTATGATTTTGAAATTTTAACTATAAACAAAAGGAAACTGTGAGTTATATCCAGCAATATTAGGTCTAAAAGCATTATGATTAGGCACAAATGTATTCACTGGCGTATTCGTGTTTACATATGGATGACTTGATGAATTACTATTATTGCTAATAATAGGGCTAACCTCTATAGTCGGATTAAAAGTAATCTGGTTATTAGTACCAGCTCCATATTGACCTGTCTGCCCATAAAGAGAAGTTAAGTAAGGATCTCCATGGTAGTAAGGTTTTTGATAAGAAGGTACCGTAGCCACTTCATGGTGAATACCATGAGGACTAGAATAAAGACTTCGACTTAAATTACCATTAAATGCATCATATACCCCTCCAAATAAAGAATAGGCATCAAAGAAAGGTTTAAAAAAATTACCTCCTAAATAATCCATAATTCCACCATTGGTAGCCTGCGGTCTCCATGCCGGACCTCCAGTATAGAGTCCCCATGGCGTTCTAGTAGCCCAATGACGATTATGATCACCGTGACTATTAACATACTGAATATGCCTATGTGGATGATAGTGATTTGCTATTCTTCTCTCATTTGCTCGCTCACGTCTTCGATCTATACCTTCAACTTGTCTTTTAAATGCTGGTATATATGAGAAATCTCGATCACGACTTCTACTTCTACTACTACTTGAACTAGAGAAAGAGTCATCGTCATCATCAGAAGTATTACCAACTTCAACCCACTCAGCAACACGAGTTGCAATCTCACCATCATCTCCAGCGGCGCCACCACGATGAGTGTAATTATGGTCTTCCACTTCACTCACCTTGCCACCACTAATAGCTTTAACGTTATAATCTAAGCCTTTAAAACCTGATAAAACATCATTAATCATTTGAGCCTTATCAGCATCACTGCCATAAACATCTCCTGCAACGGCAATTAATTCTTTTAATTTATCCTGATCAGTGGACTCCCCAGCCTTAATTTTCTTTAATTCATTAGCTATATCATCTTTATTTAAAGCAGTTAGAGTTTCAAGCCTCTCTGTTTGAAAGTCTTTAATAAAAGCACTTAAAGAATCGCCAGATGCAGTTTTAGGGTCATCCAACTTATCAATTAAATCATCTAGAGTACTAGAGTCTATAACTTTATCTTGGAATTTTTTTTGTATCTTTAATTTAGACTTTGATGTACCTGATTGTTGATTAGGGACTATGAAATCATTAATTTCATTAATTAATGTCATCAATTCTTTATCAGGGATCTCCCCTTCTGCTTCTTCTAAAAGATCTATAAGTTTATTTAAATTACCATCATCACCTTCAGCTAGCTCTTTAACATACTTAGTAAGCTTCTGGGCTTTTTCTTCACCGAGCTCGTCTACAAATTCTTTTGGAACTTTTCTAAAATGACCATACTGGGCTTGGACCCCAGTTAAACTATGTGCTCTGCCTACACCTACCATAAACTATTTTCTGCCTCCAACAAGCTGTATATATATGTTCTAAGCAATATAAGTTAAAAACCAGTTAAGAATTTGAAAAATTAATTATTAACGCAAAGCTTAATAAATTGAAACTTAAAGTTTCAATTTATCCTAACTAAACCCGAGGAATAGAAGCTAAAAGCTCCCTAGTATATTCATGAGATGGATTTTCAAAGAGACCAAAAACATCATTTTCTTCTAAAATCTCACCACGCTTCATAACTATCACTCTATCTGCTATCTCAGCCACTACCCCTAAATCATGGGTAATAAAAAGTATAGTTTTATTCAATTTCTTTAAAAGCTTTAAAATCAAAGCCTGAACTGTAACATCTAAAGCTGTTGTAGCTTCATCTGCGATAATCACATCTGGTTCATTTATAACAGCCATCGCAATCATCGCCCTCTGTCTCATTCCACCTGAAATCTCATGAGGATAAGCTTCATAACAAGTCTCAGGGTCAGCAATACCAACATCAGCAAAAGTTTTTAAAACCAAATTTTTCTTTTCAGTTTTAGATAAATCTTTACGCCAAATATCCACAGCTTCATAAACCTGTTCCCCCACTTTAAAAACAGGGTTTAAAGCACTTAAAGTATCCTGAGGAATCATTGCAATATGATGCCCACGGAGTTTCACAGGGTAATTAGGATAAAGTTCCTCACCTTTATAGTAAATCTGTCCCTTTAGCTGAGAGTTTAATGGAGCTAATCCTATGATAGAGCTTGCTGTAAGTGACTTCCCACTTCCACTTTCACCTACCAGAGCTAAAATCTCACCTTCGTATAAATCAAAGCTTATAGATTTCACGGCAGTGAAATCATTTTCTTTAAAGTAAATTTCTAAATCTTTTACTTCTATAAGCTTTTCTATCATCATCCTTACTATATACTAGAATTATTACTAAAGTCTACTGTATCAGTCCATGCGCCGAATATTAACTCTTGCCTTAATAAGCCTTTCCCTCAATTCAACAGCTATAAAAGCTGAAGAAACTATCTCTAATAACCAAGTTCTAAAAATAAACCACTCATTTAAAGAATATTGCACGAAAAAACTTTTCCCAGCAGATACGAAAAAGAAACTTAGTCCTGATCTAGTTCAACTAAAAAAAGAAATTCTTAGTTACGCAGAAAAGCATGATATTGAACCAGGTGAAGCAGAAATTAAAACTGCTTGGAAAATTTATTTAACTAGTAACTTTCGTTCAAAAGAACAACTAGAACAGTTTTTAGAAAATCAAGAAATCAGCTTAGAAACATTACAAAAAAGATTCTATAAAAGACTTGTCTTCGAAAACTACTATGAACTTTTTATTAAACCGAAGCTTATAGCTGACCTGAAGAGAAGAGAAAAAGCAATTGAACTTTTAACGAAGTCTGACTCTGAAATTAACAGTAAAAAAGTACTTGAAACTATCTATAGATATGAAGCTAACTCTGGAGGAAAAGTTTACTTTGAAAATAATTTACGCTCATATAATCTAAACAAAAGTGATTTGGTTTTCTATACGAAATCTGACATAGCGAAAAAATTAGTAGCAGCTGAAATTTTTGATACCAGAGTGAAAAAGGATACTAAGTTCCAGAAACAAATTAAACAAAGAATCGAAGAAGCATATATAAATGCTAAGAATAACGCTGACAAACAGCCTAAAGACTACTATTTCAGACAATTCTATATTAATAAGAAATCAGAATCAGCTCTTGAACAAATCAGCTATCTAAAAAATATACTTGGAAAAAATCCTAACTATAAAATCAACCGTGACTTCTTTGAGGGTTTAACTCTTTTCGACATGGTTGTCCCAGCTAATAGTAAGCAAGAATTCTATTCTCAACAAATCACAAACAGTGTTACTACACTTGAGCAACCTGGAGATATTTCCACCATTATCGAATCAGATCATGGGTATCACATAGTGCAGTTAAAAAAAATAGATTCTAAAGTTCACGACACGTTAGAAGAAGCTTACCCACAAATCTATAGTGAAATTAAAAATAAGTATATATCCAGCTTAGAAGAAAACATTTAATTTAGCGTGCTATGAATTTCTCTAACTGCGTTACTCAAGCATCTCAAAGCCATCATTGACAAAGAGTCAACTCAGACTTTTCGAAGCTTGAAAGCCTTGTTATAAAAATTGATAGCACGCTAAACAACTTACTATGAATCTTCATCTTCAGATTTCTTCTTCTGAGACTGAGCCTCTTGCTCTTCAGATAAATTTTCTTGCTCTTCTTTAAGTTTCTTGTACATTTCAGACTTTAGGTTCTGAACATCGTCAGGAGTCATCGCAAATGAACGCTTTAAGTGCTCAATAATCTCTTCTTTTTTCTTAGGATCAAGCTCAAAAGCATCAAAACCTTTACCACGCTTTGTAGTTTTTTCTTCTTTAAGTTTACGAATTTTTTCACGTAAATCAGGGTTATCTATCGACTCTAAATCTATAGATTCTATAGTTTGAAAGTCAATTCGAACCACACCAGACATATAAACTAAGGTTAAAGCAGCTCCCCATAATAGTGATGCTTGCCAAAGATCTATACTAAGATCTCTCTCTAAAAATCCACCGTAAACGCTGTTCCAAACAACTTTTATTAAAAAGCTAGGCAATACTAAAAGTAAGACTACAGTTAATGCAAGCCCTATGAAATTTATTAAATTGAGTTGAAACAACTTCACTTATTATTAATTTTAGCAAATTATGTTAAGAGACCATAAAGCCTGCAGATAAAAGATCCTTTAGATCTAATACCCCGATCGCAGAATTTTGATCGTCCACTATTATTATTTGCCCAATTCTGTTCTTTTCCATCAGTTTTGCAGCAGTTATTGCCAAATCATCAGCTTTCATGGTCTTAGGATCAGGAACCATCATATCTACTGCTTTTTTCTCAAAAATTTTATCTTCAAACTTGATTTGTGCTCTTCTGACATCACCATCAGTAATGATTCCTAAAAGTCTAGAATCATTATCAATAACAGCTGCAAATCCTAATTTTTTAGCTGAAATCTCGTTGAGAATATCATAAAAACCCGTATCAGCATTAACAGCTGGAACATCAGCGTCATGACGCATAAGGTCAGAGATCGGCACTATACTCTGCCCTAAACTTCCTAAAGGATGTGATCTTGCAAAATCATGCTTCTGAAAGTTATTTTTCTTCATCAAAGTAACCGCTAAAGCATCCCCCATAGCAAGTGCTGCAGTAGTACTACTAGTAGGAGCAAGTTCAAGTGGGCAAGCCTCTTTAGTAATAGGTGTATAAAGAACAGTGTCAGAGTAATTTGCAAGTGGGCTTTCTGTACCACCAGTAATAGCGATAATCTTCGCCCCTAACTTCTTAATCGGGATTAAAATCTTTCTAAGCTCTTCAGTTCTACCACTATATGAAAGCGCTAAAACTACGTCATTAGGTAAAACCATACCTAAATCTCCATGTCCCATCTCAGCTGGGTGCACAAAAAATGAACTAGTACCAGTACTTGCTAAAGTCGCAGCGATCTTTGCACCGATATGACCAGATTTACCCATTCCTGTAACGACAACGCGCCCTTGAGCAGCATGAATAATCTCTACAGCTTTAATAAAATTCTCATCCAGAGAGTTTTTTACTAAGTCTAAAGTCTCAGCCTCGACTTCAAAAACCGATCTTGCAATTTCTATAGATTCATTAATTTTAGTTTCTGGCATAAGCTTGGGTTAATTATCGCAAATTTTCAGGCTAGACTTTCAAGATTCTTTCTAAACCGAAATGCAACAGTGCAATATTTCTAACTTTGTAAATAAACAAAAGGAGTTAGAGAATGCAG
>JABSOS010000032.1 GCA_013216135.1 Candidatus Caenarcanales bacterium
GGCTCAATTACAAAACACCGATTGAGGTTTTTCAAGAAGAAATTGAGCGCTGTTGCATTTGATAGTAGAATCTATCGTTGAGACATGGCTCAACATAATATCACGAACCTTAAACGTAAATCAATTAACGGCCGTTTTTTTAGTATTACCTTTAAAATTCTTTTTAAGTTTCTTAATAATATCCGCTTCCACTAAAAGCTTGGCGTGCTTAGCAGCATTTTTAATCGCTTCAGCATTAGAACTCCCATGAGAAATTATAGAAATTTCATTTAAACCACCTAAAAGAGCACCACCGTAACTAGAAGGATCAAAGTGTCCTTTAATTTTCTTAAAAGCACCTTTAGCTTTAAGAACAAGTCCAGCAGCTTTACCAAATAAACAAGAAGAAAGCTCATTTTTAAAACTATCAGCCATCATTCTTAAACCACCTTCAAGTGCTTTAAGATGAATATTACCAGTGAAACCATCACAGACAGCGACTTCACAGATGTTATGAATAATGGTATTACCTTCAACATTACCTACAAAGTTAATCTCTGATTCAGCTTTAATTAAATCAAAAGACTCTTTATAAAGTTCGGTTCCTTTACCATCCTCTTCACCGATATTAAGTAACCCAACTCTAGGACTGTCATTTTCAAAAAGAGCAGATGCTAAAAATGAACCAAGCTTTGCTACCTGTAACATTTGATCAGGAGTAGTCGCTATATTAGAACCAGCATCTAAGAGTAACATTTTCTTTCCAATAGTAGGAATCAAAGTACAAATACACGGTCTTTCAAAATTAGGGATTCTTTTAAACTCAAATAGTGATGCAGCTGTAGCTGCTCCAGTATTACCAGCAGAAATCACAGCAGATGCTTTACCTTCAGTAACTAACTTATTCGAGATAACTAAACTACTGTCCTTTTTCTGTTTAATAGCTTTAGCTGGATTCTTTTCATCCATCTCTATCACTGACTTTGAAGGAACTATTTCTACAGTATCTTTTTCAAGATTCGCTCCAAGTTCTTTTAAGATATTAGTTACTATAGTTTCCTCACCAACTATAAGAGACTTAATTTTAAGTTCCCTTGACGCCACTAAAGCTCCCTTTACGATTTCGTAAGGTGCGTTATCTCCGCCCATAGCATCAAAGCTTATACTGATCATAATTATTCTTCTTCTATAAGAACTGCTTCATCAACAGCAATATCATCAACTTCAGGTAAAGCATCAACTGACCCAGCTACTGCATCAGCAAGCTCTTCGCCTTCCTTAATCTCAACAATTTTGTTAACAGTGATTACAGAATCATCATCATCCATATTCTGGACTTTAACACCAGTCGCCATTCTTCCTTGTGAAGATATATTCTTCGCTGCTTGTCTTGCGATAAGACCTTTAGCTGTAGCAATGATAAACTCTTCTTCAGGCTCTACACTTGTGATACAAGCCATCTTACTAGAAGCAGCTTTAAACTTAGTAGCGATTAAACCTAGACCACCACGCCCTTGGACTCTGAATTCGCTAAGCTTAACTCTCTTACCATAACCATCATTCGTGATTACTAACAAATCTAAGTTTTCATTATCACAAACGGCATCAAAGCCAACTAAGAAGTCACCTTCTCTTAAACTTATAGCTTTCACACCACGAGCAGTTCTACCCATAGCTCTAACTTCGCCTTCATCGTAACGAATTACCATACCATCAGCAGTTCCTAAAACTAGAGTCTTAGTACCATCAGTACAAATTACCCATTTCAACTCATCTTCAGAATCTAAGTTAATAGCTACGATTCCAGATTTTCTTACTGTGGTGAAGTCTGAAAGTGATGTTTTCTTGATAACACCTTTCGAAGTTAACATAGTTAAGTAATAACCATCGTCGAACTTAGAGATCGGTATAACTGAAGTGATAGACTCCTCAGGTTTTATCTGAATTAAGTTAACAAGCGCCTGACCTTTATGTTGACGGCTACCTTCGATAACGTCAAAGACTTTCGCACTATAAACTGTTCCCTTATTCGTAAAAAAGAGTAAGGTGTCATGCATTGATGCACAGAATAAGCTCTGTAAATCATCTTCTTCTCTAGTCTTAATTCCACCTTTTCCTTTAGTAGCTCTTCTCTGCCTGTCAAAAGTCTGAAGTGGAATTCTCTTTATATAACCTTGGCTGGTTAAGAAAACAACCATTCTTTCATTAGCAATAAGATCTTCAATATTAAGCTCACCTTGATCAGCTACAAGCTTAGTTTTTCTTTCATCACCAAACTTATTAATAACTTCTTTAGACTGCTCTTTAACTCTATCTAAAATAAGCTCTCTACTTCCAAGCAATTCTTTAAGCTCTTTAATTAATTGAAGAAGTTCTTCATGCTCTTTTTCAATCTTCTCTCTTTCTAATCCAGTTAAACGTCTTAACTGCATTTCAAGTATAGCGTTTGCTTGTTCTACACTTAAATCAAATTTAGAAGTTAAGCCAGTTCTAGCTTCCTCAGAAGATTGAGAAGCTTTAATTAAAGCAATGATCTCATCAATATTATCTAAAGCTTTTAATAAACCTAGAAGGATATGATCTCTAGCCTCAGCTTTCTTTAAGTCATACTGAGCCTTACGAGTTATTACCTCAACTCTAAATTCAATAAACTCTTTAAGAATAGTTAGTAAGCCTAACTGCTTAGGCTTCCCTTTAACTAGTGCAACTATGTTTACTGGGAAGTTTTGCTGAAGAGGAGTAAATTTAACTAAGTTATTTGCGATAACATTAGCATTAGCATCTTTCTTAAGCTTAATAACGATTCTAGTTCCCTGACGACCAGATTCATCATTAGCATCAGCTATACCTGTTAATTTTTCATTCTTAACAAGCTCAGCAACTTTACTAACAAAAGCTTCAGCACCTACGAGGTAAGGTAACTCAGTAATTACAACAGCACTTCTACCTTTACCAATATCCTCGATCGTGTAAGTACCTTTCTGAGTGATAGAACCTCTTCCTGTTTCGAAGTATTCACGAATTCCTTTCTGACCAATAATAGAACAACCAGATGGGAAGTCAGGACCTTTGATAATCTTCATCAGTTCATCAACTGTCATCTCTGGATTATCGATTAAAGCAATAACGGCCTCCATAACCTCATTTAGGTTATGTGGTGGGATATTAGTGGCCATACCAACAGCAATACCAGTACCACCATTTAAAAGAAGATTAGGAAGCTTCGATGGAAGTACATCAGGTTCCTGAAGGGAACCATCAAAGTTATCGACGAAATCAACTGTCTCAGAACCGATATCAGCTAAAACCTGAGCAGACATCTTCTCTAATCTAGACTCGGTATATCTCATCGCAGCTGGACCGTCATCCAAACTACCAAAGTTACCGTGACCATCGATCAAGGTATAACGCGAACTGAATGGCTGAGCCATACGCACTAATGAGTCATAAACCGCTGTATCACCATGTGGGTGATATTTACCAAGAACTTCACCAACAATACGGGCACATTTCTTATACGGCTTATCTGAGTACATGTTCATGTCATGCATCGCATATAAAATTCTTCTGTGAACTGGTTTTAAACCATCTCTAACATCTGGAATAGCACGAGAGACTATTACTGACATGGCGTATGAAATGAAACTAGTGGTCATTTCATCCTGTACATTTATATCTACGACTTTTCCGCCATTACGAAAAGATTCTTCTGCTGCTCCGCCTTTACTTACCATAAGTTATCTGAGTATTGATTATACTATGGATTTTTCCACTCTACTTAAAACTTCGTTTTTCCGAAAAAAAAAGAGACTCCGAAGAGTCTCTTCTTAAGTTAACTAAACTACTGTGCTTATCCGTTAACAGCTTCTTTGAACTGCTTTCCAGGAGAGAAACCAGGAACATCACAAGCAGGGATTTTGATTTTCTCACCATTTTGTGGGTTTCTACCTTCTCTAGCTTTTCTATGACGTTTTTCAAATGTACCAAAGCCAGTTAATGTAACTTTCTCACCAGCTTTAACAGTAGACTTAACAGCCTCGATGAAAGCAGCAAGCATAGAATCAACTTGCTTTTGAGTCATTTGAGTATCTTCAGCAATTTTTGCAACCAATTCAGCTCTATTCATGTAATTTCTCCTTAATTAGCGCTTGTTTCCTAACTATTCTGTGATTATATATCCAAAATCACAAATTAGACAAGGTTATTTGAAAAAAAGATGTTTTTTTTTGAAAAATGCTAAAATTCTTAATTGCTGAGCTAATTTCAAGCAAAAAGGAGTTATCTTGGACCAGCATCCAAGCAAAATTTCAAATATCAGTAGCGCGACTCCCTTATTCACGAACAGGGAGATAAAGCGTAATGACTACATAGTACCAAATGAGATTTTAAAAAACAAACAAAAATTCGTTAATCTAGTTCACAGTTACAACAATAAGTTAGCTGACTACTCTTCTAGATTAATGGTTTCAAGCTCAACTTTATCGATTACTTTAAGAAATATTTTCAAGTATCATCCGAATTACCGTTTCACCTATGATGAGCTGTTCAACATGCTTTTAAAGGCATTGGATACTCAAAACCTCGCTAACCCTAAAGCCAATATAGAAAACGAAAGGGCGATCAGGAAACCGATTGCGACAGATGACAAAGCTTTAGCGGGTAAAGTTGAGCTTGTAGACAGATTTTCAAGCGCTAAGAAAACACCAGTCACGAACACTGGCTTCGATGAATCTGCCTTAAAGGACGATCTAAAAGCTGTAAGCTATTTAGGAAACAACCCTCAATATCTGAAACAAATCCAAAGCAACAAAGACTTTGCTTCATGGTTACTTAATAACCCTGCTGCTTTAGGTAGTATGTTAAGTAAGCCAAAGTTTACTTCTTTTTTCATCAGTGCATTTAATCCTCGAATGCTAGAGAAGATGAGCCCAGTATTCTTCTCTCAGATAGCTTCTCTCATTGGTCAATTACTAAAATTACGTCAAGGAAAAGCTTCTGGAACTTCAATGGGAATCGAAGAGGAAGATCATTTAGAAGATGCAAGAAAGTCTTCTGAGGTGGAAAACGATAATCATCACCATAATATAGTTGATGAGGTTAAGAATGTCATCAATACTATCCCGATCAAGTCTGTAAAAGACTTTCTTTTAGAGGCTGAGCGTTTCGTAGAGGAAGAAATCGCAATGTTTTATTCCATTCAGAAACATCTAGAAAAAGAAATCCTTAAACAAATTAATAAAAACAAAAAATAATGTCTGACTTTAGAAACGAACTTACTGACTATATTTGCTCAACTTTTAAGCTTGAAGATAGTTTATTAGAGAATATCATCAAGCAGCAAAGTGAAGCTGGTGGACCAATGATGAACATTGGTGCTGATCAGGGGAAATTTATAAACCTTTTAGTTCAAATGAGTAAATCAAGAGAAATTCTTGAAGTAGGGAGCTATTTTGGGTACAGTAGCGTCTGGTTCGGTAGAGCGCTTAAAGCGCTCCAGGATAGAGAAAATTGTGAAGCTAATCATTACTCACTTACCTGTGTAGAGAAATCAGGAAAGCAAATCCCAATTATTGAAAACAATCTAAAAAAAGCTGGTTTAGAAGCTCTTACTGAAGTTATCAATGCTGATGCTAGAGCACATTTAGATAAACTGATTCAGGAAGAAAGAGTTTTTGATTTAATGTTTATTGATGCAGATAAAGGAAATTATCCTACTTATTTTAAACAAGCTGAAAAACTAGTTAAGCCAGGAGGGCTGCTGCTCGTAGATAATGTACTTGGACTTCATACTTATGAAGTTCTTGATTCTAAGACTGAAGATAAACGCATTCTTGCTATTCAAGAGTTTAATAAACTACTCGCGGAGTCTCATTCATTTGATGGCAGTATTCTTACAGTTCAAGCTGGTTTAGCTATTGCGATTAAACATTAATCTCAATATTATCAATCAAACGAGTAGAGCCGACTTTCACAGCGACAAAAATACGAGACCACTTAAAGTCGACATAGTCGACATCAAAACCAAGCTGCATAAGTTTCTTTCTGATATTCATTAAAGTCCCATCTATCATCTCAGAATTAGACTCTAGTGAAGAATCCTCGAAGCTTTTCTTCTCTTCAGATAAAAGTCTATAAATATTAGCTGCAAGTAATTTTTCTTCATCACTTAAATAGTTATTACGAGAGCTCATAGCAAGTCCACTTTCTTCACGGAAAATCTTTCCTGGAACAAGCTCGATAATACTCTGCTGACGCAGCAACATATCTTCGAGAATCTTTAACTGCTGATAGTCTTTTTCACCGAATACTGCAAAGTCAGGCTTAATCAACTCAAAGAAATGATTAACGATAGTACAAACCCCATCAAAGTGTCCTGGGCGCGAAGCGCCACACAAACAAGCACTCAATTCTTCACTTGCTTTCACCTTTTGAATAGATTCTATATAAGCTTGATCAAAATCAGGGTAATATAAGAAATCAGCTCCAGTTGCAAGAAGTTTAACGATATCTTCTTCATAGGTTCTCGGGTAATTTGAAAAATCTTCACTCGGTGAAAACTGTAAAGGATTAACGAAAATACTCACTATAGTTTTTTGAGCAATCTCTTGAGCTTTTTTCACTAGTGAGATGTGCCCTGAGTGCAAAGCCCCCATAGTCGGAACATAAGCCAGTAATTCATTATCATTCTCCCAAACCGACTTTAAATTTTCATTTAATTCATCTAAGGTTCTAATGATTTGCATGAACTTTACTTTTCTTAACTAAATAATTCCAAGAGAATAGTGATAAAGGGTGTAACATCTTCCTTTCTTTTAAAACATATTCGATCTTTTTCTGTACAGCTAAAAACAAAGCCGCATCGAGATCTTGCTGCTTATTAACGAGTTCTCTAATCATTTCCAAATCAACGCTAGGCTCTTTTTTATCACGCCCAGGCTCAGTCATGTCTGCAAGAAAAATGACTTTAGAAGCAAAACTCATACTCCTTCCAGCAAAGGTATGCTCTTTAATCGCTTTTAAAATCACATGATCATAGATATCAAATTCCTCTTCAACTAAAGCCGCACCAACTCTTGCGTGTAAAAGATTAGGACGATCTAAATCCTCTTCATAAATATCTAAACCATAAAATTTAGCAAGGCTAATCTGATCATCATTTGAAAATTCTTTAGCGTAGTCATGCAGCAAAGCTGCAATTTCAATTTTTTTCAGATAGTCATCATCTAAAAAAGTCTTTTCCTTTTCAAGGAAATCAAGACCTGAGTCTTTAAATATTTTTGCGTAACTTAAAGCAGTATTACGAACAGAAAGCGTGTGTTTATAACGCTTTTCAGATAGATGCTTTTTTAGCTTTGCTTCTAATTCTTGAATATCCACAACTGAGATCATATTGTACCTTATCTTGCTATCTAATTTTAGTTCGCTCTTACAAGCTTCTTTTAGGTGGAAGACAAATATTTGCAAGTAATAAACCTGCAACGATAGCAATACCTGTAAAAAAGACTTTTATTAAAGTATTAACCCCTAGAACAGTATCTTCTTGAAGCACTAAAGACAAGCCTCGAAGCCCCATACTTCCGGGAACCAGTAAAGTTATCCCTGGTATTAAAACCGTAACTGCTGGGTGTTTAAAAAATCTCGCGTAAAAACTACCGAGTAAACTCACTGTAAATGAAGCTAAAAATGTAGCTATAAAAGGCTCACTCGTAAAATCAAGAATAAATTTATATGAACTAAAACCTAAAAAAGCCGCTGCTAAAATCCAGAAATAATTTTCAAACTTAGTTTTCATAAGTATCGTAAAAGCTACAGCGACTATAAATAAAGCAAGGACCTGCAAGAAAAAAGGATACTTAACCACTTCAAAATCGATGATAGTCGTTTCACCCACCACCAAAGTCCCAAAATAAGTACCGATAACAAGCCCAAAGACTAGCTTAAATAAATTCATCATCGCCCCCATAAAACGAGCGGTTCCAGAAACCAAATTATCTGTAGCAAGTTCAGTCATCGCTATGGTTAAACCAACTCCAGGTACAAGAAATATCAGTGAAGAAATATTAACTAGGTTTGGGGTGAAAAGTGGATAGAAGTGAAAAATACAAATAGTTAAAAAAGAAATCAGGAAGGCAAGCATTAGCTCTAAAAACCTTCCGATATCAATGACTTTAGTTAAATAAACACAGACCAAACCTACGATAAGTCCACCCACGCTAGATAAAAGAAGAGCAATCAAATTTGCACCAAAGAAAATAGAAATAGTAAAAGCGATAGCCGAAAATGCTAAAGCTTCATAAATAGGTGGATATAATTCCTTTTCACTTTGAATTAACTTTAGTTCTTCAAAGGCAGCTTTAGCTCCAATATCTCCAGCCATAACTCTATCACCGAGTTCATCAATTCGAGAAAGCAAATCTAAATTTATATCGCCAGGCTTTAGTCTTTTAGCTACTTGCTTAACTTCAAGACCGAGAGGATCTGTAAAATCTAAAAGTAATAAAGTCGGAGTTGAGAAAACTTCAACTTCAAGCTTTAAACTGTGAGAAACATTATTTACAACACCTTCTAAATTATGAGCCGCCAAACCATACTTATGAAGAGCTAATGCTAAAGCAGCAACAAAGTTAATCTTTTCATTAAATGTACTACTAATTCCCACAAAATAATTCTAAACGATTCGGGAATAATAAATATATGCAAAGTGCAGATATCGCAATTATTGGTGGTGAAAAGGATTTTAATCTACTGCGCTTAGCTTCTTACGTTACGAATCATACTGATTTGAAATTAAACTTAATTTTATTTGGTGATAGCTCTGCGCATGCATTTCACTATGATTTGAACAGGAATAAACTTTACTTAAATAACCAAGAATATAACTGCAAAGCAATCTTCATGAGAGGAGATATATTCAAATATCAAGAAACGAAAAATCCTAATGATCACAACAGCGCACAGACTTGGAAGAATAGTATAAGTGCATGGTTAATAGCAAATCCAGATATAAAAGTTTTAAATAGAAAACTGCTAACTCAGCCTTACTTCCATAAAGCAAATTCCTTGATACTTGCTAAAAAATATGGAATCCCAATTCCAGAAACCTACATTAGCAACTCAACAAAACAAATCAATGCTTTACACGAGGAGCAAAAACTAATATTCAAACCCATAAATGGTGGTGGGCACACAAAAGTACTTGAAAAGAAATTTGATGATGCTATCTATAAAGCAGGGTTAATTAAAGAACCTTACTTTTTCCAAGAAACCCTTGAGTATCCTGAATTAAGAATTTTTTATATAGGTGGAGACTTCCACACATTTAGATTAAAGTCTAAAGCGATAGACCATAGAGAAGTTGATAGCCCAACAGATATAATCTATGAAGCAAGTCCAGAAAATATCAAAGATAAGCTTGAATCTTTAAATCAAGAAATTGGTCTCAGATATTCAGCTTCAGATTTCAAATTCTGCTCTAAAACTAAAGAGTTTAAATTTTTAGAAATCAATACAAACCCTATGTTTACCGCCTTTGATAAAGTTGCTGAAGGGAAAGTTTGTGAAAGTATGATTAATGCACTTAGCTAATCATGTGGATAATAAGGTCCATCACCTTGGAACTCTACATTCTCCACATTTTCTTCTACTCTAACTACTACACCAGTTAGCTTATGAATATACTCTCGATCTCCAGTTTGAGCGTTAATAGAAATTTCATAATCTTCTTCGAAGCCTTCAATTCTTAAGGTATCAATTCCAGAACCACCATCAATATGAGTCACTCCTTCAGTTAAACCACTGAGATGAATGGTATCGTTCCCAGAACCAGTTTCAACATTATTATTATTACCCATAACCTCCGCAAAGTCATGTCCTGAACCTGTTTCTATATTATTATTATCACCAGCACTGCTGACTATATCATGACCACTTCCTGAATCTATATGGTTTTCATTCCCTATAGAATAGATAACTTGGTCACCAGAACCAGTATCAATAACCTGACCATCTTCATAATTTCTAACATCCGGCGGAGGCATTATTCCACCATCATCTTCTTCTCCCATAGCTAGAGTCGTTAAATCAGGACCTGGCTCAGGTGGAGGCATTATTCCACCATCATCTTCTTCACCATCTGCCATTGTTGAATCAACAGGATCTTGAGGTGGTGGCATTATTCCACCATCATCTTCTTCACCATCTGCCATTGTCGTAATAGGATCCATAAGAGGCATCGCATATTCAATATTTTCAATATCTGTAGCTACATTCACAACAGTTCCAGATTCAATATGTGTATAGATCCTGTCACCAGTCTCAGTGTGCTCTGAAACTTCATAGTCAGCTTCATTCCCGACCAGAATTAAAGTATCTTCTCCCATACCACCAGCAACATTTACTTCACCCGAATCTTGTACTTCAAGAAAGATACTATCGTTACCAGAGCCAGTATTCACAGTAGTTCCATCTGAACCTGAATCTAGTACAACATAGTCATCTCCGGTACCAGTTCTAATGTCATTATTCTCTCCACGGCTGATGACTAAGTCATCAGCACCACCAGTAATGATCCTGTTACCATCACCATCAGAATCTACAATATCATCACCAAGACCGGTATTAACACGGTTGTCATCCCCAGTAAGATTTAAATAATCTTCTCCTATTCCAGTCCTTATATGATTATCAGAACCTCTCACGATAAGCTCGTCATCACCTATTCCAGAATTAATTTGATTTTCATCACCGACTGATTGAATTTCATCATCACCGCTACCAGTACTGATTCGATTATTATTACCATAAGAGTGGGCTTTATCATTACCTCTTCCAGTAGAAATTCTATTTTCAGAGCCGCTACTGCTAACTTCATCATCTCCAGATCCAGAACGAATAACATTATCATCTCCCTGAACTTCGATAAGATCATCACCTGACTTTGCTTTTATTTTATTATTATTACCGTTTACGCTAATAACATCGTCACCAGTGGTTCCTGTTAGAGTCTGGTCATCACCATCATAACCAATCCCAATATCGGCTTCATCCATTAGAGAAAGTTCATCTTCAAATTCAATATTAGTATCTGTCTCAATTGCCCCTCTTAGCGAATCAATCCTTGATTCAGAACCATCGACTTCAGCAGTCGTAGCTGTTTCTTCAAGCTCAGTACTATTAGCACCGTTAGTTTGCTGAGTATTATTCAGCTTTAGTAAATTATTTATCTCTTGCTTATCCATGACTCTCTCCTAAATGCAAATGCAATATTGCGTACATACAAAACAGACATCTAGATATTAAGATGCTGTTAATGAGTTACAGTATTATATTTAAAAATCTTAAAAAGTTGAAAGCTTAAAAATTAATGCTTTCATCTCTATATGTGGAATAACATTTATAAGTTAAGCTTTGGTAAAGGAAAGTGAGATAGACTAAATTATATGCAATGTGCTGATATCGCGATTATAGGTGGGGAGAAAGATTTTAATCTGATACGCCTTGCTTCCTATATTAATAATAATACTAATTACAAACTCAACTTAATCTTAATTGGGGAAAATCAAAACCTTTCTTATCACTTAGATTTAAATGATAAGAAATTATTACTTAATGGAGAAGAGTTTAGTAGTAAGTCAGTCTTCATAAGGGCAGACATATTTAAATTTAGAGAAACAAAAAATCCAGAAGATCATACTAATGCCCAAAATTGGTTTCAAGCTTTCTCAGCATGGTTAATAGCTCACCCAGAGATCAAAACACTTAATAGAACTTTATTAGCTCAATCATATTTCCACAAAGCAAACTCTCTTTTAATTGCTGAAAAGCATGGTATTCCCATCCCCAAAACATTTATTAGTAATTCCACAAACTCAATCAATGAAATAATTGGCGAGCAAGAATTAATTTACAAGCCGATATCAGGTGGAGATCATGCAAAAGAATTAAAAGAAAAATTTGACCCTATTAAATTTAAGGAAGGTATAGTAGCTGACCCTTTCTTCTTTCAAGAGAAATTAGTTTATCCCGAATTAAGAGTGTTCTATATAGATGGAAACTTCTTAAGCTTTGAACTAAATTCAACAGAACTTGATTACAGAAAAGATAGGACTAAATTACAACTAAAAACAATTGAAACACCTGAATATTTAAAAAACAAACTTAAAGCAGTAAATGAAGAAATTGGTTTAGATTTTTCGGCAACGGATCTAAAATATTGTTCTATAGATAAATGCTTTAAATTCTTAGAGGTTAATACGACTCCAGTATTTAACTCCTTTGACAAAGTCTCAGATTATAAGATTTGTTCACACATTGTAAACTCACTTATAGATTAGTCTTACTGAGGTGGCTTAAGTCCACCTTTAGTTTGAATATCTTTCCCTGCATCTTCATTAAATGGATCCTTTGGATCAAAACCTTCAGGTGGCGGAGTTAAACCATTGTTATCTTCATTAAAAGGGTCCTTAGGGTCAAAACCTTCAGACGGTACTTTAAAATCAGTATTTAATGGAGGACCTTCATAAATTTCAAAATCAGTTTCAGCACTAGGAACAAATACATCCTCTAATTTATCTGGAGGAACTATATAAAAATCTATTTCCTGTCCAACATTATTGATCCTATCTTTAGTTCCTTCCAATTGTAATTTATTTGCAAGTTCATCCACTTGTTTTTTACTATCACCTGAAGGAAGTTTATATTCAAAATTATTACCAGTTTTTTCGATTGACATTTCTTACCTCACTTTATATGCTCTATACAAAGCAATCTAGGATTAAGATCTTATTAAGATACCAGAGACCTGTATCTAACTAAAAGAATCATGTCAGGATATGCAATTTTTAGAAAAGTCTAACCGTTACCAAATAAATCACGAAGATTTATATTAGGGATATTTGAGCTACCACCATCATTTGGTGCACTTGGTGGATTCGGTGGTGCTGGATAATTACCAGTAAAGTAAACATTTTCAACATCACGAGTAATTGAAAGCTCTTGCCCTGAAGCTAAGTGATTATAGTTCTTATCACCATTAGCTTCATTTTGACTAACTTCATAGTCATGTTCTAGACCTTGCAAAGCAACAGTATCATAGCCACTCCCACCACTAATTTCTGATAAATCAAATTCAAAACCCACTTCTATAAAATCGTGTCCAGATCCGGTATTAATGCTGTTCGAATGACCTTCTATCAAAGCACTATCATGTCCAGAACCAAGACTAACATCATTATCATCACCTATTAAATGTAAGGAATCGTGCCCAGCATTCGTTTTAATATAGTTGTTATCACCATCAACGATAATATTCTCGCTTCTTGAACCCATGGATATATCTTGGTCATCGCCATCGTATATTTCATCTATTGGAGGTGGGTATATTCCAGCGTCTTCTTCCTCACCGACAGCAAGAGTTGTGAGATCATCATCCCCACCTATTGAAGGGTCAAGAAAATCTTCTCCACCGCCAGTGTTTGCATCTAAGCCTAAAATTCTATTACGAACTAAATCAATATTAGATCTACTGTATGAAACACCATTTACGGACGAATCTACAGGCTCAGGGTTATAAACCCTGTTCATCGTTTCAGATGTATTGTTATAAGAATTTGATATTTTACTTAAAAAATCTTCAAAACCCATTGAAATGAAACCTCAAGACAATGATTAACATAATAAAGTTAAGGAATACTTAAACCAACAATAAAAAGTACATACAGAATCACAAAAAGTACTTTTTCAAGCCTAAGTATAGATAAACCAGACCTGTAATAGCTAAAATAACAGCACTTACTCTAGTAACAAGATCATGGTTATGTTTAAACCAGTTGAGTTGTTTCATTAACCCCACGGATAAGCTTGCAAAGAAAATAATCGCGGTATAGCCAAGTGAGTAGAAAAACATCACAAGCACACTGCCAAGCACTGAACCAACAGAAGATGCCATAGATAGTACTCCAAAAAGAACCGGACTTGAGCATGGAGAACTAATTAAAGCGAATAATAAACCAATCACAAAAGGGTTTGCCTTTGGCATTTCTTTTACGACTTGTGGGAGAGGAAGCTGAATCCAGCCTAAAACCATAAATGCCATGAGTATTATAAAAACACCAATACTTATATTCAATGCAGCTCTAAATTCAGAAAAAACCGCAAAAGCTAAAGCGCTAAAAGCACCTAGCAAGCTTAAAACAAGAGAAACCCCTAAAACAAATAATGCTGCTTTATTAAAAGCTTCCTTTTTATCATTTATATCTACAGTTCCGATATAAGCAAGATTTAAAGGTAATAAGCTTAAGACACAAGGACTTAGACTCGATAATAAGCCACCAAATAAACCTAAACTAAGCATCCATGCAAATGGAAGGGAGTTTTGTTTAGTGAGTAAGAATTGATTAAAATCTTCAGCGAAGAATTCGGGAAGGACCATAAATCAATTATAGCGTTATTAAAAACCTGGATCATATAGAAAAGGATCAGAGCTAGGGTCATATTGGGGTTCTGCTGAAAGATTTTCTAAAACTGTTCTTTTTTCTTGTTCTTGATTCAATTTCTTTTTTTGAATATGATGTTTATATGCTTTATCATAAGTCGTCTTCATATCATCTAACTTGATAGCTTCTTGATAAATAGTAAAAGTATTTATGTCAATTCGCTTTTTATTCTTTTTCAATACTAAGCTTGCATTTTTCTTTGCAATAACCACTACTGTTCTTGTAACAACAGCTTTTGCAAGTTCATTGCCTTGTTTTGATAAATTCACTAAACCTCGCACTTTATCTTTAATGTTTAAATTACCACCAACTAAAGCTTTAACAGAAGGATAATCATCACTAATCTTCTGCTTCCCTCCTAGTGGCTTATCAGGATTATCGTCAAGGTATTTTATTGCTGTTTTTTTTGCTATTTTCAAAGCTTCTTTTTTTGTATTGTCATGCCCTGAAGAAAGTGAAGAAAAGTAATTATTCAAGTCATTTACAACTTCATCTTTTGGAGATTGTTTATAACTAATCGGAGCTGTTTTCACAGAAGTTGATCTTCTTAGTTGACGTGTCTTAGCATCAGAAATTACAACTTGACTTGAGTTACGCCTAAGTGAACCACCATGTGGAACTAAATCAAGATATATATTATCAGTCACAAATATTCCCCCACACAATTTCAACCATCTTATAAACCTAGCACAAAACAATCTACTTTTGAGCTAGATAGCACTTAAGGATGAGCTATTATTTAAATTAAGTTCAGAAGATCTTAAGTTAATTCAGCTAAAGCTGGAACAACCTCAAAAAGATCACCAACTATACCATAATCTGCTTTTTTAAAGATCGGCGCATCTTTATCTGTATTAATCGCAACGATAACCTTACTAGAACCCATTCCAGCAAAATGCTGGATCGCTCCAGAAATACCACAAGCAATATATAGATTAGGACTTACTACCTTACCTGTTTGACCGACTTGCATACTATGAGGAGCAAAGCCACTATCGACAGCTGCTCTTGAAGCACCTACTGCTGCTCCAATATTACCTGCAAGCTCTCTTAAAATCTTAAAATTATCAGGGTTTGCCATAGCTCTACCACCAGAAACAATAATCGCAGCTTCAGTTAAAGCAGGTTCTTTAGAATCTGACTTAAGAACTTCTAAAGACTTAATTTTAGCTTCACCTGAAACTTCTAAACTAACTAGCTCAGTACTAGCAGCACTGATTTCAGCATCAATTCTCACGCTATTAGGTCTAAAAGTTACAAATGACTTTTTAGCATCAACAAGTTTAGACTTTAAAGTCATTTTATTAGAGTACATAGATCTTTTAACTTCTTTGCTAGCGTAATCAAACTCTACACAGTCTGTCGCTATATTTGCAGACTCTTTAGCTGCAAGCATAGTAAGAAGAACTTCAGTATCTGAACCATGAGTAGCAAAAATAAAATCAGGACTTACTTGTGAATATACTTCTGTTAATTTAGCTAGATATAAATCAGAAGCAAAAACCTGTAAAGCATCTGCATCAGCAGAAAATAATTTAGCTGGACCTAAAGCTTTAATATCCTCTACCGCTCCAGAAATATTCGAACCAAGTAAAATTGCTGATACATTATCAGCTCCAGCTTCTTTTATCGCAAGTTTCAGTAATTCAGCAGAACCTTCAGCTAGGACTATCTTTCCAGTTTCTTTTAAACTTTCCTGTGCTTCACAATATACAAGTATGCTCATATATATATCATACCCAGATTTCTGTTAACCATTACTTAGGATTTGGAAGATTGGGGGAAATACGGATTTTTGTAAAATTAAGCTTCCCCAGAGCTTAAAAGATCAGCAAAATCTGACTTTTTATCAAGTAATTCTTGGTAAGTACCCTTTTCTAAGATTTCTCCATTTTCAAGATATACAATTTGATCACAAGACTTAATCGTATCTAACCTATGCGCAATCACAAGCACGGTTCTCTCTTCCATTAACTTCTGGATAGAATCATAGATGTATTGCTGTGATCTATTATCAAGTGCACTAGTAGGTTCATCTAAAATTACAATAGGTGCATTACATAAAAAAGCTCTAGCCAGTGACACTCTTTGTCTTTGACCTAGAGAAAGGCTTTGCCCTCTCTCACCGATATGAGTATCAAGTCCCTGTGGTAACTTATCAACTACTTCGTCTAAAAAAGCTTTCGCTAAAGCTGACTTAATTTCAGCATCAAGCTTCTCTGGATTACTTTCCTCACAAGCTACCATTAAATTCTCTCTAAGTGTTCCTGTAAAGAGAAGCGGGTCTTGGCTTACAAAAGCAATATATCTTCTTAAAGTTTTTAAACTCAAATCACGAATATTTAAACCATCGATTAAAATCTCACCAGCATTAATTTCATAGAATCTTGGTAATAAACTTATCAAAGTAGTTTTACCACTACCACTTGGTCCGACAAGTGCCATGCTGGATTTAGCTGGAATATATAAATTTAAGTTATTAAAGATCCTCTTAGCTTCTATCTCAGAATCATTTAATGATTCGTATTCAAAAACTAAACCCTTAAACTCAACAGAAGCAGCCATAGGTAATTTAAGTTCAGTGTCATCTGTAACTTCATCCTCTTGAGACTTTTCATCGAGTATATTAAATACTCTTTCTGCAACCCCAAGGGCTGACTGAAATATAGTAGCGACGCGCCCTATTCTTTTAGCTGGATCAAAAAGTAAAATACAAGTCACAAAGAATGAAGTAAATTCACCTAAACTAATAGATTGGTTGTTTACAGACTGTAACCCGAAATAAAGAATAGCGCTGATACCTAAAGCAGCAACGATATTAGTCACAGGTGAAACGAGAGACATAAAAAGAAACCAACGAGATTGAAGTTTATAAAGTATGCCAGATTCCTTTTTAAAAGCAGCTTCACGCCACTCTTCTAAATTAAAAGCTTTGATAATCCTCTGGTTCACAAGAGTTTCATTCAAAAAACTTCCTATTCTACCGATGTGATCTTGCCCTCCCTTACTATACTTACGAATACTTTTACCGATTTTAATCACGGGAAAAGCGAAAAGAGGGATAGTTATAATCGCAAGTAAAGTTAACTTATAGTTCAAAATCAAAAGCCATGTAAATAAAAACAAAGCTTTAAACCCATCATTAAAGAAGTTCGTAACACTCTCAGAAAGCCAAGACTGGAGACTTGTAAGATCACTACTTACAATAGAAACAAGTGAACCCGAATCGTATTTAACCTGATCTTTAATGCTGAGCTTATTTAAGTGAGCGTGGAATTTTTCACGGATGGATTTTACGACTTTTAGTCCCCAGGAGCGAATTGAGAATAAATAAGTAAATTTGAAAATTGCATCTAATGAAAAAACTATAATGATGGCAAGTGGAAGAAAAGTGCTAAAAGTACTGGTATCTACGTAAAGAGCAGCTTTAATATCTTCTAGCTTAAGGTTTATTGAAAAAAATTCTAAATTAATACCATTTGGGAATTTTTCTAATAGAAATTTTTCCAACTGTGTAGGAAACAGTGAGAACTTACTGTTATTAGTGCTTAAGGCGGATAAACCATCAACAGAGACTTTAATTAACCATGATGGAAGAATATTGGCAAAGCCACTGAAGAACATGAATACTAATGAAAGAGCGAACAGTGAGCTAAATGGCTTTGCTTCTTCTCTTAGTTTCTGGACTATAGACTTTTTCGTTTCCATTAGTGCTTTAATGATAGCTTATTTCGTTAATAACAATAATAAAAGGCAGCATCAAGTAGCAATGTTTCAACAAGGCTATTTTTGTGGTATGGTATAAAAAAGACCGGTTTTTTTTATACCATAGTATAAAAAACAACATCAACATAGGTAGTAAATAAATGTCGTATCAATTTAGAAGGATAGAAAAAGCTATTGAGGAAGACTTAAAGTCTAAAATGGTTTTCATATCAGGTCCTAGGCAGTGTGGCAAAACCACAATATCAGAAAATTTCATAAAGCCTAATGGAGCCTACTATAACTGGGATGCAGCAAAACATAGAGAACTAATCAAAGCTGGGAAAATTGATATAAACAAAAAGATTTGGATATTTGATGAAATTCACAAATACAAATCTTGGAGAAACTACCTTAAAGGTTTATATGATTTACACCATAAAGAACATAAAATACTGGTTACTGGCAGTGCAAAATTAGATTATTTCAAAAGAGGAGGCGACTCATTACAAGGACGTTATTTCTTTTATAGACTTCATCCATTTACTCTTGCTGAATATTTAGCTAAGAAAAATCTAAATTATATAAAAGCTATTGAAGACTTAGAGCTAAATTCATCGCCTAAAATTCAAAATGCGCTTGAAAAATTAATGCTTTTAGGAGCTTTTCCTGAACCTCTTCTATCAAATTCAGAGCGAACCGCTAAAAGATGGCGTAATTTATACGCCCAAAGGTTAATTAGAGAAGATATTCGCGATCTTGAAAATGTAAGTGATCTAGATAAATTAGAGTTACTTTATGAACAATTACCAAATACAGTCTCTTCTGTACTTTCCATCAATAGCCTGCGTGAGGATTTAGAAATTAACTTTAAGACAGCAGCGAACTGGCTTAAAATCCTTGAGAGAAACTATGCTGTTTTCCGCCTATCTCCATTTGGAGCTCCTAAAATTCGAGCGGTAAAAAAAGAACAAAAACTCTATATGTGGGACTCGGGAATAGTAGCTGATGAAGCAGCACGTTTAGAAAATTTAGTCGCATTGCATTTAATTAGGCTAGTTCACTGGTTTGAAGATTACGAAGGTGAAAAGTTTGAGTTAAGGTATTTTCGTGATACTAGGGGACACGAAGTTGATTTTATTGTGATCAAAAATAAAAAGCCTTGGCTTGCGATTGAAGTAAAGAAGACAGCATCAAGCTTAGATAAAAATTTGAAGTATTTATTAGAAAGAGTAAAAATTCCCTACGCCTTTCAAATCCATCTAAATGGTGACGATTCTTACCGTGTACCTGATATCAATGGTTCTGTGGTGAGAATTATTTCAGCAGCTCAGTTTTTAGTTAATTTACCGTGATAGTTTTAAAATGGAGTTCCTATAATAGGGAATCATTAACTTTGGTAAAATTTGGTTCTCGCCCGTATTCCTTTATCACTCGATCAGGCAAAAAAGTTCCCATAGGATTGTAGTAATACTCACGATTTTTGCTTGAAACTGACCCCTTAGCTCCTATAATTTGTAAAAGTTCTTGAGCGAATGGGACTCTAGAGGAAGCATCATATAAGTTCATACAACTATTGTCATAAAGTAATTCTGAGCTAATGGCATCAGCATTAGCATTTGGTCCTTTGTATACTAAAGTCTCATTACCATCGGCATCAGTTAACTGAATACTTTCTATAAGCATTGGTAATTTAGTGTCAAAAGGAATCGACGCTGTTAAATCTTCGTATGTATAAAGTCGGTCAAATTCTGTGTCGTAAACCTTATCTCTTAAGATCTTTTTCATAAATTTATCTTCAATGTAAGTAGGTAGCTTAAATACATTTTTTGCAGATCTATCATCTTTTTTTAATTGAAAAAGAAAGTGCTTAGCGGCAAAACTAGACCTCGGGTCATAGGCTTCTTTTTCTTTAACTATTTTCCAGTCATCACTTTGAAATTCTTTCCTCATTTGCTCAGCTAGTTTATTAGAAGCTAAGAGTAAAACTTCATTTTGCTCTCCCTCGATAGGTTTTAAAATATGACCATCGAGCCCCCCACTAATAGTTGGTTCTAGATAATTTTTATCATTTTGAAAACTTCCACCATCCTTATATAACGGCACCATATGATTAACTCCATCCTTATCAGCAATAGAAATTACTTTTTCACCAGAATCACCAACATTGTAAATTTGTTTAATAGTACTACCTTCATCATTAATGAGATTAAGAATTGCCTGAGTGTTCACAATCTCTTGCTTTTCCACGTTCCCAGCTTGCATTTCCATACTCCCAGTTTGAATACGTGAAGCTGGTATATCTAGCTGTTCAATAGGGCGTTCTAGTAAAATCTTATGAAGTTCCTTCTGGCTTTGCTTAATATTTCTTTTTTCTAAAAACTCAGTATTAGGATTCTTCCTTCCTTTACACCCCTCTAAAGCATTACTCGTCTCTTTTCTATTAACTAGAAAAGTATTTCTAATAAAATCACTTGGTTTTAACATCTTTTCTCAATAATCCAGATACAAAATAATAACGCACTAATCAAAATAATCAACCCCTGCGATTATCAATTATTTAGAATCCTTCAAATCACCATTCTCATCAAGATGAAACGGATTAAAATCAGTATTAATATCGTAATAATCTTCCTGCTCAGCTTTCTTAAGAAACGCAATTATTTTCCTAGTAATAGGGTAAGCCAAACACTCCCATAAAACTTTTACACAATAATTTGCAATCATAATATTTATAATCAAGCCAGGCGGAAAATTAGGATCACCTAAAAAAGCTAAAGGATAAAAGATCAAAGTATCAACAAATTCACCGACACATGTAGAACCGATAATTCTTAAAGCCTGCCCCTTACCTTTAGTGAGAACTTTTAGCTTTGCGATAACGAAGCTATTACAAAACTCACCACAGAAAAAAGCAAGCATACTTGCAAGACTTACCCGAAAACCGATTGCAAAGATTTGGCTATAAGCTTCCTGCAAACCCCAATGAGGATCAGGTGGCAAAGCCACCAAAAACTTTATCATCAAATTTGCTACTAATAAAGAAATAAAACCAGACCAAATCACCTGGCGACTTTTAGAGTAACCATAAACTTCTGTAAGTAAGTCCCCAATTAAATATGAAGCTGGGAAAAACAGTAATCCAGCGACAAAGCTGATTTTATTTCCAAAAATAGGAAGCTCTATTTGAGTTACTTTAATACTTGCAATCAAGTTACTCATTAAAATAATGACTACAAAAGCTACAGTTATAGCGTTTAAATATTTATATGATCTCGAAGGCATTCTTTAGCTAATGATAACAGCTGAATTAAACCAAATTTTCAACATTTTCCACCAAAAAATCTGATAATTTCAAAGTTTTATCTAAGTTTTCTTTATCCCAGCTAATTTCTGGATTTTCTCTTAGTTTCTCTGCCTTAACCTTTAGTGATTGAATTGAAAGGTAAACTTTTTTGATTCTATTATTTATTTCTTTTCTAGATTCTTCTGTATAAATTATTTTCTGCTTAGTTTCTATTCCACCCGTTTCCTCATTTTTCTCCTCATAAGCAATCGAGTATTTATCTGCTGAGCTAAGGTATTCATTTAACTCTTCTATCTGTTTATAAACATCACGATAAGAATTTTCTAATTTAAGCAAGTCTTTCCCTGTGGTATCAAAATCAGTAAATGGGCTTCGAACCAATCCATTAATTCCATTCCTTGCATCTTGATGCATCAGTTGATAATTATCACTTTGAAAATATTCCCTTTTAGCTTCTAATTCAGGTCTAATTGCAACGTTTAGCTCATCCAAGATACGAAATTCTTTAGAATTATTACCAATAAATGTTCTACCAGTGATACTTGCCCCAGCTTGAAGTTTATATAAAGTATCTAAATATCTCTGCGAGTGATCTTTAACAGACTTAGTTCGCAGTCTATTCGGTTCACCAAAAACTTTAACTTTAAGAGCATCAACCTCATTAAAGTAATTTTCATCAATCCTAGCTTTAATCCTAGCTTCTGAGTCTTTATAATCTTGATACCACTGTGAATTTTTAAGTTCGGTATAGAATATATCTAATGCTTCCTTTTCAAGTTTCTCCTGAAGCTCTGAAATTTTCAAAGAATCTAATTCTGAGCGGTCAAGATTTGGATTATCCTCAACGAGTTTATTAATAAGAGCTTCCTTATGATTAAATTGAAAATTTTGCTGAAGAGGTTTTAACTCTTTTTGAGTTCTTGACTTAGCTTCTGTTTTTATTTTTTCAAGCTCGATATTATAAGTCTTTTCTTTATCCATATTAGCTCTTCTCTCTTCTTCAGTTTCACCTGGATATCGATAAGACTCTATATATTCAAGCTCATTTTCATATTTTTCAATAGCTTTTAGAGCATCAGGGTCATTCTTATATTTTTCTTTTATCTCATTAATTTTCTCACTGACGATTTCAGCATATTCATTATTGTCTGAATACTCTCCACCGCTTTTAGTCCTAAGTAAATAGCTTAAGCCAAAATCAACCGTGCTAATAAGCTTTTCTTCCTTTTCAATTTGACTATATTCTTTTTCAGAAAGCTTTGGCAAAGAATCTCCCCAAAAATCAAATGGTGAGTTTGATATGGCAAGTGGAGCTTTATTAGTGTTTCCTTTAATAGAAACTAGATCTTCATTTAATTGCCCTTCTTCAACAGATAAGGTAGAAACTTCAAGTACACCTGATTCATCGAATTCTGATTTAGTCGCAATAATTTGACCTTTCATAGTTGAGAGTAAATCTTCATTAATCAAATCAGTTATAGATGCCCTATTTAAATTTAAATTAGTTTCGAAACTCCCCTGTTCATATTGATCTTTAGCATATTTTTTTAGTGCTTGAGTTGTATTACGATCTAAGCGAGCATTTAAACCTGAGTTATAGTAACCCTTAGCCTTAAGAAAAATCTGTAACTTTTTGATTAATCTAGGGTTATTCTCGACATCACCAGCTGAGGCTCCAAGAAAATATCTTCTATTTTTATTTTCTTTATAATAAATTGAGTACTCATCACCCGTTTTTGACTCATAGTCTTTATCTACAAGTATCACCTTAGAAGCAGATTCTCCATCAGTTACTTTTATTTCACTATTATAATTAAAATTTACAAGCGCCATTCCGTTAATACAAGTTATTATTTTGAGTTTTTTTATATGCAATTCGTTTTTTAGTAAAATTTAAGCCACCTAACAAAAAAACATTAAAATCAGTTTAATGAAAAAAATAGCCAGCTTAATTTTTATTATTTTCCTATTAAGTTCCTGTAACTCTAATAATTTCTACGGAACTATTATTAATATTCCAGATGGAGATACCATTAAAGTACAAACCAAAAAATTAGGTACTGTAAGAGTAAGACTATTAGGAATTGACTGCCCTGAAATCAACCAAGAACCCTGGGGCAAAATTGCTAAAGAGTATTTGGAAGAAGAGCTAAGTGAATCTAAAACAGTAAAACTTGAGATAGACCTTGTAAAAAGAGATAAATACGGTAGATTGTTAGCCTATGTCTACGCGATGAAAGATAAAAGAAGCTATCAAAAAACCAGTTTAAATGAAAAACTACTCGAACATGGCTTAGCTGAGTTATTTATTATCGGAGATAATGATAAATATGCTTTGAGATTTAAAGAAGCTGAAGCCAAAGCAAAACAAGCTAAGATAAATATTTGGGATGAAGAGAAGGGCATAAAATATAGCCCTTATGAGTTTAGGAAAAGAAGTAAAAAGCTTAAAAAGAAAAAGATATGAGTGAAAAATATTGTTTAGTTTATACCACTGGAGATTCTAAAGAAAACCTAGAAAGCATAGCTGAAAAGCTTTTAGAGAAGAAGCTAGTCGCATGCGCAAATATTTATCCAGAAATCAGCTCAATCTATAAGTGGGAAAACCAGATTGAAAAGTCTAATGAGATAGCAATGGTTTTAAAAACTAAAATTGAAAACTATAGTGAATTAGAAAAAGAAATAACTAAACTACATAGTTATGATTGCCCAGCAATATTACAAATTCCGATTTCAAAGTTAAATAAAAGCTATGCAAGCTGGCTTGAAGAAAGTTTAAGTTAAAACCGCTGCAAGTAAAGTCATAGGGTGTACCACCTCGTAATCATCAGGCAGGTGAGCTTCTATTTGTGACATGCAGCCAGGGTTTGCGGTTACAACAAATTTAGCCTCAGTATTCTGTATATTCTCAGCTTTGCGCTTACCGATATCATCAGCAAGATCTGGCTTAATTAGGTTATAAAAACCAGCTGAACCACAGCAAACTTCAGCTTCATAAAGAGTTTTCAAATTAACCCTCTGCATAAGCTTTAAGATCTCCTCATATACACCTCTAATGCCTTGAGCGTGAGACAAATGACAAGCAGGATGATAAGTAATATCAACAGACATTTCATCTGAAGCATCTATCTCCCCAAAGAAGCTCATCAAACGAGAATCAGCAACTTCAATCTTTTTCTTAAAATTCGCTAAAGGCAAAGGTGCCTTCCAATTATTTATATCTAAAAGCTCAGCGATATCATATAATTCAAGCTCAGGGTCAAGGTCTTCACTTTCTTTAATAAAAGCTCCACAACCAGCTGAATTGAAAACCACTTTATTAACTGGAATACCATCGATAGTTGTTTTTTGTTTTTTTAGGAAATCTTGCTTCTGCTTTTCTCCCAAAGCATGTTCACCACTGTGACTTGCTAAAGCTCCACAACATTTACTACTAGGAACATAAACATGATAGCCAATAGCATTTAAAACTTTAATAGTATCTAGATGAACCTGATTATAAATGGTGTCCATAACACAACCTAAATTTAAAATAACGGTATGCTCAGGGTTGTCTATTCCATCTAAATTTTCTAACGATGGATAAAAACTATCAGTTTCAATTTTTTTATACTCAAACTCAAGCTTCGGCTGTATCTTAACAAGCCTTGGGAGAAAAGGCAGGAGCTTGTAGATAAAATTCATTACGCGTAAAGAAATTCTAGCCATATTTAAAAGCAAACGATTCGGTAAAATATACTTAAAAGCTTGCCTACGTATAAATCCCCAAAAACCTTTATGATATTTGCTTTGCTCGCGGTCATGCCTTGCAAACTCAAGCAGATCGGTATATTCAACCCCAGACGGGCAAGCCGTTTCACAAGCCATACACCCTAGACAATTATCCAAATAATTTTTAGCAGTGTCTTCTAATTCTTCTTTACCATCACGGATTAGATCTTTAATTAAATAAAGTCTACCTCTAGGAGAGTTGCCTTCATTACCGGTACTTAAGTATGTAGGGCAAGCTGGCAAGCAATAGCCACAGTGAACGCAAGCGTTTATCTTCTCAATTTCTTCTTCTAGATTAATGTGAGCATGCTTTTCGTTCAACATTACAAAGTACCCCTGGGTTTAAAACATTCTCTGGATCATATTTTAATTTTAAAGCTTTAATTAATGCGAGTTCATCTGACTTAATCAATGAATTCAAATCCCTTTCTATCACTCGGTTTTCATAAGTAACAGGAGCGATACGAATTACAGGCTTATAGAGGCGATAAAGTTCATCAACAGCATCAATTTCATGAAAAGCTCTGAAGATATATGGTTTGGATTCAAAACTTAAACACGATTTAAAAAGATCGATATTAAGGTCAACTCTTCTAGGAATCTCAGAAACATCACTAAAGATATTTGCTCCATAGGCTTCTGGATTAACTTCCAAATCATCCAGCACTCTTATTAAAGCTTCACTGTATGACTTCAAATCACTTCTTTTTAAATAATAATAAGCATGAAAACTATTAGGGTTAAAATATGGTTTATTATATGTTTCCACCTCTGAGATAAACTCATAAGGGAGTTCCTTGCTTAACCTATGTTTCCTCATCTCAAGCAGATCTGGACTACCAAGCAATTCTATAGTAAGTGAAACCGAAAAATCACTATGGAATTTCAATTTCACTGCGGTATCTTGATTATTAAAATCAAAAGCAAAAGTCTTACACAAAAGCTCAAAGTCGATCTCAGATAAATCTTCAAACGCAGCCTGAAGCTTCATCTTTAACATCGGAAGTTTTTCAAGCTTTAAATATGCAGATTTAATAACTTGAATTGAGTTAAAAGAGCCTAAATATAATTTACGTAAATCATAACCAGCGACATTTTTAATAACTTGCCCGCCACACTTAGAAACCTCTCCATTAAGTCCTTGAACAGTTAAACCCAATACTGACTTCTGTTCGAGGCTATCTCTCACTTCTCCTAAAACACGCGAGAGTGAATATTCAGCTGAGGAGAAAATATTTACAGTCTTAGAGAAAGGCTTTAAATAAGTATCTAAATCTTCAAGACTTACATCAGCATTAACCTTAACAACGAAATCATCATTATAAAGTTCTATAGGATTATCATCCACCGAATCAAATTTAAAAAGCTCAAATTTATCAGCTGCAAATTCTTGCCCACGTGAAAGATAATCAAATTCTGTATAAAGGGTTTTATCAGTTTTAGCACTCATGACTTTAATTCCTCCATCTCAATCTCTCTATGACATTCACGGCAGATTCGGATCGGGAATATTTTATTAGGGTTACTAATATAATTAGGATCAAAGACCTCTCTTAGCATCAACATTTTATTCATATCAGTATCAGAAAAGAGATGCCCCATATACTCCTGCTTTTCGACTCCTATACCATGCTCACCAGATAAAGTTCCATTTAAACTAACACAAAGCTCCATTATTTCATGGCTAGCTTTATGAATCCTCTCCACAACAGTTTCATCTTTATAAGGGTCATAAAGAAAATTAGGGTGAATATTACCATCACCAGCGTGTAAAATATTTGCCAGCAGTAGATTATACTTATCAGCAATTTCTTCTAATCCCTTTAGGGCATCAGGGATCTTAGAACGAGGAACTACGAGGTCATATAAATACCAAAACGGTGCTATCTTTCCAAAGGCTGCTGCTGCACCTTTTCTCACTTTCCATAAGCGTAAACGACGCTCAGGGTCTTGAGTTTCTTCATACTGTAAAGGATTATATTTATTAACAGTATCTTTTAGCTTCAAACCATCTTCAATAACTTCTTCTAGAATGCCGTCTATCTCTATCAAAATCACAGCCTTAACATCATCACTAAAACCAAGATTATATGCTTTATTTATGGCTCTAACAGCGTTATTATCGACTGTTTCAATTGCAGCTGGTTTAAAGCCCTGTTTAATTATGTCGCTCACTAAATTTGCACAAGCCTGAGTATCTTCAAAAGCTGCCTGAATGGTAAGAAAACTATCCTGTAAAGGTGTTAGCCTCAATAAAGCTTTGGTCACTATCCCAAATGTCCCCTCACTACCCACTACTAGAGCTGTGATATTGAGATCAGAAGAACTAAGATTGTAATTCAAGTCAGAGTCTAAGTCCCCGAAATACTTAAGCTCACCATCTGAGCTAACCATTTCAATACCTAAAACATGCTCAGAAGTTACGCCATATTTAAAACAGTGAACACCACCTGCATTTTCAGCCACATTCCCACCTATAGTACAAGCCTGCTGAGAAGATGGGTCAGGCGCAAAATGCAAATTAGAATCTTTTACCACTTTATTTAAAGTTGCGTTAACAACACCAGTTTCAACTAAAACCACATTATTTTCGTAGTCAACCTTTATAACTTTAGTGAACCTCGCAAGTGAAATTATAATCGAGTAATCAGAAGCTAAAGCACCTCCAGAAAGACCGGTTCCTGCTCCTCTTGCGACAAAACTTACTTTATGTGGAGGGTTAGAAGCGTTATATCTAGTAATCGCTTTTATAATCTTCTGAATCTCTTCTACAGTTCCTGGAAGCAAAACTAATTTAGGTTTTTTTGGGAAAAGAGACGTCGCATCAGTCTCATATAATTTTAAATCCACAGGATCATCTAATATCTGATCCTTTTTAAGGAAACCCGCAAATTCGTGTAATAAGAACTCCATTATTTCTAAAGCTTCTATTTTTATTATACCCGTAGACTTAGATTTTGAGGCTAAATAAAACAATTTAAAAAATTGAAGAAGAAATACGTAAAGCTTAAATCATCCTTAACACAATATTGCTATACGTATAACAGATTATGTAAGTTTACGACAAGGGTTACTCACAAGCTTATATCCTTTTCCCCATCCCTATCGTGTAGGTCTTGGGTTTAATCTTTGCGTAATAGTCTTCGCTAGATTGCGTAGTCTGAATCCCTCTAACTTCAACTTAGTGATCTAGCGTAGAGAGAACGAGCGCAAAATCTATTGTAATCGTTCAACCGAAACAGCCCTACGGGGCTGTTTTTTTATGCTCTAAACATAAAAGCTGCTATTTGCTTGCTATAATTGGCTTCTATGGATAAAACCCTGCAAATAAAAAATTATCCAGTAAATTCGTGGTTAAGTTCAGCTGATGTATATAAAGCTGGTATAACCTTCGAATACGTCATGGAAAAGTATGGTTTTAAAAGAGAAGATATTTTAAGATTAGCTGGTAATGAAAGTACTATAGGTACTAGCCCAAAAGCTGTTGCTGCTGCAAGTGAAGCTTGCAAAAGTTCAAATTTCTATGATGAGCCTCAATCTGAAGAACTTATAAGTTTGCTTGAAGCTAAGTTTGCTGAAGAAATAGATATGAGTCAGCTTGCGATTACTGTTGGCAACGGAATGGATAGGGTAATAGAACAATGCCTAAATCTATTTACTCAAAGAGGAGACTCTATCATTAACTTTTCACCAAGTTTTGTTTTTTATGATTTTGCAGCATCTAGACTAGGATTAAAAATCTTTGATTTAGGTCGAGATGAAAACTTCTACCCTAACCTAAATGATATCGAAACTAAAATCAATGATTATCAAGCAGAGAGTAACTCAGAAATAAAAATCATATTTTTATGCACTCCGAATAACCCTACTGGAACTATCACAGACATAGAAGAAATAGAAAATCTAGCTAAGATTTGTGAGCAAAAAAACATTATTTTATTTGTAGATCATGCATATATTGAATTCACAGATAGAAATAAATATGATGCCCGAAATATCATTAATAAATACCCGAATATGATTATCGGTTACACATTTTCTAAAGCTTATGGTCTTGCGGGATATAGAGTCGGCTACGGCTTAATGCATAAAGAACTGCAAAACACTTACCTAAAATACAACACTCCATTTCTTTGTGCTAAGCCGAGTTTAAAAGCAGCTAAAGCTGCCTTAGAAGATACGGAACACTTTAATTTAATTATTGAAAATAACAACTCAGAAAAACCTAAGTTAAGTAAAGCACTTGAAGAATTAGGCTTTAAAGTTTCTCCTAGTGAAGCTAATTTCCTATTAGTTGATACAGCAAATAGCCGTTACCATAATTCAGAAGAACTCTTAGAAGATATGCTCAGCAAAGGAATCATTCTAAGAAAGGCGCATAGCATTTCTGATACAGCTATGCGTATTACAATTGGGACTGTTGCTGAAAACCAAAGACTTATAGAAGCACTTGCAATACAAACTTAACCCTTATTTAAAGACGATATGTTAACTACCTTAAGAGGCGAGTTCATATTAGATAGGAGTGGGATTTGGCTGCAAACGTTACAAATTTACAGAATAACGAAATTGCACAGCAAGAGCAAATAAATGCTCAAAATGCAGCACAACAAAACCAAGAAATTTTAGGTGAATCAGTAAGTGCAAGTGCCTTAGCAAGCGAAGTGGAAGTTGTTAACGTACAAGAAAATATTATTGATAAGGCTCTAGACCAGTTAAAATAAATCTAACTAGTCTGGAATATGCTTAAATACAGTAAATTATCAAAATATAAGC
>JABSOS010000033.1 GCA_013216135.1 Candidatus Caenarcanales bacterium
TTAAAGCTGCTTCTAGTAATCAATATCTACAAGATATTCTTTTCCAAAATAACTAAGCAGACTTTGCGGTTGCCCTGTATTCAGCCCGAGAGTCTCAAAATAATCACCAAATTCATCACCGTCTATGAAGCGGTTCTCGTCTTTATTAATAAGTTGACTACTAATTAGTAAAGCATCTGGACTATCTTCGAGGTTGATAAAATGATCATAAATCTCTTGAGTAACTTGTTCATTTGCACCAGCTGACTTAATTGCCGATTTTAACTCTTCTTCACTTTCAACCAAGAGTTTAAAAAAATTTGATATATTAATTCCACCGCTACTTAATTTATTTGCTGACATTTTAAGCTTCCTACAAAACCACATTAAACACAAAGTTCAGATAAGATTCTTTTGATAAATATTTACTTACAATTTCATTAAGCCATCTGCAATTGTGGCTCAAAACTCATTTCTTCCTTCGGAGCAGCCTTCGATTTCAAAGAATCGTATACTCCCCAACCAGAGGTTGCAATCTCTTGAATTCCACACAATAATTGAGCTGTAATCTTAGAAACACTCTCAGGTAAGTATCTCTGGAATAGCTCTCCAAGAGATAGAACACTGTATGCAGAGCCAACTAAGCCTTCTTCACTACTTAAAATGTCCTTCACAGGATTCACAGGTCTATTTTCAGCAGCAGCTTTCTTCTGCGCTTCTCTAGTAGCTTCGATATTGATCGACATATCAGCAGCAAAACCAAAACCATTTCTAAGTGCACCAAAGAACCTAGCCATAGGCGTATCGACTTCATCACCTAATAATATCGTTCCTAAAGTACCAGAAAGGAACATCATCGGCGTAGAAATAACTTTGGAGATCGCATCAAAAGTATTCACAAAACCACCTTCTTTAAAGCGTTTTTTCGATTCATCTAAAACAGTCGTAAACATCTTTCCTAAGAACTTCAAGTTATCACCAAGTGACTTGAATTTTTTCGGATTCTCTAATTTAGAGAACATCTTCAGTGTTTTGAAAGCCGTAAAAGCACCATTGGTCATACTGAAATTAGCTGGCTCACCAAATTTTGTCTTAGAGAGTAAAAACAATCTTGATAAACCTTCGACATAGTCATTATTTTTCAAACGGTGAATACCATCTAATATATTAGGCATTGAAGTTATGAACTTTGAGTAACCTATAGAAGCTGCTCTTGTAAGCTTCAAAGTAGACTCAGGTAAGCCTTTCATCTCAGCAAAACCATCTACCAAGTGTAAAGCCGCACCTATACCAGAAATTACAGGAGCCATTAGTGGCTGCTTTGACCAAATGTCAGTAACAGGCTTAATAAATTCACTAATGCCGTGGAAAATATTTTTTTCAATTTCTATTTCCTCTTCTTCCTCAAGCGGTTTTTCTGGTTCAGTAAATCCTTCCTGATTAACAAAATCAACCATCTCATCTCTATTTTGAGCGACTGTTTGGTTCTGATAATTCTCTTCTAAATGCTGCCTAAAATCTTCAATGTCTGGCTGAGCCTGATATTGCTTATCATAATCAAAAGTATTCGGCTTAGCTGAAACTGCCTGCATTAAAGTAATAAGTTAAAACAACTGGTATTACAATATTAACATAGATTTACAAATCATTAAATTAATTAGGCTTAAGCTAGATCACTAAGAAAGCGCAAAAGCTTTTGGGCAGCTAAATCTAAATAACCTTTAACCGCAAAGTTCAAATGCTTATAACTTACATTACTCAAATCAACCTCGTAATTAAGCTCTTTAAGCTCTTTTTGCAAAAACCAATTCAAAGTAATTTGGTCATCTTCAGACATTTCTTTTTTATAAGCACCGACTCTTGTCAGATCAAGATCAAGATTCGCCTTATGTTTCCATTTAGATTCCCAGTCTGCAAATACTTTTTTATCCACGATAACTTCATTACTTAGCATCGCTTCCTCATATTCAAGATTTAAAAATTCTGAAAGTAAGTGTAAAAGCTCTTCAGGGTGCTCTAAAAGCTCTTCATAGCGAACATCAAACCAAAAAGCACTCTTATCATTTTTCGCTAAAAATTCATGCATCTCAATCCCAAAACGAACAAACTTCTTCCAGAACCTAGCATTATTAATTAATCCATCTGGGCGCCAAGGCATCTTTAAAAGAGAATTAACCACATCTCGCCCATCTCTGATAAGATGAACGAACTTAGCTTCAGGGTAATATTTTAAAATTTTATCGACACTTCTAAGGTGCTGTGGTGTCTTTTCACAAAAGAATTCTGCTGAATCATTTTGCTTCAATGATAGGTTCACCATGACATCAAAAATTGACTTAATGTACAAATCTTTATTTACATAATCCTTTGAATTTAATTCATAAGTTTTTCTTAACTCATCAGCAAAATCCTTGATTTCAAGAGAGTTAAGCTTCATGAAATCTTGAACCCTAAAATGATCAAAGAAATTATTAAACTCATTAGACTCTATAAATTCATCAATGCAAAGCTTATAATTAAGCTCCCAGTTTATATTAAAGAAGTGAGTTTCACTTGAGCACTGAATTTTACTATGCTTATTAATAATTTCAGTTAACTTAGTAGTTCCAGATCTAGGACAACCAACAACAAAAATTAATTTACTAGAATCTACCGACATTTAAGAACCAAAATTCCTTTGAGTTGCAATAAAAAAATCTTTTGCAGCTATTACTTCATTTATATCAAAAAATTCCTTAGTAAAGGCTTTTCTGGAAAAATAAATTTCAGAATAATTTGCATTTAATAAAAAATTATCATCTAAACCTTGATTAGAATCACTAGCAACAAAAATCAAATCAAACTTAATATCATCACTAGAGGAGAAAATCTCTTGAATTTCATTATCATTAAAGGTTTTCTCACCCATAGATTTTTTTAAATATAATTTTTCTTTCAATTTAGTAAGAGCTTCACTCTTCACTTGCGACCAAGCCTTATATTCCCAAGCAGCATTCTTCTCCACAGAAAGACATTCATCTTTTATAAAGAGATATTTATTCTTAACCTGCAAGTTATTAAACAAATCCGAGATAAGTTGAAGATTCTCTTTATCTATAAAATCAGCAACCAGAGCGAGGTTTTCTAATTGGTTTTCCAACGTCAACCTCTCTATTTATTTTTCTTGATAAGGTAAGCAAGTATCGGTGGCGGACATAAAGTAGTAAGGATAACCACGATAACAGTAATAGCATATAGAGAATCAGAAACAACTCCAATAGACTTACCTACAGAAGCGAAAATTAAACCAACTTCACCTCTAGGAACCATCCCAAAACCAATGATAGCTCTATTAACTTTTTCTTTAGACGGGAAAGTCCAAGCACAGATTAACTTGCCTAAAATTGCAACAACACTGATTGCTACAGAAGCTAATACGATATGAAGATCAGCAAAAACAGATAGATCTACGTGCATACCAGTAACCACAAAGAATATAGGAACCAAGAATATAGAAATAGGGTGAATATATTCTTCTAAAGTTCTGTCTGTAGCAAACTTTTTAAAGTGGACGTCCTCTAAAACTAATCCCATACAAAAAGCACCTACTATAGTTGCTAAACCAAATTGATTTGCTAAATATGAACCAATGAAGCAAACCACCAAACCTATAGTAAGAATCATTCCAGGTAAATTAATTGGCGCTAATAAAGGAACCGTCTTCTTAGCAAGGAACATTCCAGCCACTACTGATACTATTACAAAGCCAATTGCTTTAAATGAAACAGTCATGATTGAAGAAATTTCAACATTCCCCATCGTTGCCATGCTACTTACTACAGCTAAAATAATTAAACCTAAAATATCATCGATTACAGCAGCACCTAAAACGATCTTAGACTCAGATGCATTTAAAAAATTTAGATCTTGAAAAACCCGTGCAGTAATTCCTACTGATGTAGCAGTAAGTATGGCCCCCATAAATATCTTACTCATCTCAGAAATTTCAGGAACAACTAAGCCTGAAACATAGTAACCACAGATAAAAGGTACAACCACTCCCACTATAGCCACTATCAATGATTTAGCACCTACAGACATCATTTCATTGAACTCAGACTCCAATCCGACTTCAAAAAGTAAAATAATGACCCCTAAGCCAGAAAAAATTTCTAACATATGGTCGTGTTTTAAAAATTCCAGTCCATGAAAACCAGATAAAGCAACATTTCCTACAATTACCCCCGCTAATAATTCACCTAAAACCGCTGGTTGCTTGAACTTATGAGCTAGAAATGCTCCAGCTTTTGCAGCTAAAAGTACTAGTGAAATAGATAGTAATACGGGTACAACAGGGTCTGTATGCATAATGTTTCAAGTTAAATCGTATCGAATTGGATAAATTATTACAAATTTTTAATTAATTACTTATATTTCAATGCAACATTTTTGATAATATTTAATACTGATTCAAGCGGGAGTTGGATTTTTTTGCAATTTTTATATTAATATACTAAAAGAGAGGAATTACCAATATGGCAAGAGAAGAATTTAAAAGAACAAAACCCAATGTAAACATCGGTACTATTGGTCACGTTGACCACGGTAAGACTACGTTAACAGCTGCTATCTGTATGACTTTAGCTGCTGCAGGTCTTGCTGAAGCTAAGAAATACGATGAAATCGACGCTGCTCCTGAAGAGAAAGCTCGTGGTATTACAATTAACACTGCACACGTTGAGTACGAAAGTGAAACTAGACACTACGCTCACGTTGACTGCCCTGGTCACGCGGATTACGTTAAAAACATGATCACTGGTGCTGCTCAGATGGATGGTGGTATCTTAGTTGTATCTGCAGCTGATGGTCCTATGCCTCAGACTAGAGAGCACATCCTTCTTGCTAAGCAAGTTGGTGTTGAGCACTTAGTTGTTTTCTTAAACAAGTGTGACATGGTAGATGATGAAGAATTATTAGAATTAGTTGAAATGGAAACTAGAGAGCTTCTTTCTAAGTATGATTTCGACGGCGATAGCATCCCATTCGTTAAAGGTTCTGCATTAAAAGCTGTTGAAGCTTGTACTGCAAACAGTTCTATCAAAAAAGGTGATAACGAGTGGACTGATAGAATCCTTGAGTTAATCGACAACGTTGATGCTACTGTTCCTACTCCAGAAAGAGATGTTGATAAGCCTTTCTTAATGGCAGTTGAGGATGTATTCACTATCACTGGTAGAGGTACTGTTGCAACTGGTAGGGTTGAAAGAGGAGCTTCTAAAGTTGGTGATAACGTTGAGATCGTTGGTATCACTGATACAAAAGCAACAGTAATTACTGGTTGTGAGATGTTCAGAAAATCTTTAGCTGAAGTTCAAGCTGGTGATAACGCTGGTGTACTTCTTAGAGGTGTTGATAAAAATGATATCCAAAGAGGTCAAGTTATCGTTAAGCCTGGTTCAATCAAGCCACACACTAAATTCGTAGGTAGCGTTTACGTTCTTACTAAAGAAGAGGGTGGTAGACATACTCCATTCTTCAAAGGTTACAGACCACAGTTCTACATCAGAACAACTGACGTAACTGGTAACGTAATCCTTCCAGAAGGTGTTGAAATGGTTATGCCTGGTGATAACATTGAAATGACAGTTGAACTTATCCAACCTGTAGCGATCGAAGAAGGAATGAGATTCGCGATCAGAGAAGGTGGTAAAACTGTTGGTGCAGGAGTTGTATCATCAATCATCGAATAATTTCGGCGAAAAAAATAGTAGTTTGTTATAATAAAGAAGAAAATTATGGTTAGCGCAAAAACAGAATCAAAAAAATCAAATAAAAGACAGAATCGTATAAGAATTAAACTTAGAAGCTATGATCCTGTAAATTTAGATGCTTCTGCTAACCAGATTATTGAAGCGGCGAAAAGGACTGGAGCGATTGTTTCTGGTCCTGTTCGCATGCCTTCTAAAATTAGAAGATATTGTGTATTGAGATCACCTCACGTAAATAAAAAGTCTAGAGAGCATTTCCAAATTAAAACACATACTTGCTTAATTGATTTATACGAGCCGACTCAAGAAACAACTACGTCGCTAAAAGATTTAGATCTTGCAGCGGGTGTAGATATTGCAGTAAAAGTTTAAAGTTTAATTCTTATATACAATTGAATATCCATTAAAAGAAGGTGTTCCAGTGAAATCACTTATAATTTCTGAGCAACACAATATTGCCTCTGTAGTTCAAGAAGGCAAGGCTCAGGACTTCTTTATCTCCAGAAACGAATTCGGTGTTGGAGATATTTATACAGTTTTAGTAGAGAACATCATGCCTTCTATTAACGCAGTTTTTGTGAAATTAGAAGAAGGTAGGATGGGCTTTTTGCATGCTAATGATATTCCAGGTGAAGGTTCATTACATGATAGATTGGCTCCAGGGCAAAAGCTCATGGTTCAAATCGAAAAAGAGCCAACTGGTAAGAAAGGCCCGAGAGTTAATCCAAAAATAAGCATACCTGGTAGGTATTTTGTTTTAACCACTGAAAGTGTAGGCATTTCGATCAGTAAAAAAATCGCAGATTATGAAGAGAAAGATAGACTAAAATCTATCGCAAACCTAATGAAACCAGAGGAATTTGGTTTAGTTATTAGAACAGAGGCATCTGCTCGTTCTAAAGAGGAGTTAGAAGAAGATTTTGTTAATCTTTGGAACATCTGGAAGAATATCGTAGATAAACACGATCAAAAAAATTCCCCGGGTGTAGTTTACAAAGAAAAAGACTTTTTATATTCAGTATTAAGAGATAACTTTAATAGTACAGTTGATGAGATTGTAGTATCTTCTTTACAAGCAAAATATAGAACAGAAGATTTCTTAAAAACATGGACTGGTAGAGAAGTATCCGTTAGATTTCTCGAGACTGATCAAATTCTCCAAAAAACTGATGTTGAAAAAGAGCTAAGAAGTTGCCTATCTAAGCGTGTAGATCTTCCAAGTGGTGGTTATATTATTATCCAAACAATGGAAGCTTTAACTGCTATCGATATTAACTCTGGTAAATTTACAGCTTCTAATACTTTAAGAGAAACTGTTAGAAGAACTAATATGGAAGCTGCAATCGAGATTGCAAGACATATTAGACTGAGAAATATCGGTGGAATGATTATCATAGACTTTATCGATATGGCAGAAAGAGAAGATCGGATCAGAGTTATGGAAACCTTAGAGTCTGCTCTAAGACCAGATAAGGCTAAGCCTCAAGTAGGCCCACTTTCAGAGTTATGTTTAGTTGAGATTACTCGTAAAAGATCAGGTCAAGCGCTTAGTGAAGTGTTTGGTGAAGAGTGTCCAGTATGTAATGGAACAGGTTTAATCTTTAAGCTTGCAGGCTCTGGTAAGTCATCGTCTAGTGGTGGTCAGCAAAGTCAGAATAAATATTCTAAGGGTGGTAGTAACCAAGGTAATAAAGGTAACTTCCAGAAACAAAACAGACAGAATAGTAATAACAAGAATCAAAACCCTAAGTCACAAGGTAACAAACCTAATAACAAAAGGGATAATTATAATAAAAAGTCTGATTCTGACTCTAATAAGCCTCAAAACCAAGAGAATAGTTCACCGAGATCTAGTAATAATGACTCAAATAAATCTTTTAATAAGAATAAAGAGTCAAATTCATCTTCAGAACAAAGCTCTAGTAAACCTGATTCAGTAAAAGCTGAGTTTAATGCTATGGTGGAGTCTGGTCCTACTAACAAAGTTAGTAAATCACCTTCAAAGGAATCATCAAGTGATGATTTAGAGAAAGTATTCAGCAAAATAGAGCCTAAAGATACTGGTGCTCAAAGCCAAGTTAACAATCTTGAAGCACCAGCTGATAGTTTTAACACTGGAAAAAAGCTTGATTATGAGGGTGAAGAACTTATTAAAGATCTGACTAGCAAAAAAACTTTTTCTCACTTTCATATCAATGATGAAATAAGCTAAAGTTTATATATGCCAGATATCGCAAGTAAAAGTTTCGACACTGTTATCAAACTAGGTATTGATAACGTTAAAAAAGCTCTTACTTTAATATCTCATCCAGAAAAAACTAGCTACTATATTCATATAGCAGGCACAAATGGTAAAGGTTCTGTTAGTAGATTTTTAGAGTTATTCTATCTGAAATTTACAGATCTTAAAATTGGGCGCTATACTAGTCCTCACTTAAAATCTGTCTGTGAAAGATTCAGAGTAAATGGTGAAATGATCGCAGAGAAAGTGTTTCAAGATACTTGGAATAATCTCTTTGAAGATAGTCAAGCTGCAATTGCGAAAACTAATTTAAAAGAAGATCTTACTGAATTTGAAAAACTTACTATACTTGGATTTGAAGTTTTTAAGGAAGCTAACGTCGATCTAGTGTTATTAGAAGTAGGTTTAGGTGGAAGGCTTGATGCTACCAATGTAATTAGTCCGATGAATGCTTTAGCCACAACTATTACGAGCATTGGCTTTGATCATATGGACAGACTTGGGAACACTCTTGAAAAGATCCGAGCAGAGAAGGAAGGTATAAAAAAAGTTTCGGTTCCTCACTTTGAACTTAGTGAAGAGGAAAAGAATCCCAATATTAACCCAAATTCACCATTTGGAGATAATATAAACCTTGCAATCAAAATCTTTGAGCATCTAACTAATATAAAAATCGAAGATAAACATAGATATGAATTTTTCGCTGATTTTAAAAAAGCTTATAGAGGCCGTCTGGAATTTGACCAGGAGCAAAATACAATCTTTGATAGTGCACATAACTCTAACGCAAGCATAGTCTTGAATAAGTTTATAAGAGAAGTAGAGGAGAATAATAACTTTAAAAGAAAAATCTATCTGCTTTCATACTTAAGTGATAAGAACTATAAAGATTGCCTAGAAGAGCTTTTAAAGTATAACTTTAAACCAGGGCACGACCAAGTCATTTTCACAGAAGTGGATAGTGAAAGGAAGCAGGGGGCGGAGCTTTTAAAAAACTATTTACTTTCACGCTTTAATTTAAGTTTAAATGATAGTTCTATTCAAGCAATTAAGAAACCAGACACAGCTTTTAAAGCTGCAAAAGATTTGCAGAGTTCTGAAGATTTGATTGTGGTAGCTGGATCTGTTTATTTGCTTGGGGATTTATTATCAGCGTAAATTAACCTTATATTTATTATCAGCATTATCGTCAATGCAGGCGGATATTTACTAGAAGTACTTCCAGCAAATATGTTTTTACCATACCAGATGAACTAGTTACTATTCTGAAGTAACTATGCCCTTTATTAAGTTCATTTGATGTGTCACTCTGATAGTGATTGATTTGTAAAATATCATGATTATTTACTGGATTCTTCATGTATTCAATTCTCTGGTGCCGCCATTTATTCACATCATGCCACAATGCGTAATATACACTTTGGCGGTTTAGATATGGTAAAAAATATCAATTTTGAAGTTAATCATGAAAGCCGTACAAAAAAACATGAGTCAAATCCTTACGAAGAAAAATTTGATCAAAAAGAAAGTTATACTCAAGCGAATGAATCTAGCATAAATAATAAAAAAATTCACGAATCAACAGTTGAAACATCTTCTAATGCAACAAAACAAGAACAAGAGAGTCAAAAAATTGAATTAATCAGTACAAAATTACTTGAAAGCTTTCATGCCACTGGAAAATCAACAATAATAGGAGAAACTATTTGTGCTATTACTGCTTTTTTATTAGATGGTGGCTATAGAACTGACTATTTAGCTCATTTTGGAGCAGGAAGCGCCGAACTTTTAAGAGATTTTGTATTAGAACCCAATAAAATACCTAAAGTCTTAGAAAAGCCACTTCTATTATTAACGAAACTATTTAATATAAAAGATGAGCAAGGCAATGACTTAAAAGTAGAAAATTTACATGAACATAAAGAAAGGATTTTTGGTGCTGCAAGTATTTTACAAGGAATTCCTTTTTTAGGAATAACTTTAATTAAACCGACGCTTCAATATCTAAAGAATAAGCCTGATAAACCAGAACTTGGAGTAAGAAAAATACTTTCAATGATCTTTAATGCTGTTACCGCACCAATTACAGTTTTAATTAGCTGTCCAGTTGGTAAAATTCAACGAACTTTAGCTCCACTTTTACTAAAATTAAATCCTGAGAAGGATGAGCTCTACAAACAATCTATGACTTCAGGAAACGATCACTGGTTAAGAGGTATTCAATCAGTAACACTCGCAATCTCTCAATTAAGTGGTAATCTATTACCTAAATTAAATCCACTTATTGAAAGTAGTTCAGGAGCTTTTGTATCAGGACTTAGTATCAAACACGGTCTAGAAATGTTAAATCCTAAAGATAAAGATGAAAAACTTGAGAAACAAGCATGGGATCAGGGATTCTTCTCTGATAATATAGTTTATTCTTGGAGTCAAAAAGTTTTTAAACTTATAAGTAAAGGGAAATTAAAATTACCTGACTTAGAACTAATTAGAGAAGCTACTGAAAACTATAATCAGGGAAATATTACTAAGCTTAGTGAAGCAATGAGTTAAACAACAACATTAACAAGCTTATCAGGCACCACTATCACTTTACGAATCTCAGCACCATCAATCTTCTTCTGCATTTTTTCATTAGCTAAAGCTATCTTCTCAAGCTCATCTTTAGCTAAACCCTTGTCAAGTTCAAGCACATCCACTTTCTTACCTTTTATCTGCAGAACTACATTACAAGTAGATCTTTCAATAAATTCATTATTAAACTTAGGGAAGCTTAGCTTATGAACTGAATTCTCAATATCATTTTCTTTTAAGTCAAAAAGATCATGCCATAACTCTTCAGCTAAATGCGGCACAAATGGTGCAAGAACTATCACAAAGTTACTTAGTACGTGACTTAAGACCTCTTGATCCTCTTCACTGTACTGAGTTTTGTCAATAATATACTTATACATTGCATTGATAAACTCTGTCATTCTCGCTATTGCAGTATTAAAGCTGAAATTTGGAGGGTTTAAATCAGTAGTTATCGCTTTAAGTGAAGCATGGAAAGATCTAAGTATAGTTTGGTTAGCTTCTGAAAGCTCTTTAATAGATTTACCAAACTTAAATTCAGCTCCAAGACAGGCTTTCAAACCATTAGCATAACTTTTCAATAACCCTGACGACTTAAACTCAGGAACTAGCTGATTATATAATCTCCAGATTCTATTAACGAACCTGAATTGTCCCTGGGCGCCATCTTCTGTCCACTCTACTTCAGCTGTAACTGGAGCTGCAAAAAGAATAAATAATCTAGCTGCATCTGCACCATATTTATCAAAGAATTCAGTAGTTCCAACGACGTTTCCTTTGGACTTCGACATTTTCACAAGCTTACTTTCTTTTTCAGAGTGTTTCACCACCATACCTTGAGAAAGAAGCCTAGTAAAAGGTTCATCAAAATTAAGCATTCCACAATCTCTAAGAGCTTTAGTAAAGAATCTTGCGTAAAGTAAGTGAAGAATTGCGTGCTCAACACCACCGACATACTGCTCTACTGGAAAAGTTTTCTCCTTAGAGAAAGGTAATTCTGTATTATGGGGATCACAGTATCTTAAAAAGTACCAACTACTACAAATAAAAGTATCCATAGTATCAGTAACACGCTTAAATGTTTTAGAATCATCAGCACTTGTTACAGTATTCCAATCAGTATTAGTTCTAAGTACAGAAGTACCTTCTTTAGCAAAGTCAATATCTAAAGGTAAAGCCACTGGTAAGTTTTTTTCTTCAACTGGAATAAAATTCCCTTCACCATCTTCTAGTAGAGGGATAGGAGTTCCCCAGTATCTTTGGCGACTAATTAACCAGTCTCTAAGTCTGTAGTTAATCTTAGTTTTAGAAAAGCCTTGCTTTTCTCCCCAAGAGACTATTTCTTTTTTAGCTTCCTCTGTGGTTAAACCATTAAATTTAGCTCCAGTAGCTTCATTATCACTATTAACAAGCTTACCGTATTCTACGATAGCTTCTTTACTAAGTCTTTCTTGCTCAGTGTCAAGCTCAGAGCTATTACTAGGACTAATTACTTGTTTAATAGGAAGCTCAAATTCTTTTGCAAACTCCCAGTCTCTTTGGTCATGAGCAGGTACAGCCATAACAGCTCCAGTACCATAATCGACTAAAGCATAATCTGCAATCCAAACAGGTACTTTTTCACCGGTAAATGGATTAATTACGCTTGAACCTAAATAACATCCAGTTTTTTTACGACCTTCTGCTGTTCTCTCAATTTCAGTCTTGAGAGATGTCTCTTTAATATAAGCTGCTACAGCTTCTTCTCTATCAGGAGTAGTTAATTCTTTTACTAAACTATGTTCAGGCGCAAGAACCATGTAAGTAACACCCATAATGGTATCTGGTCTAGTCGTGTAGATATCTACAGCTTCTTTACTAAGAGCATCTGGCATAGCTAAAGATGATTTATCAATTGGGAAACTAACAGTAGCACCGAAAGACTTACCAATCCAGTTACGCTGCATAGTTTTAACATTTTCAGGCCAGTGCTCAAGCTTGTCTAAATCATTTAATAATTCTTCAGCGTAATCAGTAATTTTTAGAAACCACTGACGCATCATTCTTTTTTCTACTGGGGTATTGGTATGTCTCCAACACATCCCATCTTCAACCTGCTCGTTTGCAAGTACAGAATTACACTCTGGGCACCAGTTTACTGGAGCTTCTTTTTGATAAGCTAAGCCTTTTTCATAAAACTTCAAAAAGATATACTGAGTCCACTTGTAGTAATCTTCACGGCAAGAAACAACTTCTCTATCCCAGTCATAACTAGTTCCCATACGCTTTAATTGTTCATCACGCATATGAGCAATATTTTTCTCAGTCCACTCTCCGGGGTGAACATTTCTTTCAATTGCAGCATTTTCTGCTGGTAAGCCAAAGGCATCAAAACCCATTGGGTTTAAAACATTTTTCCCCTGCATTCTCATGTAACGAGAAATGACATCAGAGATAGTGTAAACACGCATATGCCCCATATGTAAGTTACCACTAGGGTATGGGAACATTACTAGAGAATAATAGTTTTCCTTAGTCTTATCTTCTTCATCAAATTTATATAAATCGTTAGCTTCCCATATTTCCTGCCACTTACTTTCAAGAGTTTTAGGGCTATAAGTCTTTTCTTCTAGTTTCATTTGCGTCATAACTGTTCAATTCTTTAGAACTCTATTATTATATCTAATAAGGGCTAATTATTTGTTAGCGATAATTTAGACTTGAATATAGAACTTTATATCTTTAATAAGGAATCGAAAAAGTTTCCTGGTTTTACCAACTGGGAAGCTAATAATGCTGGTAATTCAAAATCTTATAAGCTGGATATCGTATCAGATAAATTCAAATCTAAAAACCTTAACTCAGATTTCGTAAAAGATCTAAATGCCTTTTTAAAGAGATCTGAACAACTAACATCGTTTTTTAAAAGTTTTGATTATTCAATAAATCTAGAATTTACAAGTAATTTAAGCCATATACTATTTTTTGAAGTCAGCAAACAAACGCTTTATATAGACGCTGACGTTAAAAACGAATTTATTCCTTTCTATTGCTTTGCTTTTTACTATGCAGCCCTTAGGAAAAGTAAAGATCAAGATTATATTTTTAATAAGTTCTATGATTTCTTTTTAGCAGTAGATTCAACAGATATAAAGAAGCTAATCAACTTTCTTGAAGCTGATAAAACTACTACTAAGCTTTTTGATGCTGGCGCAAATATTTTAAAATTCTTAAAGCAAATACTAAACACAGAGCAAGATTTTAACGAGCTTGATAAATTCAAGATCAGTCAAGTCATCAGAAATAGAACGCTGACTGGTTCTCATATATATGACATAGATGCAATTGAAAAAACTTATGAAAATAATCTTGCAGACCCTTTTTCTGGTCAAGCTTGTGATGACTTATATCAAAGTTTAGTAACGAATCATATCCCAGAAAATACTGAAAGCTATTTTCAGACCCTAAACTTAGCCTTAGAGGCACTGGGAATGAATTTAATTGCCCAAAGAGGCTCAAGAGTAGCTCATGAACAAGGTCCTATACTTATAAACTCTGGTATATTAAACAACTCAGCTTCTCTCAAAGACAAACTAGAGCAGATTATTAAAGATATAAAAAATTCTGTTAACAAGTTTCTGGATGATTTAAATAGTAATTTCCCAGATCTATTTCAAGAGCAATGTGTAACTGAAACAAAGCTTGATATGAGCCTTGTCGTAGATGAGCTTAACTATCTACTATCAATGGAAACTGTTCCTAAAGCTAAAATAGCAAAGACGGCAAACCATATTAAAAAAATTAATAATAAAGTTAGCAGCGAACTCAAAAGTTTAAATTGTGAGCGTAATAAATCCAAATCACTTTATTCAAAACTCTTAGAAAGTCTAATTAACTTTGAAAAAGAGATTCTACTATGTCTTTTTGAACTTGAAGAATTAAGCTCTAAGAGCCCAGGTTTAAAGAAAAAATCAGTAGTCTATATTCAAAGACTATCACAGAGATCGGGGCACATAATTGCAAGAATCATTTTAGGTGAAAACCTATATGTAGAAACAGACTCCAACTCACTAAAACACAGAATCAGAGCAATTCCTTTTACATTTGTTAGCCCAGATTTTGATCACACTGCAGGAATAGTTAATTCATTCTTTGAAAATGCTTCTATTTCTATAGTTACTGATCCAGACACAGGTACTCCGAGTATCAAATGGCAGAATGCAGAAGATTTGGCTTTCAGCATGGCTCCTAGCCTGTTTAAGGCGATACAAATCGCTGATCAAAAAGGTAAAAATTTTCATTACCAACTCGAAACCACTTTGTTTGGTCCATTAATCGAAAAATTCAGAAACTTACTTGAAGAAGAGATATCGATATATGCCTCAGCTGAATTACTTTCTAAAGATTTAATCACTGAAAGAAAGACTGAGTATACGAAAATCATAGAGAATGCAGCTGAAATTATACTTAGTATTTACCAGCTAAAGTCTGAATTTGAGCTTAATGTAATAGTAAATAAAGTAGATAAGCTCTCAGCAATCCTTGAATTAATACAGTCTTATAGAGATGCTAAACAAGATATTGCAGCATTATGCATCACTCAAAAAAACAATCTTGATAACTTCAACGAATTAAAAAGCCTTAGTGATTCTTTGTTTGCAAATGAGACTAATTCACAAACCCGTTTAAATAATTTCAAAGAAAGGCTTTATCAATTAGTCTCTAGTGATGAAGCAAAAGAATTTGCAAGAACAAAGTTAAGCTATCTTGATACTTATATCATCAAAGACTTACTTAAAGAACAAAATCTAGAAAATAGATACTCAGTAAGTTCTCGTAAAAATATTGATGCTGATTTTCATTTCCTATTCACCGTTGCTCCTTCAAGAATTGACTTTGGTAAAAATGTTGTAGCGTCTATAACTGATTTAATGGGACGTATGCTAGGTGGCGACGACTATGAATCACTTCAAATAGGTAAGGACTATATCGACCTAGTTAGCCAAACTGACAATAGCTTATTTAACTCTTGCTCAGAAGCAGGCTCAGCTAAAGTTATAGAAAATACTTGCCGTGCTTTACAATACTCTAAAGCAATCAGTTTCCAAGGAGTTTTTCAAAGCTTTGATATAGATGGCTACCTAGTTAGAGACACTATTAATAGTAGAGATAATAGCAAAGTCGGAATTCATATCATGGAGCAAGGAACTATGGCCTCTACTGGATACTGCATCACAAAAGAACCTCTTTTCATACTTCATGCTTTAAAAGAAAATTATGAAGGTAATGAATACTCAGCTTTTAGTGCTGAACTGATTAAACACGCTCGTGTCATTAATGAATCAGGGATTTTCCAAAGAATTGAATTAATGAATGAAGCTATTAGTGCAGCTAACGACAAAAAAAATATAGACAAAGAATATTCAGAAATAAGAATAGCTCTCAATGCCTCATACAAAGGTAATGTTTCAGATGAAAGAGAAAATGCAAACCAATATTTAATGGCATTACTGCTAAAACAAAAGAAATTCATAAAGAACCTATCTTTAGATGAAGTTAAAAACTTTTACCAGAAACAAATAGATAATCATGAATATCCACTAGAGATTAGAGTTTTCGATCCATTTGTAGACCCAGATATCTTCATGTCAGGTGAATTAAAAGAAATATCTTTAAACTGCATAGATAGGCTAGTTAATATTTTCTCATCCTTAGAAAATCCTCTTGACTACGAGCTAATTGAAGCTTGTATGCTTAACTATGGTTCTGATTTTAGAAGATGGAAGGTTTTAAATAAAAGACTTGCTACTTATGATGAAAATTTCATCGATGATTTATATCTAAGATTAGATCAATTAAAACCTGAACTTAAGTATTTAGAAACTTTCACGAAAGGGTTCTATAAAGATCCATACATGGCTTACCAGTCTTGTGATGTAATTCAATTAAACTCAGATCATAAAGAGTTAATAGAATTAACTGATAAGTTAGTGGAGCTTAGGTTATTAATGGAAATTAACAACCCTGATTCTTTACTAGTTTTAATTGACAACCCACAACAAGCAAAAAAACCTTTCCTAGACTACGATGCCACGAGAGAGTGGTTTGCACTCGGTGGTACAGTTGCTAGTCACATGGTTTCTAGTAACAAATACCAAGAATGGGCAAGAGAAGTTGAACAAGAAAAAAATTGGGCAAAACTTCATATACAAAAGCTTCTAGGGCAAGAGCTTGATGAAGAGCAAGAAAAGCTTTATCAGCAAGTGCTTGAGAAAAACTTTGAATTTATTGATCTAAAAAGGGATCTACTTAAACAGAAATATTTTTCAGCAAAAACGACTAGCGTCTCAAAAAAACGCTTAGAAAGATACGAGCATAGCCTAAAAACCTTATCTAAGCTATCACAGAAAAAAGAAATATTTGATGACTTTAAAAACTTAGATTTTGATTCATGGCTAGTATTAGGTGGACGTTGGGTTTTAAATGGAGAAAAAGCACAAAATATTAGTTTTATAAAAAATCAATTTAAGGATATTAACGCTAAATCCCTTGATCTCTATGTTACAGAAGAGAAAGCTATAGCGATTAACACTCAATCAAGACTAATTAAACAATCAGGCTCCACGAAAGAAGCAGACTTACTAGTCTTAAACGCTGCTGAAAGTATTTCCTTCAGAGAAGAGCAAGAGAAAGAGAATTTATACAAAGTACTTAAAATAAATTTGATCGAAAATCAGTTAAACAAACATTCTTCAATCAAAGACCCTGAAAGCTTAGTACAAATTAGCTCTGGTACTTTTGAACTTTATATTAAAAACTATAATGCAAGCTTAGAAAGCAAATACCAAGCATGGTCTGAACTATCTGCAATTATTCTTCTCTATGAAAACTTCTTAAGCTCAATAGACTCTAAGTTCTGTCATGATCTTAAGAATTTAGTTTATTCAAAAGATGAATTTGAACAAAAAGAAAGCTTTGAAGTTATTTTTGGTGATCATCAAGAGAATCAAGGTTCATTAAAGAATCTTGCAGCACAGCTAAAAAGCAAACTACCAGATAATGGTCTTGATTTTCTTAATAGTTTAATTGAGCTATTAATCTTTAACCAGCTAATAGCTCTCACGGTCAACTGCCAAGATGAAAACATAATGATAAACCAGCTTGGTAGCTTCTTTGATCTATACCTAAATATTCATGAAGAAGATTATCCTCCATATGTTTACCACAAATTATGTGCAGGAACAGTCTATGGATTTGATGTTGATTACTTCAATGAGAATTCAGCTAGAGAAAGAATGTTTAAGTTGTCTTTCAGCACCGGTCAGAATATTTATAAACTTTTACACAAATTAATTTCTAAAAAAACTATTTTAAACCTTTGCTCTTCTTCATATAGAGATTCATTAATAGGTGATTATGAAAACGGTATCATCCCACTTTGTTACCAACACCAAACAATTTGTATTGAAGAAAGATTCTGGGACTGCATGAAAGCTCTTAGAAACTTTATTCGTAATTACCACGACAGACACCCATTACCTTTAATCATCAAAGGTGAGTCTGCAAATAGCCAAACTCTTTTTGGTGATGGTGAAACTAACACTAAGACTATATATATAGTTGGTCTAAGTAGCATTGGTAAACACTCTTGGGATTTACCTTTAGTTTTAAGATCACCTGTATTTAGAGATGCAAAAATTGATGCTAACACTAAAATGAATTTCTCAACAGTCACTTGCTTTGCGCCTCACTTAACTGAAGATGGTCATCTTAAACAGATTTATACATCCTTTAATCCAGAATACCTGGAAGCAAATAATGTTAAATACCTTCCACCATTTGAGAATTCGGATAATCCTTATGAATTAAACCAATATGGCTTTGCCCACGCACTTATAAACTTTGAATCTGAAACTGAATTACCGAAACCAAACATAATAATGGCAGCTCATACTCACCCTCAATATGTTAGTGGCTTTACCGCTTCATTACAAATTCCAGAAGTTTGGTCATATTTAAATATGCTTCAAATGTATAGTAAAACGGAGCTTACTCAAATCTTAGATTTAGCTTCTATTTCAAGCTTAAAGCAAATCAATTTCACCCAGGGGCAATTTAACTCTAAAGCTGAAATTAATGAGTATTTAAAATCTGAATTCAAAAAACATAACTGTAAGTATGTCGAAGACTGGCTTTTGAAATCCAGTAAAGAATCTGGCGGTAGAGGGATAAGTAACGTTTTAAATATCCATCGTGACTTTGATGAAATTGCTAATTTTATTATTGAAAAAGGACAAGCAGACGATATCGTCATGCAAGAATTCGTACCCAATAACGCTAAAGCCTTTATTGAAACTGAGTTCTTAGATGAAATAAAAGAAGTTTTTGTTGAATCTGGCATTGCTCTCAACACCGAAAAACCAAGCCCTGATTTATTCTTTACAATGAGAAGCTTCCAAAGTATTTCAGGTATTAAAGGTTATTTATTCTCTGCAAATGCTGCAAATGTTACCGTAAATGCTGGTCAGGGAGCAAAACTTTTCTATGGTGAACCAATATTCATTATGCCACCATACTTTGCAAACAAAGTCCAACACCTATTAGATAACTACGGCGATACACTATTAAAGAAAGCAATACCTGAACATGCAAAAATATTTGCGATTAAAAATAAAGTAGATATCTACGAACATCCAGGAAATATAAGTAATATCTTTATGTTGAATGGTCTATTTGACTATATTCCTTATCTTTATGTAACTCGTGAAATTGACTTAGATGGAGAAATGATTGAACAAAATTTCAAAGTACACTGTATTGAAAATTGCTTTGGTGGTTTAGATTATTTCTATAACTTTAGAGGAGTTAAGGAATTACTGATTTCAGAAAGAACACACGCGGATTCATTACTTGCAATTGAAAACTTAATTAAAGAAATCAAATCGGAAACGAACACAAGAGCTGAGAAAAATATTGACCTAGAGTTAGCCGTAATTGAATTAAATAGTGGACTTGGTCAAGCAAATCTTTTACAAAAAGCACTGGATCAAGCATCAGAGAAATTTGGTGAAGATAGAATTGAAAGATTTATGTTCGATGAATGGGTTTCAGACCTAGAACAGGTTGCATTAATTAATATGCAGCATAAAGACTAACCTATAGCCTTAGCAAACGCCTTGGTTCTACTATTAACAAAAATTCTAGTACCTAAAACGATCATAGAGTGCATTAATAATTTAGAAATAGTAGATTTACCGTGGAGTACCTTAGCATCATGTGTTAAGTCTTTGTCATAGTCTACTTTTGGCATTATATCCTTATAATTATGATTTTCTGGCAAGAATTTATTAATCAAGTCTTTAATACCATTAACTTTAATATCTCTAGTATCATCAACTAAAATTCCTCTCTCTACAGAGTGTTTCTCAGCAAGCTGCTTATCAGCAATTACTCCTATAAAGTTAGTGAATTTATGTCCAAAGTATAGTAACGGACTAAATACTCCTGCCATCAAACCACTTTCAAACAACTCAGCTTTACCTTGCGAGTTAACCAGTCTAGAAGCGTCATAAGACAAACCTTGATTTATAAAGTTCATTTCATCGGTAGGGTATACACCGTGTGAGAAACCAGTTTTGTTAATAATATTCTTTGCAAATTCATTTGTTCCCTTACTTATTTTATTTAAAGTAAGCACAGCTCCATGGAAAATAAATCCAGATGAAAGAGACAGAAATGCCCCAAGCTTCTGTAAAGGTCCGTAGCTATTTTTCTCTTTTGCTCCATCAATCCCTTTTAATCCAGGGAAACTATCTAAACCTAAAATCTTTGAGCGGAAAACTCTATTTAATAAAGGCACTGAAGCCCAAAGTGAACTCTTCACACCACCTTCAAAGAAACGCATAGCTAGATGGAATTTCTTGATACTTTCGATGTCCTTCTCACTTGGATTAAAGTTTTCAGCAAAATCAAAAACCCTTTTTGCTCTGTAAACTTGAATCAATCTATTTTCTTCATCACGGGCTGGAATTTGTCTCATGGTATTTAAATGATCACGAGGTTCACTTAATTGAATCTTCTCCAACTCTTCTGGTAATTTTTCTGGATTTTCAAAAGCTCGATAAGGTATTAATAGTAAATGTGTGGCATCTTCCTGCAAATGATCAGGAAGTGTAAATTTAGCTACAGCTTTTGTCAAAGACTCGGTTACACTAATTCCAGATATATTTAGAATAAATTTGAGAACTCCTTTAAAAGCTTCTTCAGAAGCACTTGCAAAATTTAAGACTCCTTCAGAAAAATTTCTAAATAAACCAGCAAATGTTGCAGCCATATCATCTCCAATAGCAGTTGCTATAGCTGTTTTCATAATAGGTCTAGTGTCAATAAATCTTGCAAAACGCATTGTCATCTTTTCAAGCTGACTTTTAGAGCGATTTTCATCATTCTCTGAAACAGTTGAATCTACTGAATTTGAATTTAAATTAAAGTTAACAATATTATTTTCAAGAGTTCTATGTAAATTTATTTTTTCAATATCATTCTCAGAAAGATCAAATAAATTTTGGTCGAAAGCATTAAGAAAATTTGATTCACGAATATCAGTTTCTTGTTGATAGGTATTCTCTAAATTTTGCTTAGCAAAATCAAGACTGGCTTGATTTTTCGCCAATACGGTATCTGTATTCAGGCTAGGATTTAAACCTGACATAAATTCTCTAAATGAAAGCTATGGACCAAAAATTTGATTAAGATCTAAGCTTTCACTATAAATTGTAATACATTTTCACATTTTATGTATTAGCAAGTCCTCAATTTGCAGAATTTTAGCCATTATTCAGTAATTTTGTATAGAGCCTTAGGCTGCCTATAATTTTGATATAATTTAAATTAAGTGGTAAACAAAGATAAAAAAGATAATACAGCAGGAATTGGACTTGATAGTAAGTTAATTTCCATGCGCTACGAAGAAGTTAAGAAAAAACTTCTCGATAAAGTAGCAAATGAAGCTATTTTTCAAAGAGATATAATTTTACCAAACGGTCAAATCGCAGATATTTGTTTAGATGTAAAAGAAACCTTTCTATCTGCTGAAGGTACTTTTCTAAGCAGTCTTGCAATTTTACACAACTTAAATGACGATGTTGAAGCTATCGGAGCTAGCATGGAATGTAGCTCTTCTATTCCATCCACGACATCACTACTTGCATATGTAAGAGGGCAAGAAATTTCTTCATTTTATCTTAGAAAAAACCCAAGACAAGTAGGTTTCTCTAAATGGATTCAAGGTCCTTTAAAACAAGGAGCAAAGGTTTGCTTACTTCAAGACATGGTTAGTGATTCAGATGAAGTCGTTGATCTAGTTAGAAAAGTGCGTGAAGAGTCAGGCGCTCAAATTTTACAAGTTATAGGTATAGTCGATATCTCGAAACACGCAGAAGCTAGGTTCTTTGATATCGGAATTAATTACACACCTTTAATTCGCTTAAAAGAAGTTATCGACGCTTTACCTCACTCTGAATTATTAGTTCAAGAAAAATTCCATGCTCAAGTTTGATTACCATAACCATCCTCAAGCTCATAGAACAGATCTTCATTATTGTGAAAATGTGCTGCAACCATGGGCAGATAAAGCACGTGAAGTCGGTATAACTGACTTTGCGCTAACAGACCACGATAGATATAAAGCTGGTTTTAGCTTTGATGAAGTTAAAAAATTTCAAGAAGCTAACCCTGATCTAAATATTAGAGCTGGTATTGAACTTGATAATGACCCAGAAACAAGTGCAGATGGTAAGAAGTGGGTTGAAAAACATTATGATGAACTAGATTTTATTCTAGGCTCAGTTCACTTTGTAAAAGACTTTCCTTTTGACCATCCTCACTATATAGCTGAATACGATAAATATGATATCAATGAACTTTACAAGGAATACTATAAATTAATCCAAAGCACAGCTGAATCAGGTTTAGTAGACTCACTTGCTCACTTAGACTTAATCAAAATCTTTAAATTCTTCCCGACAGAAGATTTATCTGCCTTATATGATGAAACCTTAGACATTATCAATGCTAGAAATTTATCTATGGAAATTAGCACAGCTGGATTTAGAAAACCTATCGGTGAGCAGTATCCTCACTTTGATTTGATTAAAAAAGCTAAAGAGAAGGGCATTAGCTTTACAATAGCTAGTGACGCTCATACAGCAGCTGATCTTGGTAAAAATTACGATAAACTAGAAGCAATTCTAAAAGAGTTTGATATTACAGAAGTTGCTGTTTACGAAAAACATAAAAAGATCATGGCTTCACCTTATCAATAGATGGTGCGATAATGAGGTATGGGCAAACGCTTTTACCTTAGTTTATTATTCATCTTAATTATATTCCTTTCTCCACTGAAGCTTATAGCAGCTGGAAGCTGGGAGAAGACTGGAGGACCTATTGGTGGTCTAGGATATAACATAAAAATCGACCCTAATAATCCTAGAACCTTTTATGTAACTGATGCATTTAGTGGCTTACAGAAAAGTACAAATTCAGGAAAGACTTGGTCACAAATTAATAACGGTATCACCACAAGAAGTGGTCCAACCGGCGATGAAATTCCTGTTTTTAGCTTAGCGATTGATCCAGAAGACAGTAATATCCTATGGATAGGTACTCAAAATCAAGGAGAAGTTTTCAAGTCAGTAAATGGTGGACAAAGTTTCACGAAAAAAACTAATGGTATTGAAGAAGCTGAGGGTTTAACCATTCGAAATTTTGCTATTTATCCAGATGACAACAATAGAATAATCATGACAGGTGAGCTTGATGTCGGCGAACCTGGAGATGAGTTTTCAAAAGTTAAAGGAGTCATCTACAGAACAGACGATGCTGGTGAAAACTGGACTAAGCTCTGGGAAGGAGATAGCTTAGCAAGATGGGTTTGTATAAACCCTAATGATACAGAGGCAATTGTAGTTGCAACGGGAATTTTTGATAGAGAAGCTTTTAACACAAGTGGTTTAGGAGCGATAAAAACCACTGACGGTGGTGCAACATGGTTTGATGCAAATGAAGGTATCACAGGAAGCCTATTTATGGGTGGTATGGCAATGCACCCGGATCTTCCAGGAACGATGCTTGTAGCTACTGGAAACAATAATGACTTTAATAAAGGTATCAATGGTGGTATTTTCATTTCAGAAAATGCAGGAAATAACTGGACTAAACTTTATCCATCAAGTGCCTTTAACTTTGACTATAAAGTCTACACGGCAAGTGCCTTTGCGCCATCTAATAGTAATGTACTCTACGCAGGAAGCTCTGAAGCAATTTTTGTTAGTCAAAACTTCGGTAAATCATGGAAAAAACGTGCAGGGCTTAATGGAGCTACCTGGGGACCTAGAGGAATAAGAGCAGGAGTTCCAATTGAAATCCAAGTGGACCCTAAAAATCCTAAAACCCTTTATATAAATAACTACGGTGGTGGAGTTTTCAAGTCTATAAATGCCGCTAAAACTTGGAAAAACTTTAGTACTGGTTACACTGGAGCAAATATTTATTCAATCTCAATTAGTGACAAGAAAAACACAAGAGTTTTAGTAAATGGAAGAAGTGGAGCTTTTAGAAGTAACAATTCAGGAGCTACATGGAGAGGCTTAAATATAAGCCCAGTATCTTACGCAGAGGGCTTAGCTTCAGCTATCCATCCTCAAAGAGCAAAAATCATGTTCATTAGTGATGAACACCAGGGGCAAGTTTATAAATCTATCAATGGTGGAAAAGCTTGGAGTTTAGTATTTGAGCACCCTGGTGCAGATGCCTCTGATGCAAACAATAGACACGGTGCTAAAGAGATTCTCATTTCAAAATCAAATCCAGAAACAGTTTATATAGGTTTTAGTAATGATGGTTTATTCTCAGACCCTGAATCTGAGGATTTCACAAATAGCTTCGGGGTTTATAAATCTATCAATAGTGGTGACTCATGGGTAGAAGCCAATAATGGCTTAGAAATTACCACACAAAATATCACAGCCATGGTGGTTAACCCAGAAGATGAAAACGAACTTTACTTAGGTCTAAGAGAAGGCGGGCTTTATTATAGTGAAGATGGAGCAAATACCTGGACACAAATCTCAGAACCAATTCTAAACAGTAACGGTGTTTACGCTATAGCTGTTAATTTTTCAAATCAAGAGGGCACACCAAATACTATTTATGCAGCTGGTTTAAACACAGGTATTTGTGTTTCTAGTGATGGAGGCAGCACTTGGGGACAAACTTTAAGCACACCTGAGAATCAATTAATTCGCTCAATAGTAATAAACCCTAACAACAAATCAAATCTTTATGCAGCAGACTGGTATTCAGGAGTTTATGAATCTACAAATTCTGGTATTAGCTGGAACTTAATAAATACTGGACTAAATAATAGAGCTGTTAATGACTTAGGGATCTCAGCCGATGGACAGCTACTGTATGCTACGACTAAAGGTGAAGGTGTATTTAAACTATCACTTTAAATAATGATCTTGCATAGCTTGCGCTAAACCTAAACCACTTTGGTCAGTTTTAACCATATCTTTTGCGATAGCTTCATCCATAAACTGATAAAACATCTGCTCAGCTTGACCTGCATTTAGTAAACCTTCAGAACTTTTAGGGTGCATTTCTTTGAGCATCATCTGTAAGAACATTGCTTCAAAATCATCAGCAGCGTCTTGATTACGCATGAGCTTTTGCTCAGTGTTTAAGTTCATACCGATATTCATTAGTGAAGGATCTATTTTCATATTGCTAACCTAAAAAATTCCTGTCTTTCAAAACTATCTGTAAGAACTAACCAGCGCCTAGTATCTATCCCTTTATTTGGTAATTCCAAATCATATTCTTTTTTAGAATATGCAGGAATCATCTTTTTATCGAAGTAATTAAAGGTATTGATTACAGGTTTTACATACCCCAAGCTATCAACCACTTTTAAATTAGTTAGAGATATCGCATCTGCTCTTTTATTTTCAATAACAATTTTAAGTTTATTGTTTCTATTCTTTAAAATCTCAGCTGAAACCATGGTATCAACTGGCTTTAAAACCTGTTCTTTTGTCATAGTCTCTTCCATATTAATTAAACTTAAAGTCATCGGTAAGCCAGGTTCTATTTTAAGTTCTTTACCTTTAGCTGCGATAAAAGAAACAAGAGCAATACCTGCTCCCGCTCCAGCACCGATAACTATGTTTGAGCCATCTAAAGATGAACCTAAAATTCCAGCAAATCTAAATCCAGCAAAAGCTCCCATAGCTGCTCCGCCTAAAACTTTCCTAGAGGCTTCACCTACAGCTTTTAATACTTGATGTTTTTCTTTTACTAAACTACCATCAGCGTTAATACCAACTCGATTAATCTGATCGGGAAAAACTATTTCATCAAATTTAATTTGAATCTTAGCTGACCTTCTGAAGACTCGAGCATTCTGAATACCTACGATAGTCCCGTTTACTTTACTTTGTTTAGGAATTAAAACTTCACCACTATCAAGAACCACATCTTCCACCACCCTCGCTACAAAGTGCTCTCCTTCTTGAGTATATTTATTTACTGGCCACTCTGCCACTACATAAACTGGAGTAGTTTCCATAACCCCGAGCTTAATAGGTTCAGCACAAATCTGTACTGGACTGAAAAAAAACATTAATATGAAAACTAAGGCTAGAATTCTTTTCATTATTAATCCCTAGATAATCTCCAATTCAGCACGCAATGCTCCAGAAGCTTTCAGAGCTTGCATTATTGCAACCATATCTCTTGCTTTAATTCCGATTTTATTTAATTCTTTAACGAGTACAGCAAGAGAGGTTGATTCTTGTAATTCAACGTATTTAGTGTAGCTTTCATTAAAGTCAATAACAGAGTTAGAGAAGCTTTGTGTTTGAATACCACCTGTTGGAGAGTTTCCACTCGCACCAGTATTAAGTGTAGCGTTATCAGTAGCAGTATTTACGTTTGCTAAAGTGTTTACAAATGGTTGGGAGATATTATTATTTGTTCTAACTGTAATAGAAATACCACCATGAGAAAGCGCCACAGGAGAGAGTTTCACATCTTCACCCACGACTATAGTTCCTGTTCTTTCCATAATTACGACTTTAGCTTCATTTTCGGCATCTACAGTAAGCGCTCCTACACCAGCTAAAGCTGCGATAGGATTATCAGCTTCACCATTTAAAATAACTCGAACAGTTCTACCATCTATAATTTCAGCTTTTCTATTCAAATCAGAAGTGTTGATCGTATCTACAATCTTCTTTGTCGTAGCAAAATCAATTTTTTCTGTCGTAAGAATTATCCCTTGAGAAGTATCTATCGCTGTTGGTAAAGGGAATTCAATCATTCCACCTTCAGGGATACGACCTGAATTTGGCGAACCTTCCCTGATTAAACTTCCATTAGCCTCAATTTCATAACCTGCACTGATTACAGGACCTTGAGCAGCAGCATAAACTTTACCATCTGGACCTTTTAAGAAAGATTGAAGTAAGACTCCACCAGTAAGGTTTCTTGCAGTAGAGAAAGACGAGATATCAACATCAAACTTATCACCCTCTTTAGAGTAAGGACCGACTTTAGCTGTGATCATAACCGCGGCAACGTTACCGACAGCACCACCATTAATCTGCCTTAAGGCAGCTAAAGCTGCTTGACCTGGGTTCTTCATGTCTAAATTCGCTACATCTATCTGGTTATTAATCAAGAAGTCACGAATATTAATCCCAAAGTTCTCAAGCATGTTAATTTGCGCTAAATTTGTCGCGACATTATTTCTATCACCACTGTTACTTGGTAAACCAGCAACTAAACCATAGCCGGTAAGGTAATAATCCCTTAGACCTTGGACATTTGTGATGTCTTTAATGCGAACAATAATAGCTTCTGAAGGTAACAGAGAAGAAATTAAGAGCAAAATAGCTAAAATTAGTCGCATATATTATCTTATTGACGTATAAAGCTTAAAACTATATAGACTATGTGAAGTATTTCTATATTTGCAGTCAGTCCGTGGTATTATCTTAACCATGATCGATTGCTTTCACAACTCTACACCAGCAATAATCCAACCTCAAAAAGAAAACATATCATCTGCACTTAATATATTTAAACTACATACAAATGCCTCTAATACACTTAAAGGTAAAATAAACCTAAAATCTCTTCATTCTGCCAACTATAATCCTTTTAAAGAACCTGAAAATCTCTCATTAAAAGATATATTAACGATATACGATAATTTAAATATGGATTATAAAATTCAAGATAAATCAAAGAGAACAAAGCAAGAAACTTTAGAAGATTTGAATTCTTTAATGTTACTAAATAATCAATATCATATTCAAAAGGAAGAAGCTGAAGGAATGGCAAAATCTTGGGCTCTTACTTATCATAGTAATGGCGCTCTTGGGACTGATGAAAATCTATCGATAACTACTGAAACCTTATTCAAACAACTAAGAAACCTGTTTATCAGTGAGTTAATTGAGAAATCAGAGGGAGATACCACCACAGTAGATCTTCTAAAGCATAACCTAAAAATTAATTCTAATAAAACCGAATTCATCAATCATTCATACAATTCAAAGTCACTGTTAACTGACTTACAAGCTGCAGTAAACCTTTACAGAAAATCTAGCTCAGAAGAAAATAACGAAAAGAAAACAACGGCATTTGCAAACCTTAGTTTAGTTGCAGATAGATTAGAAGAATACGAAAAAAAGATTAACAACTTTGGAAACCGCTTATTTAAAATTCCTGGTTTAAATTTTGATAAGAATAAAGAAGCAATTCTAGAAAGGCTCTAGACCATTAAACTTTATGATTCTTTAGAAATTACTAACTCGTACAACTCCTTTTCTAGCTCCTGATTG
>JABSOS010000034.1 GCA_013216135.1 Candidatus Caenarcanales bacterium
AGCTTATATTTTGATAATTTACTGTATTTAAGCATATTCCAGACTAGTTAGATTTATTTTAACTGGTCTAGAGCCTTGGAAAATATCGCTTAAGTTACTATCTTCATAGCCGATAACAGTTTCATCTAACATTGAAAGAAACTCAGCTTTATCGATTTTTATTACTTCTTGAGGGTTTTCTTTAAGTAATTTAAAATACTCTCTAACTAAATTTACGAATTGTATTTGTTTAGCAATATCATTACTTTCCTTCAGTTTCTTTAGGTTTGTTATAATTTGCTGACTATCTTTTTCATGGATAAAAGCTAGGAAAGGATTCTTTAAGATTTCTAACTGGTCAATTAAGTTTTGAAATTGTGTATCTTGTTTTATAAAGCTTTGATTCAGTTGTTTGATTTGTTTAAGGTGAAGAGTGAATGCCATATTTGCTTCCTCACTTAATATTCCTTTGTCTACAGCTAGCTTAAGTAAAGTTTCAATTTCCTCACTTGTTGCATTAGGATCTAAACCACTTGCTTCATCCTGAGATTTTTTCTTTAAAGGATCTTCATTGGTAAAATCTCTAAGCACTTTTTCAAAGTATTTAATGACGGTGAATTTATTTGCATTTTTTAAATCCTCTTTATCTAGGTTAAAAAGGATTCGAGTATTTGCAGTGACTGATTTTTTTTCAAGATTGTGGATAAAAGCTTCTGGAGTATTTTCATTTTCTGGCTTTGCACTTATTCTTCTAAGATCTAGTGCATTGGGTTTGTTTTGTGAAGATGCATAGCGTTTTCGTATATTTGAGGGGAGAACAAAACTTAAATAGCTTTTCCCCACAGAATTTAATCTAATAATTCTTTTTCCATCCATAACTATTCAAAACCTAATGTTCTTACTTTTAGCATGATCTGAAAAGCTTTGCTATATAATATGAGTGTGCTTAATAATCGCCGTTTTCAAAGAGCATTAGTACTTTTCGGGCTTACAGCCCTCATATTCCTTTTATGGACTAAGCCAAGCTTAGAGACTTATATTAATCAAAGCCGTGAGATTAAGCAGTTTCGTGCACTTTTAGGCGACCCTAAAGCTGATAAACGTGAAATTCATGAATACGATGAGATGATCAAAGTTTTAGAAACAGAAATCAAAAACCTTAATGAACAGATTCCGAAAAGTGAAAATCGTGGTTTCTTAATTCGAGATTTAGAGAATCTAGCTAAAGATCAAAATATTGATTTATTGAACTTTATGCCAAAAGAAGCTGTGCCAGTTAATTTCCAGGGTTTAGAGATTGATAGAAGACTTAAGAATCGCTATTCTAAAAACCGCAAACAGCTATTAAATGCAAGCTTCTTTGAAGCTAAGGTTTTGAAAACTACTATTAATATTGACTCTAAAGGTAAATTTGAAGATTATTTAGCATTTTTCCAGAAATTAAATCAGTATTATCGAGCTGTAGAAGTGAGTGATTTAGTTATTAGCCGTGATGGAGAAAAATCAGAAATTGGTGAGGATCCGCGTTTTGCGGTGAAGCGTAAGCGCGGACAGACCATGAAAGAGAAAAAGTCACCTATGCTTAATGTTGCTTTTACATTGCAGGCTTATACTTCTTTGGAGAGGTAAATAATTTATATAAATAGCCTTTATATATTAAAGGACTTATTTATGTGTATGGATCTAATGCTAGCTCTAAATTAAGTTTGAATTTAGCTGCTGATAATAGCTTATATAGTTTTAGACCTAAAGCTATTTTATCTACTAAAGATGAGGCTTTAAAGCAGTTTAAAGATAACTTAGGTGATGAGAGTATATTATTTAATCGTAAATCCTCAGAATATTTTCGCGCAAATATTCAAGTACTTCTGGCTCTTCAGGAAGAACAAATTGCCCTCAATCAAGAAACTTTAGTAACTAATTATCAACCTAAGCTTCAGTCTAGCCTTCGCTCAGAGATTAAAGGTAAAAATCTTATCTGGGTACCTTACAATCACGGTGCTTTTGCTGGTGAAGGAAGAATGGGACAAATAAAAGAGTTGATTGATGAAGTTATAAACTTAAATCCAGGTAAGGAAATTATTCTTGCTCATGAAAATGTAGACAATCCAGAGAAAATTACTAAGCTAGATCAACTCATTAATTATGATTATAAGAAGAATCCTAAAAATTATAAGATCACTAAAGAAGAAAGATTAGCCATTGCTTTTAAACAAGATCCTTATTTAGAGCAGTTTAGATACTTTATGAAATTACTTGATCAGTATAGATCTTCTGGGTGTGATATTCGTTTCGTTAGTATTGGTGCTACTCCAGAATCAGAATTAATAACTAAGCATGTTGAGGAAAAGCAAACTAAAAAAGAGTTAAATATTGATTATAAGGATTTGAAAAATTTAGTGGATTTAGAAAATGAATTTCTAAATTCTATAACTCTTAAGAACTATAGGAATCCAGTGCAAAATTTAGATCTTCTCAAACTTCAGGAAGAGAACCCTGGAGCTTGTATTCTTTCTTTTATAGGAAGTTTACATATCGACCAAATTAATACTTATAGTGAGCTTAGTAATGATTTTGGAGTTGTGCCTATCGATTATCCAGATAGGCAAGATGGCTATCATTTTAGTCAATCACCTGATTGCAAGTATAAGAACTTTTCTCCATTGAAACAATTTTTAATTCATGCATTCCACGTTATGGGTTTGAAAACTTTAGATGAAGAGTTAAACTATGTTGATCAAGTTGCAGCTATGGGCGATAAGGATGAAGAGAATTTTATTCAAAATTATCAAGATTTAATTAAGCCTAATAAAGAACTAGTTATTTCTAGTGATTACTTAGAGTCTACAAATTTTAACAATAGACTTAAAAAGGCTTTTGACTTAACTTTTAATTGCTAAAATAGCCTTGATGGAAAAAATTAAAGCAGCCCGAGGCACTAAAGATATACTTGCTGGTGATTCAAAAATATTTCAATTAATCGAAGATACTGCTATTGCACACTTCTCTCAGGCTGCTTTTGATGAGATTCGTACTCCTATTTTTGAGCACACTCAGTTATTCTCCCGTGCTGTAGGTGAGTCTAGTGACATTGTAAATAAAGAGATGTACACCTTTAATGATAGAAGTGATAGGTCTATAACTCTTCGTCCAGAAGGTACTGCTGGTGTGGTTCGTGCTTATGTCGAAAATGCTTTGGATAGATCGGCTAAACCACAGCGCCTATGGTATCGAGGTCCTATGTTTCGCTATGAACGCCCCCAGACAGGACGTTTTCGTCAGTTTAATCAGATCGGTATTGAAGCCTTTGGCTTACCTGCGCCGTATCTAGATTTAGAAGTAATCCAGCTTGCATATAGCTTCTTGAAGAAATTAGGTTTAAAAGATTTAACTCTTTATATCAATTCTTTAGGTAATGAAGCTTCGCGTAATCAGTACCAGAAAGATCTTTTAGCTTTCCTTGAAAAGCATAGGGATGAAGTTTGTGAGGATTGTCAGAGGCGTATCGACCAGAATCCTTTAAGGGTCTTAGATTGTAAGGTGCCAGAAGATCAAGAGCTTTATAAAAATGCTCCTCTTATAAAAGATTCCTTTGATGAAGAGTCTTTGAGGGTTTGGGAGCAAGTTAAAGATGGTTTAGAAGCTTTAGAAATTAACTATGTAGAAGACTCTAATTTAGTTCGAGGTTTGGATTATTATAGCCACTGTGTTTTTGAGTTTAAGACTGAGGACAAAGGTTTGGGGCAACAAAGCACAGTTTTAGCTGGCGGGCGTTACGATAAGCTAGTAGATCAGCTTGGCGGCTCAGAAACTCCAGCCGTAGGCTGGGCACTCGGTATGGAGCGCTTAGCTTACCTAATAGAGCAAAATTTATCTCATGAAAAAACAGAAAAGAATCATATTTATATTATTTGTGACGATACTATTGAGGCTTTAAAACTCTCAAGTAAGTTGCGTTTAGACTTGCCATCAAACTTCACTGTTGAATTTGACTTCGATTCTGCCAAAATAGGAAAACAGATTAATAAGGCGCTTAAGCGTACCGCTGATTATGCATTATTTTATTTAGGAGATGAACGAGAATCAGGAACATTTAAGTTAAAAGACTTTGCTCTTGAGGTAGAAGAAATTATAGGTTCATATGATGAACTCTTAACTAAATTTACGAGTCAGGCTAATATGACTAAGGGAACACTTAATGTCTAACGTTGAATTTAAAGATAAATTTTTATGCGCGATCTGTTACTTAGGTTCTTTTATTCCTTTGCTCGCTTGGTTCCCGCTGATTTGGTTAGTTATAAATAATGTAAGAAAAGTTTATGTAAAAGAATTTGTGCGCTACCACTGTTATCAGTCGATTCTTTTTAATATGATAATTCTTTTCTTACCAAGTCTGTTCCGTCTACTTACAGACTTTTTGATGAACTTGCTTGACCTGATGGTGATTTTTGGAAATACTATTGTTTTAATTAAAGCTTTACAGGGATTTGTTTTAAAAGTTTATTTCTTTGCGATTCCTATTCTTTCTATATATGCTGTGATTTGGACTTTTAGAGGAAAGTATACTTATTTACCTCCGATTTCCCAGGCTGTTAATTCTTTGTTGAGATAGTTTTAAGCTGAAAAAAAGTTTTCAAGGAAGGATTTATTTGGATCTAATTTTCCCAATTTCTTTTTTTGCTTGTAAAAAGAGTTACCTACAAAAATAATCGGGAGCGTAAAAATAGATATTATTAAAAAACCCATAATGACTTGAATCAATAAATCAAGTGTGCCATTCATTTACTGTCTCCTTTTCTAAGAGTATATCTAAGGCTCGTTCTATGGTCAACATTCCTATTAAAAAGAGAAAAACACAAAATAAGGATTGGTCGTAAACTCTCTGCCCTAAATTCAATGGATTTTCTGACTTTCACCTAACTAATCATGCAAAAGCAAGAATAAAATTTTTAGGGGTCAAAATTCCGCAAAGCGGAATCTCTAACTTCCCCAGAAGTTTTGAAGGAAAGACTTATTCGGATTTAATCTACCATTTCTTTTTTTCCAGACATAGTGGTCATACATTATGGATAGTGGAAAAGAAAGTATTAATGTCGTTAATAGAATCGCTCCAAAGATTGTCATTATAGTTTTTTCAATTCCCATGTTTATATTGTTCCTCCTCGTGGATGATTTGTAAAGATCTATTTATTGTAATGAAGCCAATTACGGACAGTATTATTGATACAGTTCCTTCAAGGCTAAAGATTAAATCAAAAAATGCGATTTTTCGTTGAATAAAAAGGATGAAGTTTATTCCTAATGGTGAGCTGAGTATTAAACCAAACTGTCTTAAACTCTCTGCCCTAAATTCAATAGATTTTCTGACTTTCACCTAACCAATCATGCAAAATGAAATAGAAAATTTTTAGGGGTCAAAATTCCGCAAAAGCGGAATTACTTATTAATAGGTGGATTAAAGTAGTTATCAAAGAAAGATTTATTAGGATCAAGCTCACCATTTCTTTTTCTAGATAGGTATTCAGTACGGAAAGGTACCATGTATAAAGCTATTGCGGCAATGATTGAGAATACATAAAATATAGTTTCTTCTACTGTAACTGTTTCCATAGCTTAATTTTTATCTCCTTTTAGTAATTTATTCATAATCTGTGCAGATTTATCAATAAAGCTCCAGCCAATTACAAATAAAGTTAATATTATGATTATCTCATAAGTATTTAGGCTTTGATATCTCACTTCATGGAAGATAATTTTAATTAAAGCAATACCAAATGGTGAACAAAAGGCTAGACCAAAGTTTCTTAAACTCTCTGCCCGAAATTTATAAGATTCGATCTCTTCAGGTTTCACCTAACTAATCATGCAAAAGCAAAAAGAAAATTTTTAGGGGTCAAAATTCCGCAAAAGCGAAATCTCTTTCATAGAGTGAAACCAAATACATTGAAACTAAGCTGAAAAGAAATTTTCAAGGAAGGATTTATTAGGATCTAGTTCATCATTAAGTTTTTTTCTTTTATAGCTCATGTTCTGTAAGCCTATATAAAATACTGATACGCCAATAAAAATCGTAATTATGTATAAAAAGTTTTCTAATAAACTCATTTAAACCTCCTTTCGTCTAATCGAATCAAAATTTCATAACCTTTATCTATAGATTTTACAGCAATAACAGTGAATATTAAACTCAGAGGAAGCTTGAATATTAAGTCATCAATATTGAAATTATCATGAAAGAAATAACTAAATATTAAGCTTATAAATGGACTCCCAAATAGTATACCTAGTTGTTTGTAACAAAGGGATCTGTATTTTTCAGATTCCCTATAATCACTTTTTTCAATCATGCATTTAATCATGCAAAAACAAAATTTTTAGGGGTCAAAATTCCGCAAAAGCGGAATTAAATCATTGTGAATGATTTCTTGCAAGAAATTCTTTATCTTCTTCTATTGCTTTCTCAGAGTCTTTTAGAACACGGTAAGCCATGTATACAGTTAAGACACCTACCAAAAAAGCTACTACATAGTGAAGTATGGGATCGTATTCAATATTCATTTTGTTCCGCTCCTTTAATACTTTTTGTAGCACTATCAACTACAAAGTATCCCAAATATAACAGTGATATGGATATGGGTAAAGAGAATAGGCTCTTATAGACAAAATTTTCAAAATTACCTCTTAGCAGATCAAGTATATAGTCAGCAAACGGAATTGATAGTGCAAGACCTATGGCTTTAAGTGCCTCAGCTCGAAATTTAATATAATCAGGTGCTTTTCGGGTCATGAATACAATCATGCAAAAGCAAAAAGAAAATTTTTAGGGGCAAAATTCCGCAAGGCGGAATCTCTTTCATAGAGTGAAACCAAATATAGTGAAACTAAGCAGAGAAGAAGTTTTCAAGGAAGGATTTATTAGGGTCTAGTTCCCCATCTCTTTTAGTTATTCGATATTTCATATAAAAAAGGTTTAGAGTAAGAACCCCGAACGTAGATATTGTTAATAGTAGAATTTCTATTTCGTTAAGTTTCATAATTTAAATCTTCTTATCAAGTTCTATAAGTATTTCCAATGAATAGTTAAATAGTGGGATACAAAAACAGGCTAATATAATTGAGATTATAAGTCTAAAAGAGCTAATGGTAAAGTTATCATCAACAAGTAAGTTGAAGACGATTGCTATAAGGGGACTTCCTAATAATATGGCAAGTTGCTTGAAACAGTTAGCTCTAAATTTTTCTGATTCTGGATATTTGGTGTTTTCCTTGACCACTTAACCAATCATGCAAAAACGCATCATAAGTTTTTAGGGGTCAAAATTCCGCAAAGTGGAATTAATTATCAGTGTTGTTTTTCAGAAATTTTTTATCTTCCTCAAAATTTTTTTTTGCGTCATTTAGAACAAATTGCCCAATTGCAATAAGTAGCCCACCCATCATAATGGCTGCAATGCAATCTATAATTGTTTCATTCATTCAGATCTCTCCCAGTGTTTTTGAGGCTTTTTGTAGCTTCGTTAATAATATTGTAAGCGAGAATTAGTAAGCCTAGGGAAATTGTAAGAGTGATAAGGCTGAAAAACGAGTTTTTTTCCCAATTACCAAAAAGTATATTAATTGCACATTTACCGAAAGGGATTGTCAAAGTAAGTGCTATAGCTCTTAGCGATTCAGCTCTAAATTTAATATAATCAGGTGCTTTTCTGGTCATGAATCTAATCATGCAAAAACGCATCATAAGTTTTTAGGGGTCAAAATTCCGCAGAGCGGAATCTCTTTCATAGAGTGAAACCAAATTCAGTGAAACTAGGCTGAGAAGAAGTTTTCAAGGAAAGATTTATTTGGGTCTAATTTGCCTTTCGCTTTTTTATGTTTATACTCATGAAAAAAGACTAAACCTGGAAACGATAAAACTAGCAAAAAAAGGAAAGTTGCTCCTAAGGTTAAGATGATATTTTCAATTATTTCCATAATTTCTATTTTTCCTCATTATAAATTATCTGTAATGCTCTGTCTATCAGCATAAAACCAACAACAGCAAAAATAACCGCTTAATATTTATTTTATGCTGAAGTAGTAGCATTATATTCACCCCAAGGGGAGAAGCAAGTATAAACCCAAATTGTTTTAGTGTATCTGATCTGAATTTTACTGATTCTTTAAGCTTCACCTAACCAATCATGCAAAAGCAAGAAGAAAATTTTTAGGGGTCAAAATTCAGCAGAGCGTAATTACTTATTAATAGGTGGATTAAAGTAGTTATCAAAGAAAGATTTATTAGGATCAAGCTCACCGTTTCTTTTTCTAGATAGGTATTCAGAACGAAAAGGTACCATGTATAAAGCTATTGCGGCAATGATTGAGAATACATAAAATATAACTTCTTCTACTGTAACTGTTTCCATGGCTTAATTTTTATCTCCTTTTATGATTATCTCATAAGTATTTAGGCTTTGATATCTCACTTCATGGAAGATAATTTTTATTAAAGCAATACCAAAATGTGTACAAAAGGCTAAACCAAAGTTTCTTAAACTCTCTGATTGAAATTTATAAGACTCTATTTCTTCCGGTTTCACCTAACTAATCATGCAAAAGCAAAAAGAAAATTTTTAGGGGTCAAAATTCCGCAAGGCGGAATTAAATCATTGTGGATGATTTCTAGCAAGAAATTCTTTATCTTCCTCTATTGCTTTCTCAGAGTCTTTTAGAACACGGTAAGCCATGTATACAGTTAAGACACCTACGATACAAGCCACTACATAGTGAAGTATGGGATCGTATTCAATATTCATTTTGTTCCGCTCCTCTAATACTTTTTGTAGCACTATCAACTACAAAGTACCCCAAATATAACAGTGATATAGATATGGGTAAAGAGAATAGGCTCTAACTATGGCTTTAAGTGCCTCAGCTCGAAATTTAATATAATCAGTTGCTTTTCTGGTCATGAATCTAATCATGCAAAAACGCATCATAAATTTTTAGGGGTCAAAATTCCGCAAAAGCGGAATCTTACACAGTAACTAGGCTGAGAAGAAGTTTTCAAGGAAGGATTTATTTGGATTGAGGGTTCCTTCACGCCTTCTTTTTCGATAGACTGGAAAAAAGGGGCTGATAGTGAGCATTATGACTGCGGACAGCATACAAAAACCTCCAAGTACACCAAAAAAAATGTCCTCTGCACTCATTACTTTAATTCCTCCTTAATAAAGTTCATTATAGAAACTGCTCTATCAATAATTATAAATCCCAGTAGAAATAATAGACAAGAAATATATGTTTTTATGTCTTTAAAGGTCTCTATAAGTTTTAATTCGTAGATTAAAATTCTAAAAATTGTCATTGCAAAAGGTGTGCAGAGTATTAAACCAATTTGCCTTAAACTCTCTGCTCTAAATTTATAGGTTTCTATCTCTTTAGTTTTCACCTAACTAATCATGCAAAAGAAAGAGAAAATTTTTTAGGGGTCAAAATTCCGCAGAAGCGGAATTACTAAGCCCCCCAGAAGTTTTGAAGGAAAGACTTATTGGGATTTAATCTACCGTTTCTTTTTTTCCACTTATAGTGGTCATACATTAGCATTACAGGACAAGAGAGTATGATGGCAGTGACGACGATTCCTGTCGTGATATTCATTAGTATTTGTTCAAACTGCATAATTACATTGTTCCTCTTCATGTATTATTTGTAAAGATCTATTTATTAGAGCAAACCCTGTGATTGCCATAAGACAACTTACTATTCCCTCAAGTGTAAACATTAAATCAGAAAAACTAATTTTCTTTTGTATGAAAAGTAAAAAATTAATTCCAAAAGGTGAATTTAAAATTAAGCCAAATTGCTTTAAACTCTCCGCTCTAAATTCAATTGATTTTCTGACTTTCACCTAACTAATCATGCAAAATGAAAGAGAAAATTTTTAGGGGTCAAAATTCCGCAAAAGCGGAATTACACACAGTCAAACTAAGCCGAGAAAAAGTTTTCAAGGAAAGATTTATTAGGGTCTAGTTTCCCTTTTACCTTGTTTCCTGTATAGTTCATAGAAAATGGGAAAAGAAGAATTATCGTAATACCTAAATAAATAAGTACGTGGTAAATTATATTTTCTAATTCAGTCATCTATTCTCCTTTTGTCGAGCTTAATTAAAATGTTAAATGCAAAATTTATAAGTGTAAAGCCAAGAAGAGAAAAGATTGATGATAGAAAAATTTTAGACATGATTATGTTTGAATTATTATTCAATAAATAGTTGTAGATAATTGTAAAGATTGGGAAATTTAAAGCTAATCCTAGTTGCTTATAACAATTAGCTCTAAACTTCTCAGATTCTTGATAGTTTGTGTTTTCTTTGACCACCTAACCAATCATGCAAAATGGCTTCAGAAATTTTTAGGGGTCAAAATTCCGCAAAAGCGGGATTACTTTCTTATAGGTGGGTTAAAGTAGTTATCGAAGAAAGATTTATTAGGATCAAGCTCACCATTTCTCTTTCTAGACAGGTATTCAGCACGGAAAGGTATCATGTATAATGCTATTGCAGCAATGATTGAGAATACATAAAATATAATTTCTTCTACTGTAACTGTTTCCATTGCTTAATTTTTATCTGCTTTGAGTAATTTATTCATAATCTGTGCAGATTTATCAATAAAGCTCCAGCCAATTACAAATAAAATTAATATTATGATTATCTCATAAGTATTTAGGCTTTGATATCTAATTTCATGGAAGATAATTTTTATTAAAGCAATACCAAGAGGTGAATAAAAGGCTAGACCAAAGTTTCTTAAACTCTCTGCCCGAAATTTATAAGATTCTATTTCTTCCAGTTTCACCTAACCAATCATGTAAAACCAAAAAGAAAATTTTTATGGGTCAAAATTCCGCAAAAGCGGAATCTAATCAATTAAATAAAAAATTCATGAGAAAAGATTCTTTTTTATTAATTATTCCTCTTCTTTTCTTTACTTGAAAGTCTTCATAGACAATTGAAAGAGCTATAGAGATAAATTTCCCTATACCTAAGATTGGTATTAGGCATACAAGAATCTTTGCCAAAATATCCATAATTTTATTTTTTCACCTCACTTAATATTTGTAAAGCTCTATCTATTATCCTAAACCCAAGTATTGCAAGTAAAAATGCAATAAATGTTTTCAGCCTTAAGAAAGCCTCGAATAGATTAGTTTCACTTTGGAAAAATTTCAGAATTTCTATCCCAAAAGGAGTTGAGAGTATTAAACCAAACTGTCTTAAACTCTCTGCCCGAAATTTATAAGATTCGATCTCTTCAGGTTTCACCTAATCAATCATGCAAAAGCAAGAAGAAAATTTTTAGGGGTCGAAATTCCGCAGAAGCGGAATTCAATCATTGTGGATGATTTCTAGCAAGAAATTCTTTATCTTCTTCTATCGCCTTCTCAGAGTCTTTTAGAACACGGTAAGCCATGTATACAGTTAAGACACCTACGATACAAGCCACTACATAGTGAAGTATGGGATCGTATTCAATATTCATTTTGTTCCGCTCCTTTAATACTTTTTGTAGCACTATCAACTACAAAGTATCCCAAATATAACAGTGATATAGATATGGGTAAAGAGAAATGGCTTTAAGTGCCTCAAAGCGGAATCTCCTTCAAAGAGTGAAACCAAATACAGTGAAACTAAGCAGAGAAGAAGTTTTCGAGGAATGATTTATTAGGGTCTAATTCCCCATCTCTTTTAGTTATTCGATATTTCATATAAAAAAGGTTAAGAGTAAGAACCCCGAACGTAGATATTGTTAATAGTAGAATTTCTATTTCGTTAAGTTTCATAATTTAATTCTTCTTATCAAGTTCTATAAGTATTTCCAATGAGTAGTTAAATAGAGGGATACAAAAACAGGTTAATATAATTGAGATTATAAGTCTAAAAGAGCTGACGGTAAAGTTATCATCGACTAGTATGTTGAATATTATTGCTATAAGGGGGCTTCCAAATAATATAGCTAGTTGTTTGAAACAATTAGCTCTGAACTTTTCTGATTCTGGGTATTTGGTGTTTTCCTTGACCACTTAACTAATCATGCAAAAGCAAGAAGAAAATTTTAAGAGTCAAAACTCCGCAAAAGCGGAATCTCTTTCATAGAGTGCAACCAAATACAGTGAACCTAAGCTGAAAAGAAATTTTCAAGGAAAGATTTATTAGGATCTAGTTCACCATCTCGTTTAGTGACTTTGTATTTCATATAGAAAGGTGTAAGAACCAGGGTGCTTATTGATAATATCGAAAAAATTATCATAAATGGATGATTTGCCCCTATTTCAGTCTCTAACATGGTTTATCCTTTTATCTAAGTTTATTAGAATTTCATATGAAGTATTAAATAATAAAATACTGAGTGTTAATGAAACTAAGCAAATAATAACCCTAAGAGGACTAATTGTAAAATCAGAATCAATTAACAGTTTAAAAAGAATTGTAGGGATTGGGCTTCCAAGTAAAATCCCTAACTGTTTCAAACAGAGCGATCTAAATTTCTCAGATTCAATGTAATTAATTTTTAGCTTCACTTAACTAATTATCCAAAAGCAAGAGGAAAATTTTTAGGGGTCAAAATTCCGCAAAAGCGGAATCCACTACTCATACAAAAAATATTGTCTAAAACGACTAGTTTCTTAACTTTGATTCCAGCCTCTTAAAGCTAGGCTGAGTAACTAAAATCTCAAATTTCTGTTAAAAATATTTATTAAAATTATCTTAAAACCTTAATGTTCCTTAATAAAGATTAAAAGAAACTCATAATTTTAAAAGCTTGCTGCTAAGCCAAATAAAAAATAATGATATACAAATTATAATCTTCTCTTAATCTGAAATACAGTCTATTAGATCATTATAAAAATGGTTATCTTGAACTCTTCCAATAATATTAATCTTTCCTCATTGACCAAGACCCGAAAAAATGGAATTATTACTTCTGAGTATGTAATCTATGAGCCCTAACAGGCCCTTTGATTATTATTCAAAAAATAAAATGATAAAAATAGGAAAAGGAGAAAAAATGAGTATACGAAAAGGTTTAACCTTATTATTACTCGCTGTGTTTGGTTTATCCTCAGTGACTCCTGCTCTTTCGATTACTGTTAATGAAGGTGAAACTTTACCTGTATTAACTTTGGATCAAGGACAAAAGTCACAAGGTGCTAAGCCGGTAGTTCAACCAGCATCTTTAGTTTTAGAACTAGATGAAGGTGAGCTTTTATTTTCAAACAATGTTGGCGAAGATGAATTCGTGAAAATTAATTCTACTGGTACTGCTTCGATTGAGACAATCGGTGCTCTTGGAGCTATTGCGGCAGGTACTGGTTATACGACTGATGGTATATTAACCCAATTCAATACTGATGGTGTTGGTGCTGGTGTAGGCTTTATCTATGATGAAGATGGTGATGCTTCTTCGGACGCTACTATTGAAGCTGGTGATTTGACGCTTTTCTCTATAAAAGCTGGTACTGCTGCTGGTGATGTTGTTGGATTAGCAGGTGGAAATAATGATGCTACTGTAACAATTGGTACAATTTCAACAGGTAGCCTTCCAAATGGGACTAGAGTTTCATTTTTCGTTCCTCAAGACGGTTGTAGCTTTGTTCCACTTCCTGGATACAAACAACCTAACGAATCTATTAGCATGCTCGATTATACTAATGCCTTAGCTGATAAAGATGCTGATGGCGTTGCTGAGTCTGGTCCAATACTGAGAAATGTATCTATTACAACTGGTAATACTGCTAATAAGTTACTAACTAGTGATCCTGCTTCAACAGCTGCTGCTCCAAATGATGATAATGTTGCTTTGTTGGCTTACGTCTTAGGTGATGATGCTGATGACGTTGCAGACGGTAATTCTTCCGTTGCAGCTGGTGCTCTAGCTCTATATACAGTTTCTTCTGCTCCATCTGAAACAATTAGTGGCTCAGTGGCAATTGAAATTGACAATATTGGTATTGCTTGTGATGCCGGTACTAATATAGAAGAGAATACAGTAACTGTTACTATTGTTGATGATACTGATTCTGCTTTTAATCCAGCTTTAAATGTTGATCAAGCTGATAGAACTTTCACTATTGCTACAACTGCAGAAGCACCAGATGGTAAGTTAGAGGTTTACCTTGCTGATGGTTCTCTAACTGGTACAGATCCAGAGGATGATGTTACTAATACTGTTCTTGGTTCTGCGATTTTAAATACATCTAATGATACAGTTTCATTCGGACCTGGTGAATTTTTTACAAATAGTGCAACTGCAACTATTCTTGATATTGATACAATCAAAATTAGAGCCGCTGAGACACCTGATTCAACTGTTTCATCTAAGAAGTATTTCCAAACTCCTTTGGCAACAGCTAAGTTTGTAAATACTGGTGATCAAGATATGTCAGCAATTGGTGACTTAGCTAAGGCTGCTGTTTTAGGTTCTAGTTCTTTTTTCCAGGGTTCTTCTAATGCGCTAATTACGGTTTCACTTCAATTATTAAATGCAAGTGATGCTGCAAGTGATGCATCTTTAACTATTTCAGACGTATTTGTTGGATTACCATCAGGTAGTGCTAATTTAGATTCTGATTCTGTTACCGTTGAGGCTTCTGGATTTTTAGGCGCTCTAGTTAATCCAGTTAGATATGACACTGATACAGCAGATACTGTAAACTCAACGGCATTGGCAACTAATGCTGATCAAGTAGCTGTAATTTCGGTTCTTCCAGATGATACAACACCTACAATTCAGGATGGATATGGAATTGATTCAACTAAAGCAACTTTATCTATTTCTACAGGTGTTGATGAGAACCTTAATGATGCCAATTTACGTATTTATGGAGCTATTGACTCTAATACAGCCGCTCAAACTTTTATCGGTAATGAGGGTAATGCTGATAATGCTTTAGCTGCTGGAAACAACGTTGATCCATTCATTTTGGATAATACATTCTTGTTCCCTGGTGTAACTTTCGATGATTTATTAGCCAATGGTACGACTGATGGTTCTGGTACTGTTAATGAAATTACTGCTAAGTCAGTAGCTAATGGTGGTACTACTTCTTTTTCAGTGGAATCTACATCTGGCACTTTAGATCAAGCTGGTGAGGTATATAGAAATACTTCTGAGGTTTTTGCAAGATTGCAGCCTACTGGTAATGATAGTGGTACCGTTTATCATATGATTTATGGTGTTAATACTGCTTCTGCTAATGTAACTGATCTAGTAAATGAGCTTAACTTTAAGACTACAGATTTATCTGAAGACTTATATTCACAAAGTGCTTTAGTTTTAAATGATGGAGACGATGATGATGATGATACTTTAAGAGATAATATGATCATGGCATCCCGTGTAACAAAGGTTGGAAGTAGGTATGATGTAACTATTCTTCCTTTTGTTAATAAGTATCAAAACATAACTGATACTAATCGTGACTTGATTACAATTCGTCCTAAAGGATCTATTGACTTAGGTACTAACTCTAAAACAAATGGTGTAAAACTTGTTGCTTCAGTTTCTGGAAATAATATTTCTGGCACACAACAATTCACCTTACTAGAGATACAGCCTTCATCAATTGAAACTGGTTTATCATTGAGAACTCTTCCAGTAAACGGTTCTGCAAATGCATTATTAGCTCATAAGTCTGATGACCCTACGTCCTCTAGAACGACTATTGATCCTAATTCTGTAAACACAACTAATACTGATATTGATGCTGTTGTAGCTTCTATCTCTTCCGAGTTAGTTCTAGATACGACTGTTCCTCCTCTTTTTGCTGCAGGTGTTGTCGGTAATGGTGCTTCAAGTAATACTAGAGGTGCAATACCTGGTATTCAACCTAAGAAAAGGGTTATTGCAATTGAAGAAACTACAGCTGGTCAATTCAAGTCTATTGATGATTTGGGTAATACTGTAAATTTACGTTTAACATTCCCTGCTAATATTGATTTAGCTGGTATAGATGCTAATACAGATGGAGCTATAGATACTGAGCAAGATACATTTGGGTTGTTTACATCTAATGGTGTGACAATTGCTAATGTTCAAACTTTAATTGAGACAGCTGCTCCTATTTCTGCAACAAATGATCAGGCTTACCTTGATTTAGATTTAAGTGCTGGAACTTATACTACTGATGATTTCTTAAGGGGTATATATCTAGTAATTGATAACGATGCTTTGGCTATTTCTACTTCAGCTTCTGATTTAAATGTTAAGGCTGAGTTAGTAAGAGTAGACGGAGATAATGTTGAAATAATTGATGACTTAGGTAATGTACCATTAGCTTCATCTTTATCTCAAATGTTTAACGTAACTCTTTCTGATGCATATACGTCAACTTTTACTACTTCTAGTGCTCCAATTTCAGATGTGCAAAATGTTAGGTCTGATATCGAAGCTACTTTAGGTTCACAAGGTATCGTCTTTGCTAATTCAGTCCCAAGTTCTGGTAAGAGGTTTATTACTGGAGCAACTGGTACTGTGTCATTTGTAGACTTGAAAGTCGAGGAAGCGGTTCCTGACGCTATTCCTCTTGGTGCAGATGTTGATGGTATCTCTTCTACGTTTATAAATGGTGTAGCTGCTGGTACATTGAAGCTATATTGTGCATCTTCAGAAAGAAATCTATTTGAAGCTGTTTCAAGTGAAGCAATTGTTTCTGATGATTCTATCGCCGTTGCGAATGAAGGTTTAGAGCAAGATATAGATTCTAATACTGGTGCTAATGATGTTGATGCATTAGTTGCTGACATTACTCCAGGCGCTGCAATCAATAATTCTAAAGCTTTTGCTGTAACATCATCTGTTACATTCAAAGGTATTGAGATTAATGTTCCTTCATTATCTGGTGGTGACCCTGACATTTATTGCTGGCTAGCTTCTGAAGAAGATGCTAATAATATTGTTAATATTGCAACTAATGTTCCAGTAGTATTGGCTGAGAAAACCATTAACTCTGTAGATGAGTTTGCTCCTATACCTTTTGTTGACGGTGGATTTACTGCTGGTGCTAATGCGGATGATAATGTTGCTAAGACATTTTTCCAAGACAATGGTGAACAAATAGAAGGAAAGGCAGATTTTGCTGAAGCAAATGAGTTAGCAGTATTTAATAACGCTGAAACAGGCTCTGCTAAATTAGTTGATGCGGTTGATACTGTAATTGATTCTGCTTCATTAGGATTGCTCACACCTGAAACGGTAATCAATGTAGTAATTGAAGATTTACCTACTGTAAATGGTGTTGTTGATACCTCTGGCGACAAGAGTATAACCATCTGTTCAAATGCAGACGCTGACTTAGAACCTGGTACTTTAGTAACTGTAGCTACGAACTTAAGTGGTGTTGGTGAAGTTACAGATACGATCACTGTTCCAGTATTGGCTGATGGAACTTTCCAAGCTGTAGTTAGAGCTTTACCTGGTCAAGCTGCTACTATTCAGCAATTGCCTAATTCTAATAGTGCTACACAAATTATAGGTATTGAGGAATTAGTTGCTTCAGGTTCTTGTGCTGATACAAATCCTGTAGATCCAGAGCCAGGTGAAGATCCTGTATTCGCTGGTACAGTTCCTACACTATTAACATCTAGCTTAGTTGAAGGTCAGATCGTAGTATTATTCGATGCTCCATCTACAACTAACTTCACTTTCGCTGATGTTGAAACTACTGCAACTGTAAACGGTGTGGCTGTAGAAAAATTAGGTGATAGATTCGCTGCGGTAGTATCTACAACAGAAACTTACACACTTGCTGTAACTGTTGATGGTGAAACTGTATCAACTACACTTGATGTAACTACAACTGATAAGACAAGAAGAGGTTCGATTAGAGCCCTTAGAACTCTTAGAACTGACAAGAACGATAGATTTGTTCTTAGACAGAGAAGAGGTAGACTTCCTAACGATCTAAATCTAGAATTAGTTTTCAATGATGGTACTATTGCTGTAGTAAACAACGCTGATCTATCTAGAAATAGAAGAGGAGTTGTAAGGTTTGATAATCCAGAATCTGACAAGACAATCTCATTTGTTCAATTAATCTCTGCGAAAAGAGGTTCAAGAGTTGCTGAAGGTAACTAATTGAAACATTAGAATTGGTTAAAAAGGGACCCCAAAGGGTCCCTTTTTTCTTTATATAATTTAAGCTATTAATTTTTGTTTTAAATAAACTGCTATAAACATAAAAAGCTGTAATTGAAACTTTCGCTATAAAATATAAACTATACTTTCTGATCAGATCTATAGTTATGACTTAGTGAGATTTGTATTTCTAGAATCGCTAGTTTCCTTTTGAGGAAAAATGACCCCTATAATTTCATTTTTTGATTTTTCATAATTATAGCTATGGAAAATATTGATCTTGAATCATATAAATTCAAAGCAGAAAGTCTTAAGCAGTTTGGATTTGTTTTGTGCACTCCACTTTCTCTTACCGTTCTTAAGCTACTTTTAAGAGAGTATAGTTTAAATGAATTGATTTTTACTATCGAATTAGTACTCTCCTTTATTTTTTTTATTTTTGGTTTTATACTGATAAATAGATCTGTTGAATTACTTAAGTAGGGAGATAATAATGAATATAAGTGAAGGAACTTTGCTTTTTGAAATTTGGAAATTCTGTGTAGTTGTATTAATGGGCTTAGCCGTATTGGCTTTCGGTTTAACGCCTTTTAATATGCATTATAGAGATAAAAAATCTAAAGGACAGTTAGACCCTAATAAATCTTTCTTAGAAAACTTCTTCTCAATTCCATAAATGCAGTGAAAACCGTAATCTCTGTTATAAAATATAAATATACTTTATTATCAAATCTAGAGCTTTAGTTATAACTTAACTAGGTTTGTATATAAAGGAGATAAGATGACTACAGAACATCCATACAGCCAGCGAGAGATGGATATTATTATTCAGAATCTGACTAAAGATTTTACTTTAGCGATTCAGAAGTTAGATGCGAAGATTGAATCTAAATTTGATCATTTGGATTCTAAGATTGATACCGTTGAGGTGAAGCTTGATGGAAGGATAGATCACCTTGATACTTCATTAAATGGAAGAATAGATTCAGTTAAAGTAGAACTAAACTACTTAAAGATTTTAAATACAGGAATATTTATAGCGATAATCTCATCTTGGATTGCTTTGTATTTGCAGAATCGTTAGTTTTGCGGAATTCTGATCCCTAAATGAAATTTCCTTCATTAACTTTTTCCTGAACATAAAAGCATTTATAGCTCTTATACTTTTTCTTTTTGGATTTATAATGATTAATAGATCTGTGGATATTCTGAAAAGGAAAAATATAAAATGACTGAATTAAATTTTTGGGAGCAAATACAAGTTTATTCTGGTTTCTTTCTTACTACATTATGTGTCATAGGCTTTATATTAACCCCATATAATATGAATTATAGAGATAAGAAACATCGTGGCGAACTTGACCCTAATAAGTCTCCCATTGAAAACTTTTTTTCAATTCCCTAATTGTAGTGAAAACCGAAACTTTCGTTATAAAATATAAATATACTTTATGATCAAATCTAGAACTATTTAGTTATAACTTAACTAGATTTGTATATAAAGGAGATAATATGACTACAGAACATCCATATAGCCAAAGAGAAATGGATATTATTATTCAGAATCTAACTAAAGATTTTACTTTAGCTATTCATAAGCTAGACGCTAAGATTGAATCTAAATTTGATCATTTAGATTCTAAGATTGATACTGTTGAGGTCAAGCTTGACGGAAGAATAGATGGAATTGAAAAGTCTTTTAAAGTAGAACTAAACTACTTAAAGATTTTAAATACTGGAATATTTATAGCGATTATCTCATCCTGGATCGCTTTGTATTTGCAGAATAGATAAAAGAGTGAATATATAAGCTTCGTAATGCTCTAAATTTTACCTTCCCAGTAGCCACCGTCACGATCGTATAATGCATCATATGCAGACCAGAATCTAAACGGAGGAAGTAGTCCCGCAACTGCATGAGTAAGTACTTTATCACCTTTTTGATCATTCATTGCTTGTCCGATGCCAGGCCAGACTATTAGTGAAAGTAAACTTCCTACGACTGTTTTTCCTGAAATTTCCCTTCTTTTACCTTTAGCAAAGGCTGGAGTTTGGCTAAGTAATGCTAAACTAAGAGCTAAAATAATTTGTTTTTTCATATTATTTATTATATTTCATTTATAATCTAGCTATTACATATAAATGTATTCGCTATACAATATAAATGTGTCTAGGTTTATTCTCTTTATAGTTGTGTTAATTAGCTGTTCTTTCAGCAATGTATCTTTTGCTGCTGTTAACCCTAAATCTATACCTGAGATTTTATATGCAGGAGATTTCGTAACAATCTCTGCCACTAAAGATACGAAACTAGAGTCGAAAAAAAATCCATTGCGGGTATCGTTAATAACTGCTGATAACCAAGAATTTGAACTTGAAACATTTATAAATAAGAGTAAGAGAAAAGCACAATTCCTCATGCCTTTTCTTCCAGAAAGTGCTGGGAGAATGTTTCGTGTAGTTTTGAAGATAAGCGGTGAGTCGATTCCTTTAGAGTCAGCATTAGGTTTAACAAGAGTTTTACTAGAGCAAGCATCAAGTGAAGAAGATTTGCAACTGGTAAATAATAAACCCTTAAATCCGAGAGTTGATCTTTCTGTAGCTGTAACTATTCCTGAAGGAACTGAATCTGGTATTTTCCCAGAGCTTGCTGTAGGTCCTAGAGGTCCTAAAGGTGAGCAGGGGGAAAAAGGTGAGAAGGGAGAACCAGGAGAACCGGGTCCTACTATAGTTTCTGGTTCTGATATTATAGGTGCTGTGCCATTTGCTTCAACTGCAGATGCTGCAAAATTAGTTACTAATCCTATTCAGGAGAATATTACGACTTTAAATAAATTGACAAGTGTAGGAGAATCTTTCAAGACTGTTACGTTTAAAGGGGATATTGCTACTGGACAAAATCTAACTGTCGCTGAAGATATAAATGTGGCAGGCGATTTAAGTATCGCAGGAAATCTTTCATTCTCAGGTACTCTATCAGGAAATATCATCGGCTCATTAACGGGAAATGCTGATACATCCACGAGTGCAAGAAAGCTTGAAGATGGATCTAATTCTCTTTCTCTTTCAGGTAATCACCCCATAACACTTCTAAGTTCTGGTCCTACTAATTTGACTTTACCAAGATCTGGCATTCTAGTAAGTTCTTCTAGCTTAACGCCTATAAGTGTAAAAGACTCTGTGATTGATATTGAAGGTTTGGGTACTGATACTGCTATAGATGTTTCTGGGATCAACTTTATTACAGTAACTGACAGCAATCCAGCTAATAAAGATTCTAATGCTGACAGGATAAATCGCCTTACGAATGGAGTAAGAGGTCAGATTGTAACCTTACTTTTTGAGGCTAGGATTAGAGTTTTGAATAATGATAATCCTGAAATTAATGAGATGAACCTTAAAGGTGATAGTAATGAAAGCTTTGGTGAAGGAGATACTCTTCAGGTGATTTTTAATGGTACTAGCTGGAATGAACTTTCTAGAGGTGATAATTAAGCGTCATAATTTCCATTGATATAATTTTGCATTTCTGTAGCGTTTAATACACCGTCTTGATCTTTATCAAAGTCTCTAAGAACTCCAGTTAATTCTTGCATACTTATTTTGCCATCACCTGAGCTATCATGCTGATCAACATGTTTTTGCCAGTTATTTGCATCCCAACCGAAGTGCGTAACTTCTGCTGTATCTAAACTTCCGTCTCCATTGAGATCCCAAACATTTTCAAAATCCTCACCGTATCTAGCCATGAATTTATCTTCCTGATAACCTGTTTTTTCTTCTTCAGGTACAGGATCATCATACTGACCTGCGAGCGCTTTATTAGCTTCATTAGCATTCATGATACCGTCACCATTTTCATCATATGCTTTCCAGTATTCAAGAGTTTCTTCAAAGTTAAGTTTGCTGTCTCCATCAGCATCGTGTCTAGCTACATGCTCAGCCCAAGCATCTTTATCCCAGCCGAAGTGCGCCATTTCAGTAGTGTCTAGGCTACCGTCACCATTTAAGTCCCATGTATTCTCAAAAGCTTCTTGATAGTTCTCTCTAAATTTTGCTTCTTGTTCTAATTCTTCTGGAGAGATATTTATAAAGTCTTCGAGTTCTTGTTTGGTAAAGATTTCCTCATTACCATCAGCTTCGAGGAAAATATAATTTTCTATATCCTCAGTTGTGGTTTGATTAGCTGCATTATTAGCATCTGTGATTACTATCCTGTCATTTCTATCAAGGCTGAAATCAAAATCATCAGCACTTCCGTTAAATAGAATGCTATCGACTCCATTACCACCTCTAGCTAGATCTTGACCAGCTGAAGCTACGATAAAATCCTGTCCGCTTCCAGCGGATATATAATCGTCTCCATTACCACCATTGATAAAATCATCACCTTCAGCTCCGACTAACCAGTCGTCACCATCTTCACCATATAGGATGTCATTTCCATGACCAGCAAAAACTGTATCATGTCCAGAACCAGCTAAAACTAGATCACTACCACTATTAGCTTTGACTAGATCATCACCTGAACCTGCATCGATGATATCGTTATCAGCACCAGTGAATAATCTATCATTTCCTGATATATCATCTTTTAAATTAGCGACTCTTAAGTTTAAATTCTCTAGATTTTCTTGGTTTAAGCCAGAATCTTCCTGACTTGCTCTTCTTAATGGAGTGTCATTATTTAACAGCTCTCTTAGATAATTTGTACTGTTATTAGTATTGTCTATAGACATGTTATAACCCCTTAAATCGATCTTTAAAGTATTATCATTTTTTGGTTAAGCCGAGGTTAAATTTAGAATTTGACTCTACCTGTTTCTATTACAGGTATTTTGTCGTAGTTTAAGCCATTATAGTAATCATTATGTAGAACTACGAAGCGTGCGTCTAGTTTATTCATATTTACTATAAGATTACCACGTGAACTTTGGATTAAAAGTATTCCAGATTTATATTCATCACCACTTTTTACACTGGGGTAATAATTAATAGCGCTGATCGTATATGGAATTATATCTGAAGAATCAGGTACTCTAAAAGCTTTAAGTGGTTTTTGTTCCAAGTCGGTTATGGTAACTCTAAGTTCAGCGTTTTTACCAACATTCGTTATGATAATAAATCTTTCTAACTGCCTATCAAAGAAGGTCATAGTATTCCTCAAGCCATTAGCGTTAATACTTTCACTTTCTGAGTCTAAAATAACGGCAAGGGCTTTTACTTGAGTACTTAAATTAAATACAAAAAAACCTATGAATATAATTAATATTCGAGAAATCATGATCTAAAGAACATAATAGCTTATATTAATCTACCAGACTTTTTAGAAAGTTTTTTAATTCAGCTATTTTTTCTTCACTGACATTACCAGGCTTTTGCCAAAGTATTTCACCATTCTTTCTAATTACTAGAGTGTGAACAGTTTTTTCTGTGTTAATAGCTAAAGCTTTATTGAAACTGTCTTTATCTACATAAATACTAAGTACACGTTCTCTTTTAGCTTTGTCATTAATGCCATAGCGCATTCCGTTATCTATATTAAAACGGATGAAGCTATTTAATTGTTTTAGTACTGGTACTTCATAGCTAGTGACTGCCGGACAGATATCTAGTTCATTTTCTTTTATCGCAGTAAGCCATGCATCTACATCTTTCTGCTGATCTCTTTTATAAGCTAAAACTAAGATACTAATCTCTGACTCTAGTTCTTTAGGAAGTAAATATTCTTTACCTTCTAGATTCTTTGATTTTAATTTTGGAAAGGTTTTTGTTTCACTCATAGTAACTTTATCTTTATTTACTGGACCTGGGAGTATTGGTAATAGTGCAGCTTTGCTTGCTGTAATATTTAATGCACAAAGTGCTAGTAATAAAATCTTACTAAAAGTTTTCATATATTTATCATAGCTAAAATTTACTTAAGGAGAATGAGTTCAGGAGTTTAAACTACATTTTTTCTGTATTCGTTGCAGGCTTTTGCTGCCAAATATTAATCAATATAGAGCCGCAGAGGCATTGTAGTGCCCCTGAAATAACAGTTGGTATAACTGAGATCGGTGAAAAGTGAAGCTGTGCAAGGACTGAGGCGAGACCTGAGTTTTGCATACCAACTTCAAGTCCTACTGTTCTTGCTGATTTTTCGCCAAATCGTTGACTCAATTGGTACGCAATAAATAAACCTAAACCATGTAATAAGGTAACAGCGATAATAATTTTGCTGATGTTTGTAATTAAGTTATCAATAACTATTAACTTAGGGAAACCAGCTGAGAGTATGACAAGAATGATTAAAGACACTATTAGAACTGCAAGGGCAGATATCGCATCTTCGTAGTTTTTAAGATTAATGTTCAGTTTATTATTAATGATTTTTATAACCATTCCTAAAATAAGTGGGATTAAAACTATTTCAATACTTGATTTGAAAAGTGAAAACATATCGATATCGATCCACTGCTTTGCATATAAGTACATATTTATAGGTAGCATCAAAGGTGCTATTAGAGTGGAAATGAAAGTCATTACCACGGATAGAGATAGATCAGCTTTGCTGATATAAGTGAAAACGTTTGAGACTGTACCTCCAGGAGAGCAACCTACTAAAATCATGCCGATGGCAAAGTTAGAGTCTAATGAAAATATCTTTGCTAAAAGAAAGGCTAGAAGAGGCATTAATAAATATTGAAGACTAATACCAATAGTAGGAACGATAGGTTTTTTTAGACATTCTTTGAAGTCATTAAATTCAAGTGTAATCCCCATAAGGAATATCACAAAAGCAAGCATAAGCTTTACGTAAGTAGTTAAATTTATAACCCAGTCTAGCTGAAAATACGCTAGGAAAATGCAGAACAGGATTATTAGGTAAAAGTGCTCTTGGATTTTTTGCAACATATTAATTTGTTTTTTATTAATAATTATATGATTTTATTTTGATGGATTCTAAAAAATTTACTCTGAGTTATTTTCGTTATATCAGTGGTATGAAATCTCTATGGCTAAAAAAATTACTTACTTATTGATGTCTTTCTTCCTGATCATAGGACAAGCTGTATCAGCGGAAACTTTAAATGCTAATTTAAGAATCAATTCAATTCGAGTGCAGGGAAAAAAATCAAAAGTTTTTGACCGAATTAGTATAAAGAACCAGAGTTATGATATAGAATCAGTAGATTTATCAATCTCAGATTCAGAAGGTATAGTGAGATTTGATTTTCTTAACATTAATAATAATGATAATTTAAGCTCACTTTTAAATGAGTCAAAAGGAACTAAAGTTGATTTAACTGATACAATTTCGGAAATTGTTTTTACTGAAAATGATTCTGAAAGTGAGGGAAGTTTAGTTTTTAATTTTGATGTTAAAAAGGCTAAAGCAAGAAGAACTAAAAAGGGTATTATAGTGAATATTAATACCGAAACTAAAGCTTTTGATTGTGAAGCCTTTGATTTAGAGTGTGATGGTGAGCAGAATCTGAAGCTTAAAGGAAGAATAAATTTTAAATAAGGTATCTATGAATTAAGTAATTTATCATAGTAAGCTTCATTTTCACTATGAAAGTTTATTAAGTTTTGAGACAAGCTTATTTGCGTTGTCATATTAATTATAAACCCTGAATCTTGTTCTTCTCCAGAAGACACATGTTCACTTAACTGCCCCTCTAATTCAGCTAATGAAGCTTCAAATAATTCAACAAAATAAGCGCTTCTTATTTTTCCTATTGATGCATCAACTATTCCATTTGTATCAAGTTCATCTTCACCTGATATCTCATTCATTAGCTCCATTCTCTCAAGGTTTAAGTCATCATCTGAAATACCTCCAGCTAAATTTTCGGCTATTTTCTTATTAATTTCATTTAGCGAACTTAATCCTTCATGGGAATCTAGCATCTGGGAATCAGAGGAATTAACTGCACCATTTTCGACTGCCATTTCAATTAATTCGTTAAGTAAATCTTCACGAGTAGCGTTACCTAATTCTGTTTCATTTCCTGCTAAAGCTTCTATTTGATTTGCTATAGCTCCAGCATCAGTATCATTTGAAATTCCAGTGGGTGCTAAAGAAGGTGATCGCCTGGTACCATCTCCTCCAGCGAGTGTTACTAATTCTGAAAGTAACTCTGCACGAGTTTCTTCTGCTTGTCCACCTTCTACAACAGATAGAATTAATATTTGACTTGCTAATAGATCAGGGTCTTTATCACTAGTAATATTAGTACCATTATTATTCGTGACATTTGAACTATTATTTACTGGAGAATTAACCGTCGGTGATTCACTTTCTTTAGCGATAAAATCACTAACTAATTGTGATATTCCATTTGCCATTATTTCTTCTTGACTTTTATAGTTATTCTCATGAGGGTAAGTGAATTGACTGCCATCTTCATATGTATCTGTAAAAGTAGAATAGTCCTCAGAGTATGTTCTAGTGAAGTTTGCTCCATTATTATGAGTCCCACCTGTTACTAAGCCATTTTCGACATTCATACTTCCCCAATCTTGAGTTTCTGTATAGTTTAAATTATCCGCAGATATATTGGTTCTGGTAAATTCACTGCCATCTGCATGCTTACCACTGACAACTAAACCATTTTCTACATTGTTTATGGCGCCATTATCACTGATTTGTGTATAGTTATTATTATCTTCATTATTCGTTACTATGTAACCAACACCATTTATATCAGTTCCACCTGTTACTAAACCATTCTCAACATTCATAACACCCCATGCATTAGCTTCTGAAAAACTATTTGAATCTTCTGAAAAACCTGTTTTAACGAATTCATTTCCACCAAAGTAAGAACCACTCATTACACCACTTTCATTAAAACTATTTAAAAGAGTATTTTCAGAATTGCCTAAGATCCCATCACCATCTAAGTCAAATTGGTCAACTACTCTTAGATCTAAGCTATTTTGAATTCCATTAATACTATCTTTTAGGGAGGTTAGATTTTCCTGTTCTGCATGTGCATCATACATGTCTCTCTCACGCTGACTTAGTCTACCGTCATTATTAGCATCGAAGCTACTTAATGTATCTATATTTATATTCATATGATAACAACCTCCCAAATTGTATTTATCTTTACCTATCATGTTTGGGTTCAGGGCAACCGCAAAGTCTGCTTAGTTATTTTGGAAAAGAATATCTTGTAGATATTGATTACTAGAAGCAGCTTTA
>JABSOS010000035.1 GCA_013216135.1 Candidatus Caenarcanales bacterium
TGTACACAAAAGGAACTGTCATATGTAAGAGTTAAACATCTGGTCGAATATTCTCGTTGGTGGGTTTCTGAAGAAATAGGGCAAATTTTAACTTAGTAAATGTTGTTAATTTTTCTATGGTGGTATATTGTAATTAAGCTTAAAGCTTGTTTTGAAAAAGATTTAGGAGTTGCCATGATCGTTGCTGAGAAAGAGAAAACATTAGCTGAAGAATTAAATATTTCAGAAGACACTAAGAATATTATAGGGATTGTTTTATTAGCAATTTCCGCTATTAGTGCTATTTATTATATTACTAAATTAGTTTCTAAAAGAAGACAGTCGTCTAAATTTGAGAAGCTTTTAACAAAAGCAGAGTCTACTTTAAAAGATATTAGGGTTAAGTCTAAAGACCTTACTGAAAAGTGTTCTACTTTAATTAAGACTGTTAAGCAAGACCAGAAGCTTAACGATGCTTTCAATACTTTAAAGTCTAAGTCTAAAGATTTAGGTAGAAATATTAAAGACTTAGTTGCTGCTAGAAGATAGTAGTAATTAAGCTGAGACTAAGTTTCTATCAAGTAATTTTTCGCTGAAGTAACTCTTTGCATTATTGAGAGTAGTTTCGACGATATTATTCATAGCTACATCTGTAAAGAAAGCTTGATGTCCAGTTACTAATACATTTGGAAAGCTAAGTAGGCGCATCAGAGAATCGTCTTCAATAATACTTGTGGATTTATCTTCAAAGAAGATATCAGCTTCTTCTTCGTAGACATCTATTGCAAGTCCAGCTATTTTCTTAGTCTTTAAGCCTCGGATTAAATCTTTCGTGTAGAGTAAGCCACCCCTGCTGGTATTAACTATAATTACTCCATCTTTCATCTGGCTTATAGTCTCTGAATTAATCATGTGGAATGTTTTATCGTTAAGCGGGCAGTGCATGCTTATTATGTCTGCGCTTTGATAGAGTTCTTCTAAGCTAGTGTATTCAAAGTCTAGATTTCCTTTATCTGCTAGAGGGTATGGATCAAAAGCGATTACTCTAGCGCCAAAGCCATTTAGGATTTTGATTAATACTTGAGCGATTTTACCAGTACCTATAAGCCCTATGGTTTTCTTACTAAGTTCAAAGCCCATTAAGCCATTAAGTGAAAAATTCCCTTCTCTTGTTCTATTATAGGCTTTATGGAACTTTCTACTTAAGTTTAAAATCATGCCTAAAGTGTGCTCTGCCACTGCATAAGGTGAGTACTCAGGCACTCTCATGATAGTGATACCTAATTCTTTAGCCCTTTTAAGGTCAATATTATTAAAGCCAGCGCAGCGCATTAAAATCAACTTAATACCTAAATCACTAATTGCAGTAAGAACTTCAGAGCTTAAATCATCATTTACAAATGCACATATAGCATCGTGTCCTTTTGCAAGTTCAGTGGTGTTTATACTCAACTTCGTCTCGAAGAAGCTAAGCTCAAAGCCAAAATCTTTATTCGCTTTTTTAAAAAAGTCTTCATCGTAGCTTTTAATACTAAATAATGCGATCTTCATAGTTTTAATTGTAGATCAATATGGGTTAGATTATCTTAAATATTCGCAAGCTCAATATGTACTTACTCCTTAATCAAAGCTTTACTTAAAAAGAGAATAATATAACAGGCTGGTTTTGTTATTTTTAGGTGTACTTTTAAGTGCAAAGCGTATATCTAGCTTTATTCTTTTTACTTTGGAGTTTATTTAATCATCCAGCTTATACACTCACCTATGAAGAGGCTGTGAAGCTTGCTATTACGAATAATAAAAGCCTTAAAGCGAAACTTGCTTTGCTTCCTGTAGCTGAAGCTGAAATGATTATAGCTAAATATCGTCCTAACCCTAGTCTTGCTTCTGCACATGAATTAGTGAGAGGTGGTGCTATCCAGCCAGTGCAAATTGCTTTGCCGATAGAGATAGGGAAGAAAAGATTCTATAGAAAAGAGCTTGCCAAAAAGGAAATTGAAAAAACTAAGCTTGAGATTGAAAAGGAGGTCTGGCAGACTCAAATTGAGCTTAGAGGGCTTTACTCGAAAAGTTTAGTATCTAAAGAGTTAGTAGAACTCTTTAAAGATAAGCAAGAGAAGCTTCAAGGTGATTCTGGAAAAGAGAATGGGGATCAAATAGAGCTTTTAGTCAATGCTAATTTGATCGATGAATATGAGATTACTCTTAATTCTGTGAACTTGAGTTTGAAAGAGTTATTGAATGTAGATATAGATCAAAATTTGAATCTGGAAGATGATCTTCAAGATGTTGTCTCAACATATCATCAAAAACTAAGTGAGATTAATTCGCTTGAAACTATTATCGATAAGCGTTTTGATACTTTGATACTTGGGCATGAGCAAGGGATTCAAAGCTCACTTATAAAAAGTTATAAAGCTCAGCGTATTCCTGATCTGGTTTTGGAGACTGGTGTTTCTCATCTTAGTTTAGGAGATCCTTTCTGGGGGATGTATTTAGGTGGTGGTTTTGAAATTCCTATCTTTGATAGGAAGCAAGGAGAGATAAAGAAAGCAGAAGCGCAACTTGATCTCGTGAAGTTAGAAAAGGATAGTTTAAGGTCACACATTGGCTTTGAGATAGAGAAAGCAATTTTTAATTTTAAGGCTCGTGATAAGCAATTAGCTAGGTTAAGCAAGTTGCTTGATTTGAGTGCTGTTGACTTATCCTTTCAGGAAGAGTATTTGAAGGCGAAGCTTAATATGTGGCTTGCCGTGCAGGAGCTTGAGTTTGCTTTGGGGATGGTTCTGTAATTAAATTTAAAGCTGAAACCCTTAGAGCAATTGGCTTAGGGCTAACTATACCATTCGGGAATAACATGTTAATATATCTTTGTGGCGGTGAAGCTGAATATAGTCTCACTAGTTTTTCTCAGCTTTTGGTTTCACTGTTATGTTTGTATATCGGTAATCAAACTTTAGGATATGTAGTAAATTTACTAAAAAAAGAAAGGAGTGAAAGCTAATGTTTGATGATGTTAATTGGAATCATTTTTATTCAGTTTTATTTTCAGGAGCTATTTTAATCAGTGTAGGGTTAAAAGTTATGTTTGATGCAAAAAGAGAAGTTGAAGAACTAGATAGGCAGGATTCTTTGGAGAATTAAATCTTTACTAATAACATATAATATTTGATTTTATTACAAATGAAGTGATTGACGAAGATTTTTTGAAATAGCTTAGTTTTAGGCGACAATTAATTAAGTGAAGCAGTCATCTAACTTAATTAAATTTAAAGTGGAAACGTTGAGGGCACTTGCATTAGGGCTGACTATACCATTTGGAAATAACATGTTAATATATCTTTGTGGTTTTGAGTTGAAGTTCAGCCTATTAAAATTCTTCCAGCTCTTAGTTTCACTGTTTTGTTTATATGTCGCGAATCAAATAATTGGTTATGCACATGGTTTGATTAAAAAGGAGAAAAACTATGTTTGAAAATATAGAATGGGATCAAATTTTTATGGTTTTAGGTGCAGGTGCTTTAACTATAAGTGTGGCGTTAAAAATTATGTACGATGCGAGAAGAGATGTTGAAGAACTTGAAAGACAGAATGCTTTAGAGAATTAATCTTCTTCATTACAAGTATCACAAAGTCCAACTACTTCATCTACGATTTGTTCTACTTTAAACCCTTTAACTTTTTTAGTGTTTTTCTCTTCTCTTTCTATGGCTATGACATTATGACAGCCTTTACAAACAAGTAAAGTATGTGCATGATCGTGTTCATGACCACATTTCATATAACCATTAATACTATGAACTTTATGAATTATATTTATGTTCATGAAGGTTTCTAAAACTCTATAAATAGTTATCGCTGAATAACTTTTCCCTTTTTCTTTTAACAAGTCTTGGATTTGATATGGAGATAAAGCTTCATCGTGCTCTGATAAAACGTTAAGAATGTCAATTCTTGACTTTGTTTGTTTAAAGTCATTATCTTTAAGCTTTTTAATAGCTTTTTCAAGGAAGGTTTCTGTCTTGGCTTTTGTTTTTGTTGTCATTTGTTCCTCTTTTTTATAGTATCAGGGTTTTCTTATGAATTGGTTTAGTCTTGCTTTTCTTCTTCTCGTTCTTCGGTTCTTTCAGAGTTTGGTGGTTCTGGAGTTGGATCATCTTCTATACCTGGTTTCTCTGATGAACTATCATCTATTTGAGTATTGTTTTCAGTTGATGGTGTTTCTATAGCTGTTGGACTATTAATCTCTCTTGCAACTTCATCTTTAAACAAATTTTCTCTATCATATTCTTCAGGTATTGCATCTAAAATTTCTTTATATTGCTTTTCTTTAGAGTTTCTGAATTCAGACTGAGCTTCGACATTATTTAAATAATCATCTGGGAGAATCGTTTTTTCTCCAGTAAGTGCATAGCTTTTAAATTCACCGTTAGGGGAATATCCACCAACTTGATTGATTTCAATCGCTTTTTTCTGACCATTGTTACTTTCATAGGTATTTTTAAATTCAGGTTTTGATGCTAAGTCTCTAGCAAAATCAAGAGCTTCTTTTGAACTTTGTTCAAGTGAAGATTTAATATTAGGGGGTAATTTTTCTGTCTCAAAATTAAAATTGCTTAATAGGGTATTAGATCTTTGGGCAAGATCAATTCTTTTTTTTGCATATTCTTTTCTGAGTGATGCTTTATCAAACTCCTTTAGGTTATTTTGTTTTAGTTGTGAAGTTGTATGGAAAATTTCATGAAGACGATCAGAAAAATATTGAGGTATTTCAGCCTTTATCTTTTTGAAGATAGTCTTATCCTTAGCTTCTAACTCATTAATTAAAATTTGATTGTCAATCAGAGTGTACTTTCTATCATTAGGTTCAGAGAAGGTCTGAAGGAAGAGTTTAAGTGATTTTTCTATGTTAAGCTTAGTAATCCAGTTAGAGTCTTGGAGGCTTTTGTCCAGTGGAGTTGATGATAATAATCTAGATGATAAAGACCCAACTTTACCAAATGGATTATTTGCTTGAAATGGTGATTTTTTAGCTTCTGAGTCATTATTTAATTTAGTAAATAAATCTTTGATTTTAGCTAATTGCTGAAGAAGGGTTTCTTTTAATATTTTGAAACCTATAGGTCTTTCATTTTTAGTTTTATTTGGTTTATTAAACTTTATTTCATTTGCAGGTTTAGGTGATATTTTATTTTTCAAGTCAGTTAAAAATATCTTTGAAGTTTCGAAGCCTCTTTTGTTATCATGCATAAAACCATGGACTTCATGGGGCTTCAGCTCTGAAATTGCAAATGGTAAAGTTTCTGAATTTTTTAAATAGTCTAGTAATTTATACCTTTCAACTTTAAATACATTATTTTCTTTTGTAACGATATCTAGACAAATATTTTCAGGTTTTTCATACCCTAGGTTTGAATCAACTAAACTTAAAGTCTTAAAGCCGCTACCTTCAGATAGCTTCTCATGCATAGCTTCATTTTCTTTACCAACACTTTCAAGGTAATTAAGGAGTTCATCAATTTTATTGGATACTGAATTTTCAGTATTGAATTTATTCAATATCATGTCTTTTGCTTTTTTCCATATGAAAGGAAGAAGTTCTTGACTTATTACTTGGCTTGGGTTCTGTGATTTATTATTTAATATTGAATTGATTATTTTTGCTAGTATTGGATTTTTTTCTTGGTTCTCTGATTGCTGCTTTAAAGAAAGGTTTAATGTTTCTTGAAAAAACTTTTCAAATAAATTCTTAGACTTATCATCTTTTAGAACTTCTTCAATAATTTTTTTTTGTTCTTCAAGCTCTAATTCACTATTATTAAATAGTTTATCTATACTTTGCTCCATCTCTTCAAAAGTTTGTGCCTCTTTTAATTTTTGTAAAGCTTGATTTAGGATTGTATTTGGAGAAATACTTTGATTTGTTTTTCTCACTATTGGAGGTGATGTCTCAAAGCTGCTTAAACTTTCATAAAGTAGATCTGTTCCTTTCTCACTTTCATTCTTAGATATTACTTCTTCATGTTCACAGCCAGGAGGGCAGATGTGAATACCCAAGGCTTCTAGTTTTTGGTGAGAAGCTGCTTTATTTTCTATGGAACTTAGATCTTTAATTTGGTTTCTCTGTTTCTCTAAGATTTGTTCTTGGAAACTGTTTCCTTTATTTGCTCTTAATTCTTTTAATAGTTCTGTAGCGTTGTTAAACTCAAGGACTAGACTAGGTTTGCCTTCCTTCGATTTCACTGGTTTTAATATGAGTTTGATTTTTTTTGCTTTAGGGTCACTTTTAACTAAAAAGCTTTTTTCATCATAGATTTCAGCTAGTTTGTTTTCTAATGCAAGAACCTCACTCGGTTTAAATGAAGTTGGTACTATTACCTTAAAGTCTGTTGTGCTTTGCTCACTTTGATCATTCTTTATGTTTTGTGCTTCTTTGGTTTCACCTGGGAATAGTGAATTTATAAGAGGAACATTTTTTATGAAGCCTAAAAACATTATGCTAGCGCTCCTCCATGATCATGAATAACCGAATGCAGATTATGATGATTACTAGCATTTGATGCTCCAGCTGCACTTATCCCTTCTGAAATCTCCGCCATGTGAACATCCGCTCCATGAGCCTCACCACAAACAGGACATTCTAATAATTCAGCTGTAAGTGCCGTATTATCTAAATCTTGTCTGCTAGGTTTATCTGACTGTGGTTTAAAGAAGTTAAATATTTCAGGGATAATCGTAAAAGCTCCCACCATGGCTAAACTCTGACTAATAAAAGCAAGGGCTTTATTCGGAATGTTTTTTGCTATGCTTTGCCCTAGTGGGATAGCGGTGTTCAGCATAGTTTCTATTTGAGCTACTTTAAATAAAAATTTAGAGGCATCTTTACTGAAAGCATCTTTAAATTTATCCATAGTAGATTTTTCTTTATCACCACCAGATAGCTGCTCTGTAAGGCTGATAGCAAAACCCAAGGCAGATCTCATCACAAAGTTTGGAACTTTAACTACTCTATGAAGTGCAACAAATGGCACTATGGTAAGAAGATTCTTCGCTAGGCTTTCCCATTTCTTAGCACCATAGTTCATCAAGTGCATCCCGGTTACAGCTGAAGTGCTCGTGATTTCAGTCGGCGTGTGTATGTGGTGAAGTGGTGCGCTTAAGCCTTGAGCTAAAAAGATATTCGCCATATTAATGCTTCCTCTCATTAATATTGGTTTTATAGCTTTAGGGATAGAGTCGTTATTTGAGATGCCATCAATGACAGTTTCAAGGAAACCTTTTTTTGTCTCTTGTGAATTTTTAGTTTCTGCTATTGGTTTAGTTTGGGTATTAACTTCCTCTTCAGCATGCAGTGCTTTAACTTCAGAAGGGCAACAAGTCTCATCTCCACAAGGGCTAGCATTTTCTTGCTTTACTTCTTCATGTCCATGATGCCCATCACAGGGATCAAGTTCGATGCCATTCTTTAAATGAAGATGAAATCCCCACTTATCTTGATATTCTTTTACAAAATTTCTTAAATCTTGACTCTCTTCAAGGTGCTTGGTGGTTAAACCACTTAAGGTGTCAATATATATACTCAAGGCTCTTTCTTTAAGCTCTTGATTAAGGCTAAGAGGCTGATTTTGAACTTGAGTAGATATCGCCGCCATCAAATTGTTACAAAATTACATTTGAAATCATAGCATTGTGTAAAGATATTTTCGAATACTTTAGAACTTTTTAAAGATTCTTAATGTAATATTATCACTTTTGGGTTATTATATTAATGGAAAGCTCTATGCAAAACCTCCAAAATCCTGAATTGAAAGAAAAAGCTAAGCCTAGTAAAGAGGAAGCTATCGAAGCTGTAAAGACTCTTATATCTTATATTGGTGATGATCCATCGAGACCAGCGCTTATAGACACGCCTAAAAGGGTAATTAATACCTATAAGGATTTCTTTTCGGGTTATGAGAGTGATGCTGCTGATGTTTTAAATACTACTTTTGAAGATATAGAAAATGATGATGAAATGATTCTAGTTAAAGATATCAGGCTTGAATCACATTGTGAACATCATATGATTCCAATCATAGGTGAAGCCCATATCGCTTATATCCCCAATAAAAAGATTGTGGGTATTAGCAAGCTTGCTCGCCTAGTAGATGTCTTCGCTAAGCGTTTACAGAGCCAAGAAAACTTAACTCAGCAGATTGCTGATGCGATTAATGATTATTTAAAACCTAAAGGAGTAATAGTTCTTATAAGTGCTGCTCATCAGTGTATGACCACTAGAGGGGTGCATAAAACTGGAACCAAGACTACTACTATCGCTACTAAAGCCCTTTTTAAGGTTGATGATGCTAAACGAAGAGAATTTTTGGAGCTAATAAAAAAGGAAATGTAATTATGATGAAGTTTTTATCACCGTTCTTCGTGATTCTGAGTTGTGGAATGCATATTTTCTGTTGTGGAATTCCCCTTTTGCTTAGTATCTCTAGTTTAGGAGCTCTAGCGGGTGTGTCAGGTTCAGCTTTTGAGATTCCGTGGTTTGAAGCTATTGAAGATAAGGTTATGCTTCTTTCTGGATTAATTTTATTGTTTACAATATTTGTCCAGACTTTTGCTGATGCTTGTTGTGATGATAGTGAATGTTCTACAAACCAAGCTGATAACTTCTCTAAGAAGCTTACATTCTTTGCAGCTGGTTTATACGCTGTTAATTTAGTGATCTTTTTTCTTCAGCACTAAAGAGAGTTTATTTAAATATTTAGTTTAGGAGTTTTAAAAATTATGAGTATGGAAAAAAATGATGAAACACAAGAGAGCGTTGATGAGCGTACAAATTCGAAGCTGAGGAGAAGGAATGACCGCAGTGTAATGGAATTACATGAGGATCATGACGCCGACGAAAATGAAGAAGTTGTAGCTCATCAACGCTCTCTACTGCCAGTGACGGTTTTGTCGGGTTTTCTAGGTGCGGGTAAAACTACGCTGTTAAATCATATACTTACTAATCGTGAAGGAATGAAGGTTGCAGTTATCGTTAACGATATGAGTGAGGTTAATATTGATGCTGGGCTTGTTAACCAAGAATCAAATTTAAGTAGAACTGATGAGAAGTTAGTTGAAATGTCGAATGGTTGTATCTGTTGTACTTTAAGAGAAGATTTACTGATAGAAATTAAGAAGCTTGCTGATCAAGGTACTTTTGATTATTTAGTAATCGAATCTACTGGTATCTCAGAGCCGATGCCTGTCGCTGAAACATTTAGCTTCGAGGATGAAGAAGGCTATGCCTTAGATCAAATCTCTAAACTGGACACTATGGTAACTGTAGTAGATGCATTTAACTTTTTAGAAGATTATGGCTCGGAAGACTTTTTAAGTAGTAGAGCTATCGAAAGAGATTCTGATGATGAGAGAACTATAGTTGATTTACTTATCTCACAGATTGAGTTTGCAAATGTAGTCATCATGAATAAAATGGATTTAATTGATGAGGAAGATAGACTGCAAGTAAGGAAAATGATTAAGGCTTTAAACCCTAAAGCTATGATCATAGAAGCGAAGAAAGCCAATGTACCACTTTCAAGCATTATTAACACAGGTTTATACGATCCTAAGATTGCTGAAGAGCATGAGGAGTGGATGGAGTCTTTAAATGAAGAAGAAAGATCAGAAGCTGATGAGTACGGTGTTACTAACTTTACTTATACAGCAAGAAGACCTTTTCATCCAGAAAGAATCTTTAAATGGTTTAATGGTGACTGGCCTGGTGTAATCCGTTCTAAAGGTTACTTCTGGCTTGCAACGAGAATGAAAAAGATAGGCTACTGGTCTCAGTCTGGAGCTGTTTGTGAATCACGTATGCTTGGATACTGGTGGGACGCTGCTCCTAAAACACACTGGCCAACTGATCCCGATATTGTTAGAACTGTTATGGATCTATGGGAAGAACCTTATGGGGATAGAAGACAAGAGATTGTAATCATCGGTGTTGACATGGATAAAGATGAAATCATTAAAGGGTTTGATCAAGCATTGCTTACTGATGAAGAAATAGAACTTGGTGAAGAGCACTGGCAGACTTTTAAAGATGAGTTTGCTCCATGGCAGAATTTGATTTTCACTGAAGAAGGTATCTTCATGAGTGATGAAGAAGTGGCGCTTCTTTAAAGGTGTTCTGACTTTTGAAAGTTATAGCAGCTTCTCCTAAAGGAGGAGATAGACTAATTAATAAAGTAAAAGACTCTGCTGAGGATAATCTTAATAGATATTTTAATCAAAATATTGGTGGTTTTGAATTTCCTCTTTTAGAAAATGGAGACTCAAGCAGCCGAAGGTTTGCTGCAAGCTTATTGGTAAAACCTAGTGAGTATTTTAATTCAGTGATAATGCGGGACTCTTTTCCTGACTATAAATCTAGTGATGCTAAAGCTACCCCTAGTTTACCCTTTGTCCCTCTTCTCTATAGTAATGATGATGTTAATACTTTTAAGGAAATTATTAGTAAACCTGAAGTTTTAAATAAAGAATTTAATATCGTTTCTAAACTTATTGAAAACATGCAAATCTATCAGAAAAATCAAAAGGTTGAAGATCTTCGTTACCCTAAAGTGCCAAGTCTTGAGAATTTGAGTGATGATAAGAAGCTCCAATTACTTTCTGCTAATCCAGGTTTGAAGAGCTATGCAAACTACAATGATGTGCGAATTGAAGATAGTAAGATTTTTAATCTTATTCCACCTTTGTTAAATAAGTTTCTCTTTGAAGGTCTGGGACAAAACAAGATGCATAAATGGCATTTAATGGATCACACTCGTAATGTAATGCTTAATCTTCAAGTCTTGATGAATAATGGTGACTCTAACCTTATAAATGAATTGAAAAGTGAAGCTCCAAGCTTAAATGGCATTATTCAAAGCTTGAATTTAGATTCTGAAACTATAGAAAATTCTTATATAGCTGCTTTCTTTCATGATTTAGGAAAGAACAGTGATTTCTTTCATTTAAATGCTCAAGGCTTAAGTAAAGAAGCAGCTCTAATGGATAGTTTTGATTATTTAAAATATTTTCTAGATAGGGTTGATGGAGCTAATGGATTTTCAAAAGAAAGAAAAATAGATATTGTGAAAATTCTTACAGCTAAGGAAATTATGACTGGAAGAACTAGCTGGCTTGATCATTTGAATGATCAAGGATTAGCTAAAATTCAATCAGTTATTTCTACTGATAAAAATATTTTAAAGCCTGCCTTGATGCTAGGTATAGCAGATATCATTTCGCATAAAGGCGATACTAAGTGGATTTTATATAAGCCAGAACTGAAAGCCTTGAATGAAAATCAGCATATGAATCAAGGGTTAATAGATAAGAATCAAGGTAAGCGAAGAATTGATTTCCTTCTCGATTCTTATAAGCGGTTTTCAAGTCCTGTTAATGACAAGAGAAAAGAACATAAGCTAAATAGTAAAAGCTTTGAAGATAACTATAGAGCCTTGTATAACTTAATGCTAAACCATGCAAAGAAAGAACCGAAATACTTACTTTAAATTTTTTCTTCTTTTATCTGATTCATTTAATTTCTATATTAAACACTCTAGAACTGATTAATTCATCAGATTTAGATATAACGTTCACTGTTAAGTTATAAACTCCAGGACTAAGATCTTTACTAAAGAAATTACCATTATTATCTCCAAACCAAGTATATGGTGCTCCACGTTCATTTCTATTAAGACCGCTTGCTTTAAATTCAACAAGTTTAACTTGGTCCAATATAGAAGAATCAACATTAGCAATAAAGTTTACCTTGTTTAGACTTATTAAATCTAAGTCAATTATAGATTCACTTTGAAGATCATCATAGTTACTTACGACCGTGTTTGTTTCTGCATTAACTAAGCTTAGTGTAATTAATTCAGGTAGTTCATCTTCAATGACTTCTGGTTCCTCTAATACTGGTTCTTCTGTGTTAGTTTCAAAAATAATATTGAAATCCTTTTCAGCCAGTGGTTCACCTGAGGCTTCAGCGTTATTAAAAACTGAAATGTTAAAGTTAAGTGGATTTCCGTCTATTATCCCAAATATTGCTTCATCTGGTGTTTTTACAGAGCTTGAAGTATATTTAACAGCTTTTACAGAATCTGAATTAACATTAGTTGTGAAGTTTAACTTTTTATCCTGGAGTATATCTAAGTCTAGAACGACTGTCTCCTCAATAGCTTCGTAGCCAGCTAATATATTTTGAGTTATGACATCTTTAATTGATACTGTGAAAATTTCTTGTGGTTCATTCACCACTCCATCTGAATCATTAGTCTCATCTTCAATAATAATTAGATAGCTCTTTGAAGCTAAAATATTTGTTCCATTGAAGACTTCTACTTTAAGATCATAGGTTCCAGTACTTAACTCTTTACCTTGATAATCTCCAGATGAATCACCAAATAACGCATATGGTGCGGCTCTTTCTGTTTTATTCCCTAGTGAAGAAGTGAATTTTACGCTACTTATATTTTCACTAGAATTAGTTTCAGCTATAAAGTTAAAAGAACTAGAATTAAACTCAGCTAAATTGATTTTAATCTCTGTAGCTGAATTGCCGTAACTTTCAATTACTGAATCAGTTTCAGCATCTACTAAAGAAAGACTAATCGTATTTGTTCCTACATTGGTGTCACTGTCGTCTTCTACATTACCATCATCAGATACTGAGTCATCATTAGTATTTTCAGAGAAATATGAATCTACCCATATCCTTACAAGACCTTTGGATCTAAGCTCTGCTGTAGATGCATGTTTACCATCATTGATAGTGTAATGAAAATAATCAACTCCATTAAAGTTTTCAGGTGCTTTATAGCTATAAGAGCCATCAACTTCTCTAACTATTTCGCCATACTCTGGATCTTCAATTGAATAAAGTTCAAGGCTGTCATTTTCATAATCCTTATCATTAGCAAGTATTAAATCTTGAAGGTTGTTGAGCTTCTCTCCATCAGCTACGGTGATGAAATCTCTCGTTGCGTAAGGTGCATGGTTATCAAGTACCCAAACTCCATCAATCTGTTTTGCATCAAGAGTACCGCCATCTTGAGCCTCTGCTTCAGGATTGCCACTTAATTTAGTTATTAGTTCATATCTTTGAACTTCTCCAGTGAGTCTATCTGAGATAATTTCATCCCAGATAACAGCTTTGTCACCATTTGGAAGAGTGTAGTAAGCTTTTCTTTTTAATTCGGTGAAGTTTGCTTCAAATACATTTCTGAATGTCGCAGATTCCGCTGGGAAACCATAAAGTTTGTATTCACCAAAGCTATCTTGTTTATTTGCAACAATATTTATACTGTTATCTAAGTTTAAATCAGATTGATTTGAGACTTGTAATTTCACATCTTTTTCTGGGAACTGAGATAAGCTAGTATCTAAAATACTTGAAGCGGAAAGATTGCTATCTATTTTTACTGTATTATTCACTGTCTCAACGTCAAGTAAGATGATTGTGTCCTTGAAGTCAAAGCCTGATCTAAGACTTACTTTGACAGCTTTTTGAAAATTCTCTATGTGAGAGTTTTTGAGGACTATATCTATAAGTCTTGCAGAGAGAACGATTCCCTCAGATCTCCACTTGGCTTTTTTTGTATCTGGGTGACCATATACTTTAATATCATCGAGTATATAATGCCCAGTGTAATCTAAATGAACACCTATGTTTACATTCCATGCAGTGAATTCTTTTAATATAGTTCTTTTGTCATGGTGCTGCTCGGGGTGATTTTTAATAACCTCAAGCCCAACATCAGAAGCTATAGCTTCATTAAATTTCTCAAAACCTTGAATGTTAGGAGAGTCTATATGGACTTGTTTTTGATATTGCTGAAGATCATTGAATTTATATCTCCCAATTTCAGGTGTATCTAAATCTTGATAATCTACATGTAATGTATTTGCAGTTGGTCTATGGAAGTATACAAAGCCCCAACCAAGGTTGCTTACCGCAATGTTATGGAAACTATAGACAAGTCTGCTTTGGAACCAATAACCTATACCACCTCTACCAATATCAAAAGTTCCAGGAGCTTCTTTCGGGTGACCTTCAGCTCTGTTTCGAAAACCAATAGTTTTGATTGAGATGTTGTCTTGCCATAAACCTGTTTCATTACCAGATTCTGCAACAAATGCTGTTCCAAATATATTGTAAGCAGCGTTGTCAGCCATTATTGCATATGAATCATGATGCACATAAGCAAAGCCTGGTGAACCCCATACTGCGTTCCCGAGTGCTATAGCTGGTTTACTGTCTACGCCTACTCCAAGTCTATGGAAGTGAAAAGGATATCTACCAATAAAATTATTATCGATGGACTCAGACTTACCCATTTTAATAGATTTGTCTGTTCTCCCTAATTCAAAGAACTCTGCATATCTAATATCAACATTCTTGCCATGCATAAACATGACATGTGCTCTTCTATGAGCTGGTAGCTCATCATATGAACCAAAGCTATCTTTTAGTTCAGTTTTGAATATTATATTTCTACTGTAGTTTGCTAAATAAGCTTTATGCTCTTTTTTTAGTCCCACGTGATTATATTCAAGAGCTTTATCTATAAGTATTTCAAAAGTTTCTTCATTAATTTTATTTATTCCAGTTAGATGTAACACTTCATCTTGGCTTTTTCTTCTATCAAAGAAACCTTTACCTTTATCACTCTCAAAGCTTGTTGCAGAAAGGACTAATCTATCACCAATGTTCCAGCTCTTTGGTTTTTTAGAGAGGATGATTTTAGAATCACCTTGAAGAGCGTCTTCTTTTAGTTTTAGAAAAACAGTTTTTTCTTGACCATTAATGATTGTATTACCGTGAGCAATTAAACCTCTACCTAATTGTTCAGGATCTTTATTTAGATCGATTACACCATTGTCAAGGAATATGATTTCCACTTTTTTATCAGCTGAGATTGGATTATTTATACTACCAATTACGAGATTGGAGCCTGGTGAAGTAACTATCGTTTCGACCATTATTTTAGAATCTTTATCTGGTGCAAAATTTAGATTACCATCTACTCTTATCGTTGCAAGTCTAGACTCACTCACTCCTCCATAGCTAACGTCTATATCTTTAGGAATTAATACGTGTGAGCTAGTTTCTGGCACTTTGTTTGAATCCCAAATACTTGGATCAAACCAATTACCATTTTTTATGGCAGTAACGGTTGCCTGAGAACATGAGACAAGGTTGTTAAAGATACTCATGTGTTCATGAATTGCAGGATTTTCGTGTTGATGTATACTCATCTCGTCTGAGCATGAATGCGCTTCTGCTTTTAGTGGTGATGCAGTAAGCATAATTAACATGAAACTTAAAATAGTGATCGAAATCTTTTTTAACATGTTTTATCCTCTACTTTGTATATTCAATTCCTGTAAGTGCATAGTCAGAATTAGCTCCAGCTTCTAGTTCAACTCTTTCAAAGTTTTGAGCAGAATTAATTTTGATTTTATGAGTTCTGTCTTCCCCGAAGTTGTTTTGTGAATCTATATGTGGAATTTTTTCTCCGTCACTATTTGATAATGAACCTGAGTCAAGAAGCTTTCCACTTTTGTCATAACCTTTCCATACAAGTGTTTCACCATCGTCTAATTTGACTACGATTAAATCTACTTCTTTTACTTTATATGGAAAGTTTAATTGTAAGGTCTCACTCTCTTTAGTATAGGTACTACCAAAGTTATTAATATAGTTGTCAAAGCTGCTTCCTCCAGTACCTTTAGGGCTTATAAATGGATCTGGTCCATAGTGTTCAGGGTTGTAGCTGAAGCTTTTAATACCAATCAAATCGTGTGTAGACTTTATAATAGCTCTTTCACCTGTAGCTGCTATCCCTTGTATCTGAATATCACCCCAGAATACATCATCTACTGCAAGTTTAAATGTTCCTGTTTTGAGGTCAAACTGCTGATTTTGTGCAGCTTTATTTCCCTCAGAGTCTGCTAACCTCGCTTCAGGACCGACAGGGTCACCAAATTTATTCTGTGGTGTTTTAGCGTGCAATACAATTCTTTCACCACTTGGTTCATTTGTATCTCCTGTGTCAACTGGGTCATCATCAATAGGATTGTCATCGTTGTTATCAACTGGATCACTGTTTGAACTTAATATGTTTATAGTAAACGCTCTTGAAGCTATGATTTCATCTGAATTTGAAACTACATTTACAGTTAAGTTATACGTTCCAGGATTAAGGTCTTTACTGTAGTAATTTCCATTTGAATCCCCAAACCAAGTGTATGGCGCTCCCCTTTCTTTTCTGTTTAAGTCAGTTGCCTTGAATTCTATAAGCTTGACTTGCTCTAGTAAAGAAGAATCAATGTTTGTAACGAAATTAATCTTATTAAGTGCAAGTGCATTTAAGTTTAAATCACTAGAGTTGCCGAGGTCCTCATAACTGGAAACAAGTTCATTTTTATCAGCATCAATTAAACTAAGAGTAATTAATTCATTACTTGTGTTGTCATCACTAGTTTGATCACCATCATTATCTGTTGGTTGGTCGTTATTATCATCAGTTGGTGGGTTTGTATTTTCTTTTAAGAAGTAATTAGCAAAGTCAACAATATTATTTACCTTATCTAAACCTACTCCTAGGATATGAAGTACTTCAACAGTGTCAGAGAAATCAACTTTACCTAAATCATAGAAATTCCATGCTTTTTCCCAGTCACTTGCAAATTTAGACTGCGCAGCTATCGCTCTAAAAGTGTTAGTTTCTTCTGCGTTGTTATATGATAAGTCAGCAGTACCGTTATCGAGTTTGTTACCATCAGCGATATAGAAATGCCCTACACCTAAGGCTTCTAAAGCTTCATAAATCCCAGGGCTTGTGTTTTTAGTGTTAAAGCCTCTACTGTGCTGAACTATGTATATATTTCTAGTGTCATAGCCCTGAGCATTAACATACTCTGCTGCTTTTAAACTAAGGTCAGATTGACCACCTTCCGCGACAAAAACCCTACCACCTGCTTTAATAGTCTCTATCCATTTGGAACCGACTTCTGAAGCTGCTTGAGTTTTATTTGCTAGGTAGTTAATCCAGTTAGCTTCACCAAGCACACTATTTATATATGCTGTGCTTTTAGGGTTGTATCTGTCTTCATTAATACCAGTGGCAGCACCAACAAAAATATGATTTAGTTGATATCTATCTGCTAGCACTTTGTTAGCTACGATGGCATGACCATCATCTCTATCTGGTGCAAAATCATGGTGGAATGACATTAAGTCTTTATCAACATTAAATGCTCCAAAGATTTCTGCTTCACTTAGAACAATCGTTTCATTTCCAGTATTATTGTCATCTGAATTTTGGTCATCTGAATTGCCACCTGTACCATCGTTACTATTAGAGTTGCCGTCTGTGTTGCCGCTAGAATCATTACCTGAGTCAGGGGTTGAGTTAATGAAATTAACATTAATAAATTTTTCTAATATCGATTCTCCTGAAGCTTCTAGATTGTCATAAGCTGCAATAGAAAAGCTCATAGCAGTATCACCAATAATACCAAAGTTAGGATTGATAGTATCTTTAATCGTAGTGGAAGTGTATTTAAATCCTTTAACTGAACCAGAGTCTGGATTTGCAGTGTTTAAATTTGCTTTAAAGCCAAAGCTTTGATTTGTTATATTCGCTAAATTAATAGTTATAGTATCTGAAATTGTTTCAAAACCACTGATGACATTTTTACTTACAGCATCAATTAATGAAACAGTGAATAACTCTTCATTAACAGGATCTTCTATTATTAGATCTTCATCAAGAATTGTAATTTCATAGTTTTTAGACGCTAGTAATTCTTGATTCGTCCCGAAAAGTTCAACTTCTAAGTTATAGACTCCAGCATTGAATTCTTTACCTGTATAGTCACCAGCAAAGTCCCCAAACCAAGCATAAGGTGCTGCACCTTCGCTTCTAGTGCCTATGTCAGAACTAAACTTAACACTAGTAATAGTGTCTATGTTAGAGTCAACGACAAAGCTTAGAGAATTAAAGCCAAGCTCTGCGATGTTAATACTTACTTTACTTGGAACATTAATGTAATCATTAACTAAAGTATCACTCTCTGCATCTACTAGTGATAGATTGATTCCTTCAGGATTTACTTCTGTATCCTGCTCATCATCAACAACTACAGGGTCGTCATTCTGATCGCCATTGCTATTATCATTTGAGTTTCTCAGTAAGCTATCTATATCTGAAACAGGGTTTGGACTCTGTGAAGCCATATAACCAAAGGCTAAGATTTGATCTTCTATGGTTTGGTGAGTAGTATACTCTGTCATTGGAACCATGTTGTGTAAATCTGAAAATGCTTCTAATGCAGGGAATACTAGATTTTTAGTATTAGTATTGAAAATTATATTTCCTGTTTTCTGGTTAATAGAATTCCACGCAAACCAAGGTGCTTCATAAAAACCATAGAGGGTAATACCATCAGGAGTTGCTCTTTGGTTTCTTAGTGTATCTGCATGAAGTGTATCATCTGGTTCATCATAAGCTAACTTATCTTTTACCATTCCGGTTATTAGAGATAAATTATCAGGGTTCATTCCTAATGCAAAGTGAAGACTCGCACCAAGAGCATTTAAATATTTATCATCACCAGTGATTTGGTGTACCATCATTAAATAGTCTCCCCAGGTTGTGGTTATATATGTGTCATAGCCCCAGTTTTGACCGTTCTTCGGTATGTCGATAGTATCGTATGGGTTCTCTATAGAGTATTGAAGGTGTTTATCAGCGATTTGGATAAGACGAGTCTTAAGTTTATCTTGCCAAGTTAAGTCAATTTCTGGATAGCCATTTTTTGACATTTGTGCGTAAACATAGCTTGCATAGTAGTTTCTGTCTTTATTGATTGACCTAAAGATAGTATGATATTGCGTATCTCCAGTAGCTTTATACATCATTAATGCTGCAAGTTGTCTTGCGTTACTAGCTTTGCTACCTTTATCTTTATGGGCGATATCAGAATTTAAGTAAGCATCTTCAGCGTAATTAAAAGCTCTAGTAGCTCTATCTTTAAGATCGGCAGCAATCTCTGGTGAAAACTCTTCTATAGCTTCAGCTAACTTTAAGGATACAGCTGTAAATCTATGACTTGCCCAAAAGTCTGGTGCAAAAATAAATCCTTCTTTTTCTTCCCAACTATTGCTTTTGGGGTGATGTGCAAATTCAAAACCACTGGAAACCCCATCTCCATAGATGTCTTGGATATTCATATAGAGGCTTAAACCCCATAGAGCTTCATCTAATAAATCTGGAATCTGATTATTTGATTCTGGGATATTTACATCTAGGTTTCTAAAGTAGTTTGGATTTGTGTCATATAAATCAATCAGAGACTCTGCTATGTCAAAATGTTCAACTTTGGTATCAAAGTCACCAGCATCGAACCAACCACCACTTAATTTATAAGGCTTAGACCTGTCAGCATTAGCTGGTAAAACTTTAAAGACATTTCCTCCCCCGAAGAAAGTTAAATCTGCATCTGATGTAGAACTTTTATAATAAACGATGTCTTCATTTCCAGGTCTATGGTAATCTATATAAGGCTCATCAAGATCTGCAAAGGCTCTATGTACAAGTAAGCCTTCCATGTGTTTATCTAACATCTTTTCAAAGAAATCGTCTTCAACTCTAAATGGAAGCGTTTTACCTACTCCAGCTACTTCTAGATAGTATTTCCCTTCACCTAAATTATCAAATTCTAAGCTAAGTGTTTCTGCACCTACTTTTGATAAATTTGACTGATCTTCAAGTTTAGCTGTGTTTGTAAAAACTGTGTTTCCTGTTTCATGATCCTTGACTTTGAATTCAAGATTGTTAGGGTAGTTTATTCCACCACCTTCTGGGCTCATCCAGGTAGAAAGCTTTGCTCTTTTAGTAGGAGAATCAATATCAAAAACTCTTGGTAAATGGATTGCAAGTGAAATAGTATTCTTTGGCGTGAAGTTAATTAATTGACCATTAAAATCCAAAGTATATTCTTTGCTGTAGTCAAGGTCTTCAGAGAGAACTATGTAGAAATTATGATTGATAATGTATTTAGCTGTTTTCTTGAGTGAATCTTCTAGTTTGGATTTCCTATATACATTATTAATAGCTATGTTTTGATTATCAGCACCGCTTAACTTTAATTTATTGGTATTGATATTTGCATCAAAGTCTTCTTCTCTAAAATCTTGGTTACTTTGAGCATTACCGATGATTTCATTTTGCTGAACTCTTACATGGATTATGTTTGATTTAGCCATACCAATATGGATATCTGGTATATTTCTTTTATCGAATTGAACATTGTAGACTTGCTCTAAAAATAGTGGATCTTTAGTCCACAGTTTTCTTTCTAGGCTTGTAAATTCCTCTGCTTTAACTGCATTTAGTGGTAATAAACAAATAATAAGTAAAAATAGCTTTAGAGTTCTTGCTTTCATGATAATCCTCTTTGAATTAAAATAATTGTTTGTTAGATTTATCCATGTTTTGTTAATGTTTATTTAAGGATATACATTTCGTAATTTTTCTTTTACATTCGCCCTAAACTATATAAGTAAGAGGCTTTTAAGTGTATGAGTGCAAATATTAAATTGTTTTTAACAAAACAAAAAACGCCAGACTAAAAGCCTAGCGTTTTTTGCGAAGAGAAAACTGATAAATTACAATTAGCTTTGTAATACCTTATCAGTACTATTAGACCAAGTAAAGTTACCCATATACTTGCTAATAGAATTGGTTTCACCATCAATAGCGAAGAAATGTAACCATTTGTTATCTAGTAGGTTCTTTACTAATGGGTTGTCAGCAATTACTTTGTTGATTGCATCGATTGGCGCTTCGATGAACACTGAAAGTCTTCTTGGTTGGTGAACATATTCTTCACCATCAAAGATTGATTGCATTGAAAGTCCTGTTCTAAGATCACCACCATTACCTTCAAGTACACCGATTAAACCTGAAACGTTATGTAGTGTTTTGTTACCAGAACCAAATACTTTGTTGTCAACAACTGAAGAGTAGTACTGGTAGTTAATCCAACTCGCTACGACCATCGGTGCAGTCATGATTAAGTTTAGAATGCCAAACTCAGTATCTTCTTGCCATGTATAGTCATGAAGGAATGCTTTACCTTCAAGGTTAAGTTCACGTGTTCTTGCTCTAGGAGCTGCAATGAAACTTGTACATCCTGCAAGTCCCCATTCTGGACGAACTTGTGACCAGTCAATTGCTCTTTCAAAGATTTGTTCATCTACTGAAGCATTGTCATTTAATGAAAGTTTTATTGATCTTTCTAATCGAGCATAGTTTGATGCTTGTTCAAATTTAGATTGAATATAAGCAAATGCTTCATGCTTACTTTCAGGAATTATTTCTTGATCGTAAACTGTAATCTTATCCGTAGTAGTATCGTGAATCGTAGCTAAGAATAAAGTATCATCAGGAATATTAATTCCTTTAGGTCTTAAAGCGTCTCTAACTTCAGGATCATTAAGAACCGCTGCTGCAACTCTTACATTATATTCACCAGAGTGTCCACAACAAGCTCCACACTGAAGACCTGCGTCGTGTGGATTATTCACTGTAGAAGCTGCGTGCCCAGCGATAAGAACAAATGGTGCAAAGTTCTTAGTAAGTGACATTGCATTTAGAGCTCCAGTTGCTGTTGCAACTCTAGTCTCTAAGTCATAACCACTTTTCACACCAGTTTCTTCACAAGAATGCTCTTCTATCGTAGGCATACGCTCTGGAGCTTTCTTCGCTTTTTTAAGATTAGGGAAAGTATCTTTAAGAAGCTTAGGTAAGTAAGCAAAACCAACCGGTCCTACAAATGCGAAACATGATACCGCTGACATCTTAAATCTCATCCAAATGTTTGCTGCTGTTTCTAAGATGGACTGGTCTTTAACAAAGATTTTGATCTCTTCTTCGTCCTTACCTTTAATCGTTTCTCTAATAGTTCCACTTGTCGGAAGTAAAGCGGGACCTTGTGGTTGTGAATTACTTTCACCAAGCTTATAGAATTCTATTGGGAATCCAAAGAATCCAGCGAAACCTAGGGTTTGGAATTTCGAATCAAGGCTTTCTAGGTTTCGTCTGTAAACTTCTGAACGAACATCGATACAGAAAATCATTTGAAGCTTCTTGCGTTCTTCATCACTTTGAGCATTCTTTGTAACTAGATCTTTAAGAATACCTTGCTGCCAAGTTTTCTCAAATGCTAGTTGCATAATGTACTCTTCTCTGAATTTTAAATTCTCATGATCTCTAAGAGCATTGATATCAAAGAGCTGTTTCAGAGATTCCCACTGGTTTTCTATATCTGTAGGATTTTCAGTTAATAATTTAAATAGAGCAAGTTCATGAACTAAGCATACTGCTAAGAAGTCTTTGATCTTAGTATCAGTAGTACCGTATAAAGCTGCTTGCCAGTGGAAGTAACGTGCATATGCAGCCCAACCACCTATGTTCATAAGTACTCTATGACAGTATCTTTCAACTTGATTTTCTTCGATACCTAATTCTTCTAATGCAAGAGCGATCATGGCATCAGCGTCTTGAGGAAGAGAACTTAAGAAAGATCTGAATCCTTTAAGTCCTACTATGTCCATGTATGAATCTAAAGATGCTTCATCAAGCCAAGCTTTGTATAAAGATTCCTCTCTCCATGGGAACTGCCAAGAAGCTTGTCCAGCATCAAAGTAATTTGTGCACCATAGAGACATTCTTTCGATAACAATGTTTCTCCAGTCTTTACCTGTAATTTCAGCAGCTAGGTCAGCTACTAGAGGTAAAGCGTTTACTGTTGCATTTTTAGTATCGGCTCTATAAAGTGCTTCTTTAATTTCTAATACAGAGACATTTGATATCCCTTCTTCATTCATGACTTCCTGGATATCTTCATCTCTGATTAAGCCTTTCTCTAAAGCATTTACATAGAAATCTTTACCCATGAATGTTTTAGACCCAGCAATTTCAGCCATTAGTACCGAAGCTTCTCTAAATGAATGATCAGCGATTCCATGGTATGGGTTAACAGCTACAAAGTCTTGTAGAGGCCATACTGGTGTAACACGGTTAATAGCAGTATCAACACTAGTCGAACTATTCTCTGAAAGTACTTGTCCTGAAGCTTTTATTCCAGTTAATGCTTTCATGTCTGAAGTCTTGAATTTGTTGTTTTCGTTTTTAGGATTCTTTAAATTTAATTCACCCGTTATTAAACTAAACATTGTGTTAGAGTAGAGTGCATTCTTTAACCCTACATAAACTCTGTTCCAGAAAGGACTTGAAGAATCTGATGGTAAGAAGTTCTGTGCCCATGAGATTACGATAAACGCAAGTGCACTTAATGAAATTAATGCTGTATTAAATGCTGAACTGTGATGTGGGTGAGCTAATACTTCAGAGAAGATGATTTCACCTAATCTTTCTAAGATAAAGAAAGAAGCTGAAGTTGCAACTGCTGCAACCATGATTTTGTTTAGTAATGAAAGGTTGATTCCTTGTTTGAATACTGGTGAGATTAATAATGAAATACCAGCTATAAAGAAAATACCCATGCTAAAGTTTGCAATATTCTCAAAGATTGGAATTCCAGTTAGTAAAGCTGTAATTACTACGAAGATTGATGCAAGCATAGTACTTGCAAATACTTTTTGCCAAGGAGTAAGTGTCTTTTCACCAGGCTTTGCAATATTATCGTATTTCTCTTTAGCTCTATAGATAGTTCCAGAGCTTAAGAAAGCATGAGCTTTATAGAAAGAGTGAGCAACTAAGTGAAGTATCGCTAAAGGAAAAGCACCGAGTCCACACTGAATCATCATGAAACCCATGTGACCAGCACTTGAGTAACCGAGTGATGTTTTGATATTTGCTTGAGTTAACATCACAGATGAAGCGAATAGTGCTGTCGTTGTACCAACGATGATTAACATATAAGAAGCAATTGGTGACATCACCATAATATCTGAGAATCTTGATACTAAGAAAATACCAGCGTTAAGAATACCAGCGTGAAGTAAAGCAGAAACTGGTGTTGGAGTTTCCATAACCTCAAGTAACCATGCTTGAGATGGGAATTGAGCTGACTTAAGAGCAGCAGTTATAACAATTAAAATAGTTGCGATCTGAAGTTGAAGTGGAATTGCTGCATCAGCAAGAACCATAGCTTTAGCTGAACTGAAAATTGTTGCCATGTCACCTGTCTGGAAGTAAGTTCCGATAAGAATAGCAGCAGCGATTAAGCAGATATCACTAATTCTAGCTACTATGAATTTTTTGTTAGCAGCATAAACAGCTTTAGGTCTTTCTTTATAGAAAACTAAAAGCTTATGTAAAGTAAGGCTTGTTGCAATCCATGCAAGAGTGAAGTGTAATAATTGACCACTTAAGATGAGCATTCCTACAGCAGTTAAAGTTAAAGCGATTCCACCTACGAAGTAACCTTGTCTATTGTCACCATCTAAGTAGTTATAGCTGAATCTTAGAACAAAATAACCAAGAACTGATATCAGGCAAGACATGAAAGCTGATAGCGGGTCAAGTTTAATTGAGAATCCGAAGAATTCACTACCTAATATAGGGCTTGCAGCATTACCATTTATTAGCACCAAACTAAAGACTGTTAGTGATATAAAAGCTAAAGCCATAGTTACTACTTTCGAGTAATCTATTAGAGACTTGGGTCTCATTCCAGAAAAAATTCGTGATAAAAGAAATATGCTGAAAAATCCAGCCGGAATTAGGGTAACTAAAAATAACATCAGGCTATTCATACTTTTATCTAGGCTCTAGACCAGTTAAAATAAATCTAACTAGTCTGGAATATGCTTAAATACAGTAAATTATCAAAATATAAGCT
>JABSOS010000036.1 GCA_013216135.1 Candidatus Caenarcanales bacterium
CACAACTCTATTAAGTCATGAATACTCGCTATTGGCCAGGCTTACACATGTATTAGCCCACTTTGCGGTTGCCCTGTTACTTTTATAAAGGACTTAAGTTAATATCAATAAATACTTAACATAAGACTTGTATCTTCAGATGATGGAATTTAAAGAGATGTTTTATGAATACAGTTAATGTTAATGGAAACCAAAGAAGTCAATCTTTAGGTCTCAGATTGAATGATAGAAAAGTTTTTAGAGAATACATAGACCAACTCCCTAAAGTTGGTTCTCATTATTTATTACCTCTAGAGGCTAATAGAATAGCTTTATTATCGGAAGAACAGTTTGAATATTTAAAACCTCCTGCAGCAGTTAATCCAAAAAAAATTTTTAATGCTACCAAAAATAAGCAATGGAATGATGAAGTTTCTGGAAGAGTAACTCTATTAACTTTAAATGAGCAGGCTTTAGTCGTAGATAGGATGATAACTCATTTACCGAGCCCAAAGGAAATCTTTGATAATGTTACCAGGGCAAATAAGCCTATCTTCAGAGAACTATCCATTATTAATAGTGCAAAAGATAGAATCACAGACAGTGCCGCTAATTTTATGGCTAACCAAGCGATTCAAAGAATGGATGACCCAGAAGTTTCCCCTAGCTCTACCGAAGATACAGGTGGAGATATTGATCCAGATGAGTTAGGCTTTAATCTTAATCAGTTGATGAGAAGTAACAGTTCAGTGGTGCCAAATTTGAATACCTCTGGGCAAGTCGGGATTCAGGAAAATATAGTCCCTCAAGAACTGCAAGATTATTTAGATAGATTTGTTATCGGTAACATACATGCAAAAAAAGTGTTATCAATAGCAGCCCATTACCATGCTCTAAGAGCGGTTCTTAATACTAATTCAAGTAGTTCTAAGAAGAATCAAATACAGAAATCAAATGTTTTAATGATTGGACCTACCGGTTCTGGTAAAACTCTTATTCTCTCTACTTTAGCTAGAAAAATGGAAGTGCCATTTGTAACAGTAGATGCTACTACTTATACTCAAGTCGGTTACCACGGCAATGATCCTAGCAAAATGATACAAGAGTTATTTAATGCAGCAGAAGGTGATGTTGAAGCTACTAAATATGGTATCGTCTTTATTGATGAGGGTGATAAGTTAGCTTCTCGTGGTAGCAGTCAGCAATCATCGTCTAAACGTGCGCTTCAGCAAAGTATGTTGAAAATTGTTGAAGGTACTGAAGTTGAGGTTAATTCTAGTAGCGGTAAAGTAAGTATTGATACCTCGAATATATTATTTATTATCGGTGGAGCTTTTGTTGGGCTTGAAGATATTATTAAAGAAAGAGAAGATGCTGAAGATGCAGCTTTAACTGAACCTTTAGTAAGAACTGGAGATCTTTTTGCCAGAGCTACTGAAGATGATTACGAAGAGTTTGGTTTAATTCCAGAGTTTATAGGACGTTTTCACCAGAAAACTTATTTAGAAAAACCTTCTTTAGACATCTTTAAATCTATTCTGACTAAGTCTGAAAATTCAGTTCTAAAGCAATTTCAGAGGTTGTTTAACTTTGATGGTAATGTTCTAGAAATTACAGATGATGCTATCGATAGTATTGCAGAAGAGGCTATGGCTAGGGTAACTGGTGCTAGAGCTTTGAGGACTATATTGAATGAAATTCTTTTCGATGCCATTTTTGAATTGGATGGTAGAGGTGGACAGATTTTAACTATTGATGTCACTGAAGAAGATGAGTATAAGGTTGATTCTATTCCAAACCCTGACACTGATGCTGTAAGAGATATGAAAATGTTAAGTGAGGAGAGAATTTATGGTGATTATTACTTAGATAGAATCAGAGAAAGACCAATGAAACCTAAAGATATTAATGATGCTTTAAATTTAGAAGTTATTGGTAATAATCACGCTAAGAAGACTTTAGCAAGTGTAGTTTATGCACATCAAAGAAGAATAGTTTATAATCATTTTGCTAAAAATGCTGAAGATCAGCCTGAGATTGAAAAGTCAAATGTTTTACTTCTCGGACCTACAGGTTCTGGTAAAACTTTGATATTAAATACTTTAGCCAAATTTTTAGGTGTACCTTTTGTATCTGTTGATGCTACTACATTCTCTGAAGCTGGCTATGTAGGTTCTGATCCTGAAGATATGATTAATCAACTTTATATACAGTCAGGTTACAGTACTGAAGAAACAGAAAGAGGGATTATTTACATAGATGAAATTGATAAGCTAGCTATGGGCTTAGAGGGGAATCGTTCTGAGCACCAGAGAGCTACTCAACAAGCTTTTCTTAAATTAATTGAAGGTACTGAAGTAAATGTCGGTGGATATTTCTCAAGTAAAGTTGATACCAGCAATATTTTATTTATTTGTGGTGGAGCCTTTGTTGGTTTAGAAAAGCTCCTGGAAACGGATGGCGTTGAGATTGATGAACACTCTCCTTTCGAAGAGGTTTTATCAGATGATATCGCAAATTTTGGTTTAATACCTGAGTTTGTCGGTAGGCTTCCAGCACTAACTCATTTGCAGTCTCCGACAGAAGATACATATAAACTTATTTTAATGAAGCCTAAAAATTCTTTGTTTAAGCAGTATAAAAGGTTATTTAAGGAAAACCAACATAATCTTTCAATTACCGATGCTGCAATTGATATTATCGCTCAAAGAGCTCATAGGCTAGCGACTGGTGCAAGAGCTTTGAGGGCTGTTCTGGATGAAATTCTGGCAGAGAAAATGTTTGAGCTACCAGAAATGACCCCGCAGGATATAGTTATTGACAGTGATGGTGCTGGTGGTATTGAAATTAAACTTTCAGATGCTACTAATATTGAGGAACCTGAAGTCTTTGAACTTCAAGTCTCAAGTCGTGACTCAAAACTTGAGAGTTTACAGGAGCATATCCCAACGCCTAGTGAAATTAAGGCAGAGCTTGATAAAAATGTTATAGGGAATGAAGAGACGAAAAGAGTTTTAGCTACTGCTGTAAACAGTCACTATACTAGAACTCTTCATAGACTTAAAGACAATGATGAACCTGTAATTGAAAAAACAAATCTTTTATTATTAGGTCCGACTGGTTCTGGTAAAACCCATGTCTTAAAGACTTTAGAGCATGATTTGAAAGTCCCTATGGTTATAGTTAGTGCTACTGATTTTACGCCAGTTAGTTATAGAGGGCGTGATCCAGAGCAAGCTGTGGTAGATTTACTTTCTCATTGCCGAGATGTTGAACAATGTGAAAGGGGCATAATTTTTATTGATGAATTTGATAAATTAGCTCTAGGGACTGGTGATCCTAATCGAGATGAACATAATCGTGCTATTCAGCAAGGGTTTTTGAAATTGATAGAGGGTACTACTGTGAGTGCTGGAAGGTATACCGTTGACACCAGCAATATTTTATTTATTTGTGGTGGTGCATTTGTTGGTATGGAAAAGATTTTAACTGATAGAGGTGTGGTTATCGATAAGGGAAAACCTTTTGATGCAGTAGATGCAGTAGATATAGTTTCATATAAATTAATACCTGAAATCACTGGCCGTATTCCAACAATTATTGATTTAGAAGCACCTAATTTAAATACGTTTAAGATGATGTTACTTAAAACTGAAAACTCTCTTCTTAAGCAAAAGAAAAAGGAACTGTCAGTTTATGGACACGAATTATTCTTCCATGAAAGCTCTGTAGACAGGCTTGCACAGTTGGCGACAGAGAGACCTACTGGTGCTAGGGCTTTGAAAACTGTGTTAGACGGTGCATTACAAGATCTTATGTTTGATGCTCCATCATTACCACCTCAAAAAATTGTGGTTAAAGTTGTAGATAAGGAATTCCTCATCGAGCAAACTAATAAATAATCTCTAGGAGAAGATATGATAAATCTCAATCGAAATAACGGAAATCAAGCAATGACGCTAAAAACAAAAAAAATAAATAAAGCAGCTAAAAAAGCCGCTGAAAAACTTAATGATGAGAGTCTAGATATTATTAAGCTTATGTTTGATTATGAAGAAATTGGTAAGCCAACGTTTAATGGTACCAATGTTCAAGATTTAACTGCTACTGAATTAGATCAGAGAAATAATGTTTTGATGAAAGAGCTTACTATATTAACTCTAGAAAACCCTTATGCTGTCCAACAGGATCTTTTGACTCTTCTTCCTTACTATATTCAAGACCCTGGCAATTTTATGGAAAAAGCTTTTAATGGGAAAATTGAAACTTTAAATGAGTTGAACTTTAGTCCTGAAAATACTATGGGAGCTAGATTTTGGAATGACCTGTTCACAAACCCTAAAAAGAAACAAGAGCTGAAGGGTATTCTAAATGCAACAGATGTAATGATTAATAATATTTCAGGAGTTGAAGATAGTGTATTAACCCCTATCCGAAAACAGATGGATACCCGCTCACATAAAAGAACCGTGATTGCACTTGGTACAACTACTCTCGGCTTAATCTATTTAACAAATTTTTCTGGGATTAACCAATCTCTTGTTAATCTGAAGGATAAGGCTTTGGAAAGCTTACCTGTAGGTACTGAATTGGTTAATAATGGTTCCTCTGATAAGATTTTAGAGTTATCGAATGGTTTTGTTAGCTCCGATAACTCAAGTAAAAGTGATGTGGTAAATATAGCGAATGAACTTCTATATGGAAATTCAAATACTGAAAATTATCGAATAATTAGACGTGATAAAGACTTGATTACTAATGATGATGGATCTAAGAGTTTGAAAGTGAAAATTGATACAACTGGTGATGCAGAGGCTGAGTTCTTAGCAAACTTAGTTCTATTTAGGAATGAAGAAACTACCGAAACTATGGTATTGTTTGTGCCAATTGAAAATAATGAACAAAAAGTCTCCTCTAGTCAAGAGATCATCTTGATTTCAAATAGTGGAGACTTTTATAAGTCCTCAAAGGCAATCCCTGAGCTTGATAAATATTTAACTCCTTAATTAATAAAATTTATTATAAGATAGTTGATAATATTTTTACTTTAAAATTTTGTCTAAGCCAGGAATCTCTGTTTCAGACTTCTCAAAAGTACCGTCATTACCTATGTAATAGATAGGGTTTGAGCCTGATACCTCTCTTGGGACTACTAAGATATACTTTTCAAAAATACTAGGATCATCATTTGTAAACAAAGTAACATCTGCAACATATTCAGAATCTTGGTAAGGGTTACTTATTTTTAATACTGCAGTATGAGATCCATCTTTATTTTCAACTATATCTTGTTTACCTTTTGCTATAACTTTCATCAGTCGTGTTTCTGAATTTTGTAAGAATAGTTCATTTGTAATATTTGAAATATCTGATTTGTCTGGATTTTGATTACTTTTAAAGCTGTTGATTTTATCTAAAATCTCATTAGAACTTCCTTCAACTAAACCTGGACTAGCTGGAGTAAGATCAATAGGGTTTCCTTTCATATTATGAACCCCCAATGGATCTGCTAAGCCTATACCTATCATTGTTACACCTGCTATAGGTAAACCAATATTAATAAGTAATTTTTTTGCATTAAAAGCCTGGTTGTTAGAAGCATTATTATTGGGTTGATCAGTCGAATTATTATTTTTTGGTTGATTTCTAGAATTTCTACCTTCAAGGTAATAATCTAAATTTATCTGTGAGTCTAGTAAACTTACATTTTCCATGAAACCTTCACCCTGGTTTGCATTAAGAACAGAGTTGATTGCATTGTCTGCTTCTGTAAATAGAGCACTAAATACAGTTCCACTTACAATTTTCTGTCCTTTCATCTGAGCCCAAAGTTCTTTAGCTTGACCTTTTTCCATGTCTTTCATTGCTTCTTCAGTTTTAATTCGGTGATAAAATGTCACTTGCTTCTGACCTAGGTCTTCAGCAATCTCTGACACGGGACCATTAATCATATCTTTACTAAGAGATTCTATAGCTTTGTCTGAATTATTTTCAGTTAATTGATCTAAAGCATTTTTTAATTCGGTATTATTTTTAATATTGTCTATGGTCGTTCTAATTAGATCTGTTTTTACTGTTCTCTCTAACTCAGAGCCCTCCTCTGATCCAGTAAGAGCCTTCGCTAGGCTTTTTGCTTTGAAGGACATATCTAGCTCAACTACAAAATTCTGACCTGGTGGTGGCTTAACACGATCGCCTTGTACAACATTTCTTCTGTCAGTCACACCTTTTTTGAACTTCTTTTTAAGTTCAGGCATAGTTTTTAATAATCCAGGATTAGCTGCAGCTATAAACATATATATACAAAGGATATTCTATACATTTTTGAGTGAATTATTTTGAACTTTAACCTTTATATAATATATGAGTATTAAGGCAAATATTTTTTTAATAGGTCAAATTGCCAAATCGACCCCTAGGGCAGTGCTCGAATCTGCCATATTAGCTGCTGATTTGGCAATTAAGAATAAAGAGTGTTTGTCTTCAATGCAAACAGGTAATGTTGTAACCGTTAATGGCAAAGCTGTTGGTGATGGTACTAAAATGTTATCTGAGCAAGGACAAGCAATTTTAGAAAAAGAACTTGCTATGGAGCCTGAAAATGCTGAATTGTTAGGTATAGAGCTAGTTAACCCTAAGAAATATTTACTTACCCCTAAGAAATATTTACTTACCCAGGCTGAAAATTTAGCAGATAACGCCATAAATACACCACATCTTCGAAATTTTAAAACTAAGAGAGTTGAAAATTTATTAAGAGAGTGTGATCGATTTAATAGTACTTATAAGCGCCATTCAGAGTTTTATGCAATTGATAATTCAAAGCAAGCTTTTAATTTATTAACTACGAGTGAAAAACATGACGTTGGTGAATCAGATTACCCTGGTTCTGAGCTTTCAGGTTCTTTGGATCAATTTGCTATAAGATATTTGACTGACGAAACCTTTAGGAAATCTGTAGAGTCTTTAACAACTAAAACTTATCATTTAGAAGAATATGTAGACAATAAACTAAGAGCGATATTACTAGAAAAACATAAGTCAGAACCAATATACGAAAATAGCTTTGAGAGTTTTAAAAGTTTTCTTAGGGCTAATAATGGTGATAAAGTTATTAATCGTTTTCTTCGAAGTGAAGCATTCTCGTCAGATTCTTGTTTGAAAAGATTTCTCCCGGCTATTCGTAACTTTAAACTTACTGGAAAGAAAAATGAAGAATATCGCGTTCTTGAATTATTAACATCACACAAGAGAATTGATAAACATATTCAGGAGCAGTTGAAAATTGCTACTGATATTCCTAAGTCTTTACTTGAGCATGAAAATATTGTTGATGATGAACTGATTGTTAAATTAAAACGAGAAAAATCTTTGTTTAATAGTTTTAAATTATTAGATGAGAATCGTATTGAGGAAGCTAAGTCAGAATATCTTAACTACTCGAAGCAAATTCTTAATACCGAGATGTTTACTTATTCCGTGATGCTTATGCCTAAAGAATTTAAAAATGATATTGAGTTTGTGAAAGAATTTTCTACTGTTTTAAACGATAAATTCTCAAATAATAATATTAAGCTAAAAGCAGATATAAATAAAATCGAATATGAAGCATCAATGTTTTCAAATAGTAGTCCTGTAGATAACCCAGAGTATGAAGAGACTTCATACCGCTGGTATGACCGAATAAAACACGGACGTTTACATAAAATGAATTGGGCAATTAATTATGACTGGCGAGGTGGTTATATTGAAAAAGCTTGTGCTGAACTTGATTTGCCATTAGCTTATGATGTAATAGAAAGCTTAGAAAATGTGCTTCAAGGTTCACGTGACGGAAGCTTTGAAAAAGCAAATCCTAAGTATGTCAATAATGTTTTAGATCAGCTTTTTGTTTTTGAGAGAATGATTCCTGGTGCTTATTTACCCGGACTAATAGCTTCTGGACATTTAAATGAAGAAGGAAAAGAAAGAGTAAATGAACATATATTCGATAGTGGCTTTTACTACCAAGCTTTAATATTAAATGAAATTAAGTCTTCAGAAGGACATTTTAATGAGACGCTAACAGGTTTGGTTCGGAAATTAGACAATTCAAATCAAATGAGTTTATTACAAGAAAAACTGCAATTGTTTGGTGTTGAGCAAGATAAGTATAAAAACATATTTTTAGCAAGGGTTTTAGAGGATGACTTTAAGTTATTTTCTAAAGACTCTAAAGAAGATTATGTAATGAAATCAGGACTAAATGAAGACTTTAAAGTTGCTTATGAATCTCTTGAGTTTAATTTTGCTGAGGATGATTTTTTCTATTTCAATAATATGTTTCAAAGAGATTCAGCTACAGGGGAGATGACTCATGTTTTATCTACAAGTTTAGATAAGGCTACTGGAGAATTGAAATTAGCAGCAGTTAAAGATGGTGTGAAAGTTAAAGTTAATGGTAAATGGATTAATTCAAAGGCTATTGAAGATACTAAAATTGAAATCAAAGAAGGTGATTTTATAAGTATCGATAATAATGGTAAAACTGATCTTTACTACGTAGGTTTTATTCCTGGACAAGGACCAATTTTAAATTTAGCAGTTAAGGCTAAAGCCAAACTTTTTGATTCTTTAGTGGGTGATAGTAAGCGTCAAACTGGGCTGAGAAGACAAGCAACCTTTCGTTCACACATGTTTAATGATTTAGTAAACTCTATGGAATCAGATCGATCTGGAGCTTTTATTGCAGGTTTGCTTAATTCTATTGAGTCAATAAAATCCAGTGGCGGGGCGGCAGATACTCTCGTGTGGACTGGGCAATCTTCTTGGATTGAACACTATGTGAGTGGTCCTTGTCCTCATACCGTCGTCTATGAAAGTGAGTTGAATGGTTTTCAGAAAAAAGATGGAAAGATTATTACTCATGAGACTTCTTCTGAAGATGCTTTTGAATCTCATCAGTCTCATCCTTTTTTAAAAATGATGAGTACTTTTATGGCAAAAAGTCGATCTGGGTGTCAAGGAGGAGCGATACTTCCAGAGAATAAAGATCAAAAATTATTAGAAGCTTCTTCTTGTAACTCAGCTATAGCCTTGAATGGCGCAAAGACACAAAACCTTCTTGCTCCTTCAAAAGATGAAAGTGCAGATTTGGCTTTGAGTCATGTTAAAGAATTAGGATTGAAATATAATTTAGAAAAATCGGTAAAAGCTCAGAAAATTCTTCAAATGTACGCACTTAAATGTATTGAAAACTCTACAGATACTTTTGAGCTTGCTCAAGGATTGAAAATGTACCAGAATAATACAGGGGACACAAAAACAGGTCCTTTAGAAAATGTTATTCCTAAGCTTGCTGTAAAATTTCAGGCGGGCGAGATTGAAGTAAAAACTACAGACCTTGCTGAAGAATTAGATATCGGTGAAGGTTTACCACTTCTGGATGAAATCGCTGAGGTTTTAGAAGAAACAGGTGCGGTTAAGGATGCTAAAAAAATTGCCCAAGATTTTAGGTTAGATAAAGATCGTATCTTTGATGCCTTAGATATTTTAAATGAAATGTGCCCTCAAAATTATTTTGGGGAGGATTTTAAGAGAGCAATGGATATGTTTTCTCAAATAAGTAATATTAGGACCGTAATCAGCTCTCTTTATGGAACTTTTGCAGCTAAGGAGAAAAGAGACTCTAATACTATTAAACCTTTTCTTTTTTCTCTATACTATGAGAATATTGATGATGAAAAACAGGCGATAGACCCTTCCATATATCATCAAATCCGTAAAGAGTTCTCTCAAAAAGACGTTTATGATCAGGTGCAATTTTTAGCGAGAGTTCATTTCTTTAGGAAAGATTTAGATATCTCAGATTTAATAGAGGAAGTTACTATGAAGGTAAGCGACTCAGATAGTTTATCTAAGCTTTTAGGTGAATTTAAGCTTAATGGTCTTGAAGAGGATTTGATAAGAGAAGCTTTCTTTAAATCTGCTTCTAGAGAAGATTTTATATGGAATATGAGTGAGGAGAATGCCATTAAGGTTTTAACTAGTATCTCAAATCCATACTATGACCCCAATACAGTTTTTGAGAAAGACTCAGCTGAAACTAGTAATGCTTTAGCAATTAATGGTGATAGCTCAGAAATCTCTTATATAAGTAACTCTAATAAAATTCCACTCACTATTCCAGAAAGTGAGCTGGAGTTTATAAAGAGTGTCGGTGAGTTTGACGACCTTTTTAGCTATGATCTTTTTGCTTATCGTGATAGTGAAAAGAAATTTTTAGGATCTTTAGAGTTTGACCCTAGTGATAAATCTCTAAAGTATAGACCAACTAATATGTGTGGTGATTATCCATTAGAAAAGGCGCATGTCAATGGTGACGAAGTAAGTGGTACAGCATGTGTTGAATTAGAGGCTGGTGATTTATTTCAAGTAGCTGATGATACTTATTATGTTGCAGATACTAGAAGTGGAGAACAGTCTTTAGCATTAGTTGCTAAAGGTAATGCAGCATTCATTAAAACAATGTTCTTTGATAAAAATGTATTAGATCCTAGACAGGGAGCAATGCCAGAATGTGCTTGGTCAAGTTTGATTTCTAATCTTTTAAAACATGATAAATCTGCGGGTATAAAGAGGAAAATTTTTGAAGGAATAGCATTAGGACATGATTATCGAAATGAGCCAGCTTTTAGAATAAGATTAAATAGTCATGATTACACACCTAAAGTTCCACTATGGAAGCAAAGAGTGGATGTGGCTTCTGGTATGAATGGTGCTTATGTTTCTGTTGATGAAAATAACAATGTGAGTATAAAAGTTGAAAGACCGTTTCTTGCAACTCGCCATCAGATGGAACTCGGTTATTCAGGTTCGGTAATCCCAATGTCTTACTACCACGGTGGTTCAGGTCAAGGATCTCCAGCAGTTTCTCTTTATGGTTTAGCTGCAAAAGAATATATCGGTTTAATGCCATATGAAAAAAGCTTTCCTCAGCAGCATGAGATTGTTCAAACATTCTGGGAAGACCCTTATGTTGAGGGAGCTAAAGAAGTAACTGGTTTTACGTACGACGTATTGAGTACACCTTTAGATGAATTAATGAGAGACATTGAAGAGATCTCAACTATTACTGAGTTTAAAACTAGTAAGCAAAATGTTGATTATGAAAAGGCTAACCCAGCTTTGAAAACTATTTTTAAAACACTGTATTTTGTTCATGCTCTAAATAATCCAGGTGAAGTAATCCCAAGTGGTAATAATCTTTCTTTTTCAGATATTAGCGATAAAAGTATAAACAGCATGATAGATCGACCAACTCGAAGAATTGTAAAAATTGATGAAGAAAAGAAAAAAGAAAAACAAGCTCAATTAGATTCAGTGATAGCAGAGTATGAAAAATCAGGAGAGTTGGACCTTGAAGCGCTAGAGGAAATATATAAACCAACTGATTTTATGGATGAAATGTTTGGGCAGCACTGCTTCTCTTATGGTGCCATAAAATTAGCTGCTAATAACCCTAATAGTAAACTTATTATTACTGGGACTAATAAAGGCAAAGAACAGTTAACTGAATTAATTAATAAGTCAAGTACACCTGGTGAAATAGGTACTTTCGGTGTTCTGTATAATAGATTGCCCGGAAACTTGGTGGTTCCTGAGCCAGATGCACCACTTGCAGACTTAAGAACTCCAGTTCGAAGCTTACACTATAAGATTAAAAGAGAACATGCGTATATGTTTCAGGGAATTGGATCTGATAATAAAGTGTATATGAATGACGGGTATGGTATTACAAGGTCTATAAAACTTGATGAATTTACTCGCTTATATTCGACTTATTCATCTATCTTAGATAGAACAAATGTTCCTGAGGAAAGTGTCATGAACTTTAATGAAAACCCTTCTTGAATTTAGGTTATAGTTTTTTGAAGATTCACGCATAGTTACAAATATCTATTCGAATTGAATGGATATTTGTATTTTTTACTTTAAAATTTTGTCTAAGCCAGGAATCTCTGTATCAGACTTTTCAAAAGTACCATCGTTACCTATGTAAAAGATAGGATTCGAGGCTGATACCTCTCTTGGGACTACTAAGATATACTTTTCAAAAATATTAGGATCATCATTTGTAAACAAAGTAACATCTGCAACATATTCAGAATCTTGGTAAGGGTTACTTATTTTTAATACGACAGTATGAGATCCATCTTTATTTTCAACTATATCTTGTTTACCTTTTGCTATAACTTTCATCAGTTGCGTTTCTGAATTTTGTAAGAATAATTCATTTGCAATATTTGAAATATCTGACTTGTCTGGATTTTGATTACTTTTAAAGCTGCCAATTTTATCTAAAATCTCATTAGAGCTACCTTCAACTAAACCTGGACTCGCAGGAGTAAGATCAATAGGGTTTCCTTTCAAATTATGAACTCCAAATGGATCTGCTAAGCCTATACCTATCATTGTTGCACCTGCTAGAGGTAAACCAATCATTAATAACTTTTTACCATTAAAAGCTAAGCCTCTATTATTACTGTTGATTTTATCCTCAACTGATTTTATTTGAGGACTTAGTAAATTTACACCCTCCTCAATAGTTGTATTGCTACCCTTCGCTCCAGTGTATGCTGTTTTCAACTTTTCATTTAAAGCACTATTAGTTTCTTCTAAAATAGTTTTAAAAGTATCTGCAGACATTTCCGCCCACATAGTTTTAGGGTTTAGTTTAGATTTGTCTGAGTTTGCTAAGTCATTTTGAGTTTTTATGGTACTACTTAAGTCCATATTATCTTTGTTGATTTGTACAGCAATATCAGCAATTACTATATCTACCATGTCTATAGCTATTTGTCGGTTTTTTATGGCTGCCTTCCCATCAAATTCATCTAAGGCTCCTTGAATTTCTTCATTACCAGTAATAGCGTCTTTTACTCCTCTAATTAATACACTCCTGAAATCAGCTTTGATCTTACCGTCAGTTCCAGCATCAAAGATAGTCTTCAGGTCAGATGCTGTGGATCCACTAAAGCTAAGAGTATTGCCCGTGCCAGACTGGCTATTGCTGCTATCTATACTAACAGTGCCTTCAAGTGCTTCGACATCGTCATTGTCGACAGGTTTATTGAAAATTCTTGCTAGAGGATTATTGTTAATTATTCCCATACATATACAAAGTATATTTTTTGAATTTTTGAGCAAATTATCTTAATTTCTCCTTTGTATATGTATGAGCATAAGGGCAAATTTATTATTAACAGGTAAAATATTGCAAAAAACTCCTCAGACTTTAGGGGGAATTGCAATTGCTGGCTCTGCTATTGCTGCAAAAAATGTAGTATGTTTACCAGCTGCTAAGCTTGGAGATTTTGTGACATCAAATGGAAAGGTCTTAGGTAAAGGCTTAAAAATGTTATCTCCCCAAGGGAAAAGGAGAATTGAAAAAGAAATTAAGGCTGATCCAGCAAATTCAGAATTATTAGGAATAAAAGTTCAAAACCCTGCTATGTATGTTCTTGAAACCATAGAGAATGCTGCTGTTGAGGTTATTACGACTCCTTATTTGAAAAATTATCAAGAAAATAAGCTCGGGAGACTCTTAGATGAGTGTGCGATTTTTAATGAAAATTATCAACTTGGCGCTGAACATTTTATCGATAATAACTCGCAAGATCAGTTTGACCTACTTACACCTGGTGATATTAAAGTGAATAAAATCCATTTTGACCACAATATTGGTTATAAAAAGTTTGCGGACTTAGAAGTCAAACTAAATGGTGAGGCTATGAAAGTTCAAGCAAAGCTTTGTGAAAGTGGTAAGCATATCGAGATTAGGCTTGAAGACCTAGGGGTTAAAGCTGGTGAAAAATATGAATTAGAGATAGCTCCAGGGCAAATAGTTGCAGAAGCGCATAGGTACACCAGTAACGAAACAGCAACTGTTAGTTTCACAACTAGAGCCGATAAACCAGTTGACAGAAATAAGGCACCTCAAGTTTATTTTAAAAATGTAGGGGAAGTAGATACTTCAAACCCTAATTCCAAGGTTTCAATTCTGTTTGATTCTTACTTCAAGTATATTCCACCTGAAAATAGCTTGAAAATTAAGCTTAATGGAGAAATTAAAATTATTGAACCTTATGATTATAGATCTAACGGTAATGAAATTGAAATCAAGGCTTCTGCTCTAGGACTTGAAGAAGGACAGAGCTATGAATTAGAAATAGCATCTGAACAAATTCGAGGTATAGACAAAGAGATGGGAGGAAGAGATACTACCGTTAACTTCACTACAAAAGCAAGAAACTTACACGTTACTGCTAGCCCACAAGTTGTTACCGAAAATTTAGGCGAAGTATTACACGAGATGAAATATAATGATCCAAAGATCTATATTGAGTTTTCAGTTGGTGATTTTGATACTGATGATCAGCAGTTGTCTAGTTCACTCGACAAGCTTGCCGTGAGATACTTAACTGATGCAAAATTTGCAGAGTCACTTGAGTCTTTAGATAGATACAAATTTGGAACGTATAATTTAAAAGACTATGTTGATAATAAATTAAAAGCTATTCTGCTAGAGAAGCAGAAGTCAGAGCCTAACTACAAAAATACTTTAGCGAGTTTTAAAAGCTTATTAAGGGTTAATAATGGCGATAAAGTTGTTAATAGGTTTTTAAGAAGTAAGTCTTTTTCCTCAAACTCCTTATTAAAGAGATTTATACCGGCAATTAGAGAATATAAGCTTAAGGGAGTAAAGAATGAAGATTACCAAGTTCTGGATTTGCTTTTATCAAATAGGAAAATAGATAAACATATTCAAGAACAGTTGAAAATTGTTACTGATATTCCAAAGTCACTTTTAGAGCACTCAAAAGTTATAGATGATGATTTGATTGTTAAATTAAAGAAAGAAAAAGCTCTAATTAAAAGCTTTAAGCTTTTAGACGAAGGACGTTTAGATGAAGCTAAATCTGAGTACATTAAGTATGCTAAACAGATTTGTAATACTGAGCAGTTTACTTATGCTGTAATGCTTACGCCTAAAGAGTTTAAAAATGATGTTAAGTTTGTCCAAGCTTTCTCAGGTACAGTTAATAATAAATTCTTAAACTACGCTGTTCGATTAAAAGCAGATATTAATAAAATTGAATATGAAGCTTCTATGTTTTCTAATCAGACTTCAGTTGAAACCCCAGAATATGACGACTCCATAAGAAACTATGGTGGTTATTACGCTGGTGATAGAATCACTCACGAGCGTCTTCATAAACGGAATTGGGCAATAAACTATGATTGGAGAACATCACAGATAGAGCATGCTTGTAAGGAGTTGGACCTTAGTCTTGCATATGAGAAGATGGATAAATTACATAGTGTTCTTCATAACTCAAGAGAGGGAGATTTCTCTAAAGTTAACAGTAATGATTTACATCAAGCCCTAGATATGACTTTCTCTTTAGAAAGAATGATCCCTGGTGCATACTTACCAGGGCTTATTAACTCAGGTAAATTAACCGATGAAGGTAGAGAAAAAGTTAACCAACACCTAGTTCGTAGTGGTTTTTATTACCAAGCTTTAGTATTAAAAGAAATTAAAGCAGAGAAAGATTTTAATGAGTTGTTAACTGATTTAGTTAATAATCTGAAAAACTCAAATGAAATGAGTTTACTTCAAGATCAATTGAGTTTATTTGGGATCGAAGAATCTCGTTATAAAGAAAGATTTTTAGCAAGGGTAATGGAGAGTGACTTTAAACTATTTTCTCATGATACAAAAGAAAACTATGTCATGAAATATAATCTAGATTCTAATAAAGAATTTAGAGTTGCTTATGCTTCTTTAGAATCTAATCTTGAAAAGACAGGCAATATGTTACTGAATCATATGTTTCAAAGAGATGAAAAAACTGGTGAGATGGTTCATGCTTTATCAATTAGTTTAGATTACTCAAATGGTTACTTGCACATTGCTGCACCGAAGGAAGATATAAAAGTAAAAGTTAATGGTAAGTGGATTAATTCAAGAGCTTCTAAAGAAAATAAAGTTCAAGTGAAAAAAGGTGATTTCGTAAGTGTCTCTAATAATGGGAAAACAGATCTTTATTATGTTGGCTTCATTAATGGTCAAGGACCTGTTTTGAATTTGGTTACTAAAGCTAAAGCTGAGCTTTTTAATTCACTTGTTGCAGATACTAATAGAGATAAAACTTTAGCTAAAGGTGTCAAAAATAGAAATGCTTTTTCTGACTTGGTTAGATCTTTGAATGATGATAAAAGTGGAACTATGCTCGCCCAAATCTTAAACTCAATAGAAGCTATTAATGCTTCTGATGGTGCAGCTCCTACTTTAGTTTGGACTGGTGAGTCTAAATATGTAGAGCACGCAATTTATGGTCCTTGTCCACATACTGTGACTTATGAGAGTAAATACAGTGGTTATAAAATGCTTAGAGGTTCTATGGTTACCAACGAGTATGCTATTGCTGGTGCTGAGAAGACACAGCAAGCTCACCCATTTTTAAGGTTAATGAGTACTTTTTTGGATGAAACTCGTCAAGGAAATCAGGGCGGAGCTATTCTCCCTGAGTCTCAAAATCTTCCATTACTCGAAGCTGGCTCTGAAGAAAATCCTATGATCGCTCTAAATGGGGCTAAGGCTCAGAATTTGCTTCCTGCATCTAAATCTGAAAATGAAGATAAAGATGCAGCGCTCACTCATGTTAAAGACCTGGGTTTAAAGTATAGTTTAGAAAAATCTGTTGAAGCTCAGATCACTCAAAAACAAGATGCTATTAAGAGAATGGAAGAAGCGAATGATACATTTGAATTAATTAGGGCTATTCAAGATTATCACCAGCTTGAACCAGATATGAGTCAACTTGAAAATGTAATGGTTGATAAACTTGAAAAGAAATTTAAGGAAGGTAAAGTTCATGCACAGACTACACAGCTTGCTCATGAATTGGAAATGGATGATTTGCCTTTGGTAGATGAGCTTGCTGTAACACTTGAACAAACAGGTATTGTAAAAGAAGCTGTTGAAACAGTTAAAGATTTTAGGTCTGATAAAGATTATATTCTTCAAGCTTTAAATATGTTAAACAATATGGCTAATCAACAGTATGGCAGTTTCCATTTTGTTGAGGCAATGGAGTTACTCGCTAAAGTAAAAGATTTTAGAAAAACAATTAACTTTATTTATCCTACACTTGCAGGTAAAGAAAAAGAGAAACCTAATACCATTAAGCCTTTCCTCTTCTCACTTTATAACAAAGATATTGATGATAATAAACAGGCGATAGATCCATCTATCTATGAACAAATTAGAAAAGAGTTCTCTGCTAAAGACACTTATGATCAGGTTGAATTTTTATCTAGGGTAAATTTCTTTAGAAGAGATTTAGATATTTCAGAATTGATTACAGAAGTAACTATGAAAATTAACGATTCGGATAATTTATCTAAACTGCTTGATGAATTTAGGCTATACGATTTTAATGATGATTTGATAAGAGAAGCTTTTTATGAATCAGCTTCTAGAGAGGACTTTATCTGGAATATGAGTCAAGAGCAGGCAAATGAAGTTTTAGCTAATATTAAAAATCCTTATATTAACATGATTTCAATTGATAATAATTCTACTGATGTGGTTTGTATTGATGAGAGTCCTAGCTCTGAAGGTTTAAAATTCTCAATCCCTGAAAGTACTTTAGAGTATGTTAAGAGTATTGGTGAGTTTGATGATCACTATAATTACGATCTTCATATCTATAGAGATAAGGAAAAGAAATTTTTAGGTTCAATTACTTTTGATCCATTAAGTGAATCTTTGATGTATAAACCGACTAATAAATGTGGTAACTATCCTCTTGAAGAGGCTTACGTTAACGGTTTCTTGGTTGATGGTTCTGCTGATGTCAAGCTTAAGACAGGTGATGTTTTGCAAGTTGCTGATGATACTTACTATGTAACGGAAAATGATGATGGTACTAAGGGTTTAGCTCTAGTAGCAAAAGGAAATGCCCCGTTTATAAAAATGCTATTTTTTGATCAAAATAGGTTTAATGCAAAGCAAGGTCAAATGCCAGAATGTGGCTGGTCAGCTTTGATTGATAAAATTTTAAGGCGCGATAGGTCTGGTGCTATTAAACGTAAGATCTTTGAAGGAATAGGTTTGGGTTATGACTATAGAAATGAACCATCATTTAGAGTAAAAGTAAATAACCATAGGTATATAGGTGTGGAACCTTGGAGACAAAGAGTACCTGTGAATAGTTCTTTACACGGTGTTGATATTTCTGTTGATGATAATAAAGTTAACTTCAGTGTTGAATACCCTTACTTGTCTACATTAGGTGTTATGCAAGGAGGTTCTTTCGGCGTTGTAATTCCTATGAATTTCTATCATGGTGGTTCACCAGGAGTTGCTATTTATGGATTTGCTGCTAAAACATACATCGGTAATGGTGGTTATGTCAATAATATACCTAGAGTTGAGGAGATTATTCATACATTCTTTGAAGACTATCAGGTTTCTCGTGAAGTGAAGCATGTTACAACAGTTCATCTTGATGAAATTAAAAAAGATATTTATCAATCAGTTATGGTTTATGCTGATTCCTTAAAACCGGATAGGGCTATTGATTATAGTAAAGCACACCCTCTACTAAAAAATATTTTCTTAGCTATGTATGTCGTTGAGCTTATAAATAACCCTTATCAAATGGAGAAAGAAATAGATTTTGCGCACCATAATCTTTCTCTCGAAGACTTTGATCAGATAGATCTTAATAAAGTTTTACGAAGAGAAACTAAGCCACCTAGAAGATTGGTTGGTGAAGATATGAGACTACTAGAAGCTAAGTTGACAAAATTAAATGAAATAATTGCTGAATATGAAGAGAATGGAAATTTAGATGTTGATGGTTTAGCAGACTTAGTGTGCCCTGAACATGATGATAGCCCTATTGCACCATCTTTTGAGCGCTTAGCTTCTCATGCAGATGAGGATATAATGATACTCACTGGAACAGAAAAGGGTAACCAAGAGTTTGCACAATTTATCAATGAGTCTAATCGTCCAGGCAGAATAGGAACTTTTTCCCCTAGCTTCAACCGCTTATCAGTAATGCCTGTACCTCACCCTAATGAACCTTGGGCTAGTTTAAAAACACCTGTTCGAAGTTTGATTCACAATTTAAATAGAAATCATGCCTATAACTTTGCTGGTCTTGGTCCAGGGGGCATGGTTCACTATGGTGACAGCCATTATAGAAATTCTGTTGAGTTTAATGAGTTTGTAAAGCTATATTCTATTTACTCTGAATACTGGGATAACAGTTCAGCAGAAGAAACTATTGTGGAGTTTTCTTAAGCTTTAGTTAGAGGCTCCTTTGATACTTCATCTACAAATGCACTATTTTGGTTAGTGTTTGCAAGCTCTGTGAGGGTGTTAACATGTTCACTGAGATACTTAGAGTCAACCTCTTCTATTCTAGCTTTGAAAATTTTATCAGTTAATTTTGAGTCGATAAATTCTTCTGAGGTGAGTAATTCTTCGTAGAGTTTCTCACCTTGACGCATTCCTGTAAATTCTATATCTATATCAGCTTCAGAGAAGCCTGAAAGTTTGATGAACTGGAGAGCAAGCTCATATATATTAATAGGATCACCCATGTCGAGAACCATAATTTCACCAGATTGTGCTTTAGCAGCAGCTTGAATAACTAACTGTGAGGCTTCTGGGATAGTCATGAAGTATCTAATAGCTTTTTTGTCAGTGACGGTGATGGACTTACCTTCTTCGATTTGTCTTTGCCATACTTTAATAACAGAACCTCTACTGCCAAGAACATTACCAAAACGCACAGAGCTATACTTAGTGCAGGAATTGTTCTTCGCAAAGTCCAGTAAAAGTTTTTCAGCAAGACGTTTGGTTTTACCCATAATACTAGTAGGGTTAACAGCTTTATCTGTACTAATGAGTACAAAGTTTTCTACACTATATTTAGATGCTAAATCCATTAAATTGCGACTGCCGATAACATTGTTTTCAAATGCTTCACATGGATTTTGTTCCATCAAGTAAACGTGTTTATGTGCTGCTGCATGATAAATTATTTCAGGTTTGAATTCGGAAATGATATTTTCCATACGAGAATAATTTCTAATGTCACAGATCTTAGTACTGATTTCTAAGTGTTTAGCTAAGCTATTTTTTAGCCTTTCTAATTCTTGCTTAGATTCGAAAATGGAGTTCTCTCCCTTGCCTAAAAGGCAAAGCTCTTTAATATTACCGTGGCGAAGTATTTGTTTACATAGTTCTCGACCGATAGAACCTCCTGCACCGGTTACTAGTACTTTTTTATCTTTAAGAAAGTCTATTATTTCAGGAGTATTTAAATTTATTTCTTCCCGCCCTAAAAGATCTTCCATACTCAGTTTCCTGATTTCACTGATATCTACATGTCCACCAGCTAACTGATCCACAGAAGGAACTATCCTGACGTCAACTCCAGTTTCATTACATAGTAAACTAATACGTTTTTTTTCTTTAAGTGAGGAACTTGGTACTGCGATTATAATCTGTTCAATTGCAAGTTCGTCTACCCAGTATTTAACATCTTCAATGCTACCTTTAACATCGATACCAGAACTAATATGCATGCCAAACTTTTTCTTATCATCATCTAAAACCCCTTTTACCTCTAAACCTAGTTCAGGATGAGTTTTAATCGCTTCAATTACCTGAAGACCACCTTCACCAGCACCTATCACTAGAGTAGATTTTCTCTTTTCAGAGAGGGTTTTAAGTCTAGATTTGATATTGCTCTGCTCTTTCAGGTAGAACCTAAGTAATCTTAGTGCTGAAAGCGAGCTTAAAGATAAGAAAAAATCAATGATTATTACACCATATGAAATTGCAAATAAATCTTGCTTTGCAGGACTTAAGCCTGCTACTAGTCTAGGTATGATTAATATTGCTGAAGCTAAAATCATAGCTTTTCCAAGCTCGATTAAGTCATTGACTTTGGTATAGCGCCAGAATTTCTTATACACCCCAATTATGCTTAGGCATAGAAATTTAACTATTAAAACGATACCGATTACTTTGAAAAGTTGTTCATTTACTATGAATTTAGTAGTTTCAGTAGCTTCTAAACCTAAAATTCTAAGGTTTGTAGCTGCAAAAAAGGAAAAAGCAATAATACTTAGATCAAGTAGGATGCGTGCCAGATTTTTAGTAGTATTAAGAATCATATAACTAAAGTTTGGTGGTATTTGCCACCTATTACTATATTTTAATGCAATTGAAATATTAAAGTCTGATTTAAATTAATTACCAGAGTTTAGAACTTCTTGGTATTTAGCTGAGGCTTCTGCCTTTTTTGTATCTAGGTCAGCTTGTTTTGTCGATAATTCAGTTCCATACTGAATTGCTTTGTCATCATCTCCTGCAAATTTAGCTTGAGCTTCCTGCGCTTCTAAGTTAATAGCATCGATACCTAGTTGATTTTGTTCGATTAAAAGGAGATGGTATTCAGCAATCAATAGATCTGCTTTATTTTGTTCGATTAATTCTAGAATGGCTTGTTCTTGTGAGTTGCTCAGTGAGTTTTGATCACCAAATAATTCAGGGTTACTTTCTTTGTATTGATTAAATCTTTGAATTGTTTCTGCTGAATAGTTATAACTAGCCATATTGCTCATGTCAAAGCCATCAGCTCCTTGCTCAAAAGCTAAAGCTGCTTGAGATGATACTCCTACTTGATCACCATATTGACCATCAAAGGATTTATTTTCCATGTAACTGTTTTCACCTCTGAATTTTTCATTTAAAACATCATGCCATGTGCCTGTTTCACGGTTTAGAATTGCAAAGCCACCTTCACCACCATTGGCTTCTTCGGTGTATGCAAATGTTGCTGCTCCTACACCTTTATCAAAGGTAAATGCATCAAAATTATGAACTTCAACAACATCTTCTTCTAGACTACTTTTCTTATCACTTAAGTCTCTGCCCGTGTGTAAAGTTTTATCACCGTATTGAACGTATAGCCCCCTGGTGTAATAAATACCAGTTCCTTTTCCGTCTTCAACAGAGTTTAACCTAAGTACAGTTCCATCATCTAAGTAAAATGTCGAGTCGTCTCCGAAATGAAAATCATCTTCACCGTCATGATCCTCATCTACGTGTGGGTCACCCCATATTCTTACAATATCTTCTCCATTTGCATCAGTGATTATAGTTTCGTCGCCACCTTTGTTAACATTTGTTCTAATCGTATAACCACCAGCTGTCGTAAATTCAGCCCAGCCATCTCTTCCGATACCACCCTGAAGATCATCTTCGATAAAAAGATCTTCAAGATCATTAATTTTTCCATCAATCTCAAATAAGTGTTCAACTATTTTATTACCATCGTCTAAGCTTGTTACTCCATCACCATCTATATCGTAGTAGCCCTCATCTACAATTGTAAGTAGAGCATTCTGGCTATTTTCATCTAATTCTATGAAAGCTTCATGAATAGGTAATTCTCCAAAATTTTCTACTTCATTATGTTTTGCAATAGCTCCATAAATGAGTAAACCTTCTTGAAGTGGGTCTGATTTACCATCTTTATTAATATCAAATAAGCCATAGTCTACTAATTGATTTAAATATTCTTCTTGTTCTGCTTCTGTATTTCTAAGTGCTGCAAAGTTATCTTCTGCACCTCTTCTTCGACTACTATAATTTCATCAGTAGTTTCATTAATAATTTCATTATCTTCTGCAACTGTTTCTCCAGCAGCTTTAGCTGCTTCTTTCTGTGCTTCTTCTTCTTGAGCTTCCGTAACATTCTCTTGAATAATACTGTCATCAATTACAGTCTCTTCGATCTGCATTTCAGCATTTTCACTCATGGTGACAGTTGCTGCAATTAAAGTGTCTTCACTAGCAAGAGCATTAACTTTTAAACCTTGGTTTTCTTCAACTTCTAGTTCAATTAAACCTAATAATTCTTCTTTATTATCAAGGCTCTAGACCATTAAACTTTATGATTCTTTAGAAATTACTAACTCGTACAACTCCTTTTCTAGCTCCT
>JABSOS010000037.1 GCA_013216135.1 Candidatus Caenarcanales bacterium
TCACAACTCTATTAAGTCATGAATACTCGCTATTGGCCAGGCTTACACATGTATTAGCCCACTTTGCGGTTGCCCTGATTAATATACATAAAGATCAAAATAATAAACTTAGTTTTTGAATTTTGATCTGATATTTGAGGTGCAATGATGCAATTAAATCTATTTAAGAAATTACCTGGGTTAAAAGAAATAAATGACACTAGAAAAAAAGTACTTTCTCAAGATAATGAGAAGAAGTTTTTTTCTTCAGTGAGTAAATTAACTAGAGGGAAAATTAATTTAGGGTCAGTAAAAAGACCAATTGCTGAAGTTTTGAGTGAAAAACCGAAGGAAAACAATAAAGCTGTGACTTTAGAGGGTTTATCATCAGCAATTGCTGATTCATTAATTCCTCAAATTGATTTGAATCAAATTAAAAAGGATGCCAATAATTTTTTTCAGGAGAATCTAAATGTTTCTAAATCTGAGGTTAGAGCAAAACTTGCTGAAGGCATTGCTAATACGACCAAATCTAATATCAATAATATTTTTAGTCCTGAAAATGAAAAAGATTTCTTTGCTTTTGCAAAGAACTTAGGTCTTGATTTAGAGACGGATAAAGAGTTGCTGCAGGAAGGTGTGCTTCAAGAAATTCGAGAAAATGTTCAGGAAATAATACAGGGTAAAATTGAAGAAGCAATAAATCCAGCACTTGAGTTTTCTGATAAGTTAAAAAAATCTACAACTAGCGCTCTTGAGAAAAGAGTAGACGCTGCTATAGATAGAATTTATGATGGTTTAAAAGCTGAGAAGGATGCAGTATTTGCAGTTAAAGATCAAGTCGGATCTATTATTCAGAAGGTCGCTAATAGTAGTTATGAAAGACCGGATGATATAGGCTTAGATGTTGAAAATTTAGTTCATGATTTACTAGATAGAACACTCACTGCTCCGAATATTCTTGAAGAACCAGTATTTAATGCTTTTCCTGAGCTTGGTGATAAAGCTATGAAAGGTAAGCAAAATGTGCATCAATTTCTAAAAGAAAAAGCAACTAAATTAGTTCTGAGCCCTGAGCAGATAAAGGCAAGGGAATTAGCTGCTAAAGAAAAGCCAAAACCATTATCAATAGAAGAAGCTTTTGAGCAAAGTGAGGCAGAATTAGCCTTAGAAACACGAGATGAGATAAATTTTGATGAAAAAGAATCTTTGTTAAATCAATTTAGCCATGATAAAGACATCGGTGAGGCTTCTTTTGATAATAGAAAAGCTAAATCAGCTAGAAAAGAAAAATATAAACGTGATCTTAATTTAAATGGGCAAAAATATAGAAATAAAGAAACAACAATTTCAGATAGTTTGGAATTACCTCTAATAGAAGAGAGTCAGATAAAAACTAACCCAAGTCAACTTGTCTCACCAAAAATGGAGAATATAGAAAAGCCTGAATCAAATTTAAGTAAAACTTCTAAAGAAGAATATCCAGAAATAACTGATAATGATTTTCTCGAATTTGAAGAAGAGTTTGGATCAAATTACGAGAACAATGGTTACAATACAGTAGCAAAAGCGGAATTAACCTATGCTGAGCAAATAGCTGAAGAGGGTGATAACAATGGTTCTAAAAATACTAATGTAAGTGCAAAAAGTAATCAATTAAAAACCTTGCCAGGTAAAGGAGGCAGAGGTGGAAAAATAATTTTACCTGCAAAGCCTAATGTTCAATTTGGTGGTAAGCTGCCTCATTTAGAAGACCCAGCAGAAGCAATAAACTGGACAAGTGAAGTAGATAAGTATGCTCAGCCTGCAGAAGAAGGTGGAAGACCGATTGATAATAGTTATAAAGAGCCTGAGTACCCTAATTTAATAAATCAAGATGAAGCTTTTGAAGAGTTAGAAAAGTATGATGCTAAAAAAGAAATGGATCTCGCTCAAAATACAGATCGTGACATAAAACTTTATGAAGATACTCAAGATTTAAGTCAAGAAGGTAATAATATTGTTGATTTAAACTTACCAGAGGAAAATCAAATTGCTAAGCAATCTAGATTGCAACGTCTTGCTTTAAGTAAAAATCTTGATCGACGTTTTGCATAGTCTAAGGCAGTCTAAGCAAAATCTCATTCTGCTCAATCAAACGAATATCTTCTTTAATCGCTTTTTTAATTGAACTCTTAGAGTTGTAATTCTTTAATCTTTCTTTTAAGTTTGCTTTTTTACTTATTAGCTCATTCTTTTTATTTTTTAAGCTGATAAACTCGTAGGCGTTTTTCGCTAAAGCTATACAATTTACAAATAAGCTATTACTTGTAGGGATAATGAGAAGTAGTAGGAGTATTAAAGAAATTCTCATTTGCTAAAATGGTAGGTTCAATGTTTAATCTATTAACCGATAAATTACAAGATAGCATACAGTTTCTCAGTGGACAGAGTAAAATCACTGAAGAAAATATCGATTCTACGATTCAGGACATCAGAAAAGCGCTTTTAGAAGCTGATGTTAGTTTAAGCGCTGTTAAATTATTTATTTCTCGTGTCGAAGAAGAAGCTCGTGGCGAAAAGGTTTTGCGTGGAGTTAAGCCAGGTGAGCAGTTTATAAAAATCATAAATGACTCATTGATAGAGATTTTAGGGGGCGATCCGAGTGAGCCTGAGACTTCTGAAACTAAAGAAATTTCAACTGATCTTAATATCAATGTTAAGCAAGGTGAATTAAATTCCATCATGTTACTTGGACTTCAAGGTTCTGGTAAAACCACATCTGCTGGAAAGCTTGCAGCAAGAATGAAAGAGCAAGGCTTTAAAGTTCTTTTAGTTCCTTGTGATCTCCAAAGACCAGCTGCAATTAAGCAGTTAGAGATTTTAGCGGGTGACGCTGGGGTAGATTTTCTACAAATCCCTGAAACTCAAGATTTACTTCATGTAGCAAAGCTTGCTCAGGAACAGATTAAAGAAAAAGAAATAGATTTAGTTATCTATGATACCGCTGGTAGATTGCAGCTCGATAATGATTTAATGGCGCAGCTTTTACTCTTTGAAAAAGTAGTTAAGCCTAAAGAAAAACTTTTAGTCGTCGATTCACTCATCGGTCAGGAAGCAGCTAATGTCTCGAAAGCTTTCGATATGCAGATTGGGGTTACTGGTGTAATTCTTTCTAAACTTGATAGTGATACGCGCGGCGGAGCCGCGCTCTCCATAGCAGAAGCGATTAAAAAGCCGATTAAACTTGCCTCTGTAGGTGAAAAATTAGATGATTTAGAAAATTTTTATCCGCAAAGAATTGCGAGCAGAATCTTAGGAATGGGAGATGTTCTTAGTTTAGTAGAACAAGCCCAAAGAAAAATCGAAGAAGCAGAGTCGAAGCGTTTAGAAGCTGAGCTTATGAAAGGGAATTTTAACTACGATACTTTCCTTACAGCTCAGAATATGATGAATAAAATCGGTGACATGGGTTCTATCGCAAAAATGATGGGTATGGGCTCGATGATGAAGCAGATGGGTTTAAATTCATCACAGCAGGAAGATTTACTTGAGCAAAGTAAAACAAAAATGGCAAGATTCAAATCTGCGATTTCAAGCATGACTAAAAAAGAGAAGCTGAATCCGATTTTATTGTATTCAGATGCTTCTGCAAGGTCACGTAAGCAAAGAATCGCTAAAGGTTCAGGTCTTGAGACCGGAACTGTAGATCAAATGGTTTCTGAGTTCAATAAAATGAGCCAAATGTTTAAATCGATTATGCCGATGATGCAAATGTTCCAAGGTGGTGGAACTGGTGATACAGCTCCAGCTAATCCTTTGAATCCTGCTGGGGGTATGGATTTAGGGGCTATGCAAAACATGATGGATCCGATGCAATTGATCCAAAATATGGGATTAAATAAAAAACAAAAAAAAATGATGGAACAAATGGACCCTAAGTTCAGTCTTAAGAAAACGGCAAGCAAAACAAAGAAAGGGCAGAAGCCTAAAGTTAAAGGATTTAAAAAACCTTAATTTTGGGTTCACGCAATCGCCCAATCTCTGCGTTCCAAAAACTATTCAGAATCCTCACCTACTAGGAGTAGGCTGTGGTTCTTCATAGTTTTAGCGCCTTGATCTTGAACGATTGCATAAACCCAAAAAATTTTGTTTGAAAAAATTGAAGAAATCCTCTTGACGAGATCATCGTATGGCCTTAATATTTGGTCATATGAATTTTGAGCATTTTGATAACAACCAATCTGGGGCAAACATAAAAGTTTTTGGAACTGGCGGAGCCGGCTGTAACGCAGTCAATGGCATGATCCAGTCAGGTTTATCTTCGGTTGAATTCTGGGTAGCAAACACAGACATTCAGGCCTTAAAAAATTCGCAAACAGCGAATCAAATCCAACTTGGATCTAAACTAACTAGAGGTTTAGGTGCTGGTGGTAACCCTGAACAAGGGAGAAGCGCTGCTGAAGAAAGTAAAGAAGAAATCAGAGCTGCACTTGAAGGCGCTGATATGGTTTTCGTAACTGCCGGAATGGGTGGTGGAACAGGAACTGGTAGTTCTTGTGTAATCGCTGATGTAGCGAAAGAGCTTGGCATCTTAGTTGTAGGTGTTGTAACTAAGCCATTTAGCTTCGAAGGAAGAAAAAGAGTTAGACTTGCAAGCGAAGGTATCGAAGAATTAAAAGAAAAAGTAGATGCTTTAATCGTAATCCCTAACGATCGTTTACTTGACATCACTGAAAGACAAACAAGCATGTCTGCCGCTTTTGCTTTAGCTGACAATGTTTTACTTCAAGGTGTTCAAGGTATCAGTGATATCATCACTGTTCCTGGTCTAATTAACGTTGACTTTGCTGATGTTAAGAGCGTAATGCTTTCAGCTGGTAACGCAATCATGGGTATGGGTAAAGCTGCTGGTGAAGGTAGAGCTATCGAAGCTGCTAAGCAAGCGATTAATTCACCACTTCTTGAGAACACTATCAAAGGCGCTACTGGAATCATCTTCAATGTTACTGGTGGTTCTGATCTTACTCTTCACGAAGTTAATGAAGCTGCTGAATCTATCTATGATGAGGTTTCAGAAGATGCAAACATTATCATCGGTGCAGTTATCGATGAAAGAATGCAAGGCGAAATCCAAATTACTGTTATCGCAACTGGATTTACAAATGCTGAAAAAGAAGAAACTAAAACTTTCTCTGCTGCGGTGGGAAAGGAGGTGAAAAGCCCTTTTTCTTCTTTGATTGGCAGCACGTTCGGAGCATCTTCAAATAATGCTTCGTCTGGTTCGAACAGTCTTTTCTTCTCTAACAAAGAGGGTTTAAACAAATCTAATATTAAAACTAACGTAACTTCTAACAGCTCTAAAGTTAGAACTGAAATGAAAGTACGTGAGAAGAAGCAGAATGATCCTGTGGATTTGCCAGAGTTTTTAAAACTTAAGTAATAGAGCTGGTTTATTGGTAATATTTTTTATCAAGGTTGATTATCTTCTTCTTTGTTTTTAACGTAGAATTTTACAACAAGTTCGAGAGTGGAGTCATATTCTTCATATAATGTTGACTCACATTGAACTTCTTTGTGTTCTATTTCACCTATTAATTTTTTTTCCAATAGTTTAGTTAAAAAAGTTCTAGTGGAAATATTTTCCAATTCTTCACAATCTCCATCAGTAAGTCTGAAATTTTCTGGGAATCTAAAATAAGCTGTAAAAATCTCGTGATTATCTAAATTACCATTCCTTCCATTGTAATATATGTTTTCTTTAATATCACTATTCTTGCTAAAGGTAAAACTACTTGAGTCAGGTAATCTTTGGGATATATCCGTACTATCATCTATCTTTCTTTCAATATCAACGGATAGATTTAGTTTATTTTCATAGTAATATGTTTCTACTTTTATATTGAAATCATTTTTTATAATATCTTTCATTGATTCAAGACTAGAGATATTATCATTATCTTTTTCTTTACTAAACTTAGATATTAAGACTTCCGCTATTTTTTCAAGAGCTTTCTCTAAAAGTGATTCTTTAAGCTTATCAATAATATCAGTGCTAGGATAAACAGATACGTTATCAAAGTGACACTTAAGTATGTCAATGCTTCTATAAATATCTCTACTAAATAAGTCTTCAATTTCTGACATATCATACTCAATCTCATCAGGTTCTTTCATATTTAAAGGCAATGATTTCTGAAAATCCTCAGCTTGTTTAATTAAGCTATCGAGCCAGTTTCCACTTTCTTTTAAAAGTAATTTTAATTCACCTAATTTGAAGATATCGCTCTCTATAGCTAGGTCATTAACATTTTGGTTAGATAGTGCTTGAATGACATGTCTTTGAGCTTCATTAGCTTCGCCTAGTTTTTTTTGTGAAATTATCTTACTTAAGTCGGGTGGTGATTCTAAGTTATATTGTTTTGAAGTAATCAATATATTTGAATTTGATTCTTTAATTGGTTTATTCATAGTTGAATTAATCGTAGCAAATTCTTATCTTGATTCTTTTTTATTTTTTATACTGCCTTAATAAGGGGTAGAAATATATGGCTTATGGGTTAAAACCATTTTTCTCTTGCTAAAATACCAAGCATGGCAAGCAACCCCCTCTACCCGATATTTTTAAAGCTAAAAGGAAAAAAAGTTTTAATCATAGGTGGTGGTCTAATTGCACTCCAGAAAATTTCTGGTTTACTAAACACAGAAGCTAATATCACAGTTATAGCGCCTAAAGTCTGTGAAGAGATTTACGATTCACGCGGCGAATTTCCAAACATTAGAAAAATCGATATTATCGAGCGGGATTACGCTTATGGTGATGAGATTGGAGCTTTTATCGTTATCGCTGCCACAGATAATCCACAGATTAATAACATGATAGTTAATCGTTGTCGTGATCAAATGATACTCGCAAATTCTGTTGATCAGCCTGACTATTGTGATTTTTATGTGCCGAGCATTATAGACAGTGGTTCGATTAAAATTGGTATCAGTACTAATGGAAAAGCGCCAAGCGTCGCTCAGAAACTTCGCCAGGACTTAGCGACCCTAGTAGAGATGAGATATAAAGGTCTTATCGAAATAGTTAATGACTTTCGTTTAAAGATTAAAAAGAAGATTTTAGGTGAAGAAAATTTCGATAGGCGTGCAAAATTGATAAGATGGTTCACTAAACGTAGCTTTAGAAGGTTAAGAGATGAAAGGCTTAAAGCAGCAGAGCTCAGAAGTAAAGAAAGAGCAGAACAGCTTAGAGAAGAGTAAAACTAAAGCGAAGCTTTTGCTGGTGGGAGCTGGTCCAGGTGACCCTGAATTGCTGACTATTAAGGCTCTGAATGCTTTGAAAAGTGCTGATATTATTCTCTACGATAATTTAGTGAATCGAAAAATCTTTGATTTGTTTTCTCATGAGAATAAAGAGTTTTTATATGTAGGAAAGAAGTGTTCTGAAAAACATATTACTCAAGACGAAATTCATGATTTGATTCTCCAAAATCTAAGCTCAGGAAAGAGTGTTTTACGCCTGAAAGGTGGTGATCCCTTTATCTTCGCTAGAGGTGTTGAGGAAATGTTCATTGCTAAGGATAATGGTTTTGATGTTGAAGTGATACCTGGTTTATCTAGTGGAATTTCAGTTCCAGCTTTAAATGGTATTCCTCTAACTCTTAGAGAGAAAAGTGATGCAGTAATGCTCGCCACTGGACACCAAGTGACTGAGGAAAAAGTTAAAGACTGGGCTGCTTTTTTAAAAAAAGGTGGAACCTTAGTGATATACATGGGCTTACACAGTATAGAAAAGATTCAAAATTATTTATTTCAAGCTAATATTGATGAAAATATGCCTGCTATTGCTATTCAGGATGGAAGTCTAGATTCTCAAATCATTCTTAAGTCTGATTTAGCTAATCTTGTTAAAAATATAAGTGAAAAAGACTTCCACAGTCCTACTTTAGTCGTAATTGGGAAATATATTACTGAGACTTTAGCATAATCTTAATTTTTTATTAGACTAGCTTTTTAATGCAGAGGTAGAATATATTTATGCCTTCTGTAGAAGCCAGATTAGAAGAATTAAAAATCAGTTTACCTGAACTTGCAGCACCAGCTGCAAATTATGTTCCGTACACTGTTTCTAATAATCAAGTTTTTATTTCTGGACAGCTCCCTAAGTGGAATGGTGAACTTCAGTTCACTGGAAAAGTGGGGCGTGAGTTTTCTATAGATGAGGCGAAACAAGCCGCTAGAATATGTGGTTTGAATATAATTTTTCATTTGAAAAATGCTTGTAATGGTAATTTAAATCGCGTTAAGTCATGCTTAAAGTTGAATGTTTATGTAAATTCATCTGATAACTTTAGTGAGCAGCCACAGGTAGCAAATGGAGTATCTGACCTAATGATTGAAATTTTTGGTGATGCTGGAAAACATGCTAGAGCTGCTGTTTCAGTACCTTCGCTTCCATCAAATTCTGTAGTAGAGGTTGATGCAATTTTTGAGATAAATTAGGTATATAGATAAAAGAAATGTTCAAGACTAAAGACGATTATAAGACGAAGCTTAAAGAGCTGCTTTTGAAGCCTGAATTGGTTAAGTCTGCTTATGACAGAATTAAAGGTTCGATTAATGAAACTCCATTAATGAGCTCAACACAGCTTAATAGATGGCTTGGGCATGAAGTATTTTTTAAGATGGAATGTTTCCAGAAAGTAGGAGCTTTTAAAGCTAGAGGCGCGATGAACACCTTATTAACTTTAAAGGATAATAACTTTTTACCCAAAGAAGTTGTTACTTTTAGTTCTGGTAATCACGCTCAAGCTGTAGCTTGGGCAGCTGGAAAGATGGGTGTAAAAGCTAACATCTTAATGTCGCAACACGCTTCTCCGATTAAAATCCAGGCTACTAAAGCTTATGGAGCTAATATAGTTTTATGTAAATCTCGTAAAGAAGCTGAAGAAACAGCTTATAGCTATGCTGAAAATGGTGCGTATTTAATTCCACCATATGATCATGAGTCAGTAATTGCTGGTCAAGGAACAGCTTGTTATGAAGCTTTACAGGAAATCCCTAAAAACCCTAATGCTATTTTTGTACCAGTTGGTGGTGGTGGATTTCTTTCAGGTTCATACTTAGCGAAGAAATTACTTTCATCTAGTTCTAAAATTTTTGGAGCTGAGCCTGAGCAAGCAAATGATGCAGCTAGATCTATAGAGCAAGGTAGTATTGTTAAATTTGATGATAGTCCTGAGACTATCGCCGATGGCGTTCAGACTTTAAGTGTTTCTGATAGAACTTTTGCCCATATTTTGCATACTGATGGCATTATTACCGCTAGTGAAGACGAGATTATTTATTGGACTCAGTGGTTAACCCATTTACTTAAGGCAAGTATTGAACCTAGTTGTGCTCTTGCTATGGCAAGCGCCTTTAAATGGCTTAAGGAACAGCGTGGTCGTAAGACTATTTTAGTGATGATTAGTGGTGGTAACATCAGTGCTAAAAAACATCATGATATTTGGTCAAAAGACTGTCTTGAAGACTTACCAATCATTCAAAAGAACTAGTAAAATCAATCATTTGATTTAGTTAAAATTCGTAAATACTTGGTATTATTTAGATATGAATCAGGGGTGTCTAAATTTTAAGAATTTTATAGTTTTATTATTAATAAATATTTTGCTGGTAAGTCCAGCTTTAGCAGCTAGGGTAGAAATCTTTGCTGGAAATAGTTACAGTGGTTTTACTGAAGGGGCTAACGGTGTTGGCCGTTTATTAGTTCCATGGGGATTTGCTAAGTCTAGTAACGGTAATATATATGTCGCTAATATCCACTTCATAGCTGAAATAGATAGCTCAAAGACTATAAGAGTTTTTGCAGGTTCAAATGTCTCTGGAGATACTGATGCTAGTAGACTTGCTGCTGCTTTTAATAACCCAAGATTTATAGCTTTTGATTCAAATGGTGACATGTTCATCAGTGATAGAAATAACCATAAAATTAAAAAGTTAGATATGACTTCAGGTGTAGTTTCCACTTTTGCTGGTTCAAGTCAAGGTTTTAATGATGATTTAGGAACTGCTGCTCAGTTTGATTTTCCAGGTGGTTTAGTTTTTGATGATGACGACAATTTATATGTCGCTGATTCTGGAAATAGAAGAATCAGAAAAATTGACTCTTCAGGTAATGTAAGCACGGTAGCTGCTCATGATGGTGGAAGTTCAGTTTATGATGGTGATGCTTTTTCTACTCTTATCGGTGATGATTTGGGAGATCTTGAGATTTATAATGGTGAAGTTTACTTTGCTGATACTACTTATAACTCTGTTAGAAAATTAAATTTAGATACGTCTACTATTTCTAGAGTTGCTGGAACTACAGTCGATGGTGATGTTCTAGGTGATGCATTAACTACAGCTCAATTTAGAGCCCCAAGAGGTATTGCTATTGATTCAAATGGTAGCATTTACATCTCTGATGATGTTACTAATAAACTTTATTTTCTAGATATTAATACCAGTCAAGTAACTCTTTTAGCTTCTTCAAATACATTTGGTTATAGAGATGGCTCTTCAAGTGACGCTCTATTTAATAGAGTTATGGACATTGATTTACTTTCAGATACAGAATTGCTTGTAGCAGATCACAGTAATAATAGTTTAAGACTTTATGATACAGAAACTTTTGTAGAGAAAGAGTTATCAACTATCGCAGGTAAAAATTCTTTTTCTGATATTGATGGTGCCTTTGGTTTAAATAGTTTTAGAAGACCTTATGGTACTGCTGTAGATAGTTCTGGCAATATTTATATTGCTGATTATGATAACCATAAAATTAGAAAATTAGATACTGCTGGTAACTTAACCACACTTGCTGGTGCAGCACAAGGTTCTAGGCCTTCAGGAACCACTGATGGGACTCCTGGAAACTTAAATTCAGCTAGATTTAAGAAACCTGCAGATATAGTTATCGACAGTTCTGGAAATTTATTTGTTGCAGATAGAGATAATCACTGTATTCGAAAAATTGACTTGGGAACTAATACTGTGACTACTTTTAGTGGTTTATGTGGTACTTCTGGAAATGCTGATGGCGTAGCTGCTACTGCTAGATTTAAAAGACCCGAAGGTTTAGCTATAGATGGCAGCGACAATATTTATGTCTCAGATACTGATAATAGAAAGATTAGAAAATTAGATACTAGTGGAACTTCTACTACGTATGCAGGTTCTGGCTCTAATGGTTTAGTGAATGGTGCTGCTGCAAGTGCTAGGTTTAACCGTCCAGTAGGTTTAGATTTAGATAGTTCTGGAAATTTATATGTAGCTGATAAAAATAATCATGCTGTAAGAAGAATTGATGCTACGACACAAATAGTTACGACTTATGTAGGTGGTATTGGAGTCGGTTCAACAGATGGTGATAAGAGCATCGCTCAGTTTAATCAACCACACGATGTTGAAGTTGCTAGTAATGGTGATCTTTATGTCGCAGATAGGTATAATCACAGAGTTAGAAGAGTAGACTCTAATCAGCAGGTAGATACTATCGCAGCTAATGGTAATAGAGGTTTTCTAGATGCTGATGCTTTAAAAGGTTCTATTGATCAAGCAATTGCTTTAACTATTAATGGTAATGATTTGATAATTTCTGACTTCATTAATAATAGACTTAGAAAATTAGATTTAACTAAAATTAGCTCTAGCACTAGCCCTGTTAATAAAGCTGTATTCTTTGATGAAGATCTTTATGTTTCTTCCTATGCTGGAAGCTTAGCTGGTCACTTAGATGGTTTCAGGAAAGGTGCTAAATTTAGTAACCCTTCTGGGCTTGCAAAAGATAGCTCAGGTAATATTTATATCGCTGATACCTCTAATCATAGAATTAGAAGATTAGACACTAATGGTAATGTAACAACTATTGCAGGTATAGGTGGTTCTGGAAATGTAGATGGTGACGCACTTACAGTCGCTCAATTTAATGATCCTTATGATGTTGCTGTCGCTAGTAATGGTGATGTTTTTGTTGCTGATAGAGATAATAACTCAATCAGAAAGATTTCTGCTGGAACTGTTTCTACAGTAGTTACTGGCTTGAATAAGCCACAGGGAATAGCTTTTGATAATTCTGGTAATTTATTAATCGCAAATACTAACAGTCATAGAATTGTGATTTATGATGGTAGTTCTGATTCTGTTTTCGCTGGCTCTGGCTCTGGCTTTACTAATGGTGAAAAACTCTCTACTGCAAGATTTAGAAATCCAGTAGGTATAACTGTAGCTAGTAATGGCGATATATTTGTCGCTGATAGTGGTAACCATTCTATTAGAAAAATTTCAAACTCTTTTGTTACTACTTATGCAGGAGTTGGTCACGCTTCTTTTGCTGATGGTAATGATTTAACAGCATCTTTTTCTAGTCCAGGGTTTTTACTAATCGATAATGCTGGTGATCTCTTGGTTACTGATAGAAATAATAATAGAGTTAGAAAGATTTCTAAAACTGATAATAAAGTTTATACCTTAGCTGGTGACGGTACTAGATCATTTTTAGATACCCGTGTTACTAACGCTAAGCTTGGATTTATGGGTGGCTTAGTACTTTTAAATAATGGAAATATTCTAGTCGCTGACCATAATTCAGATAGATTAAGAATGATTTCAAACTTAGCTAGTTTTAATGAAAATTTAGGAATACCAGACCCAGAGCCAGTAGAAAAAGAAATTTTTGTACCTATTATAAGAAATACTGCGCCTGTGGTTGATTTGTTGAATTCAATTGAATTTGATGCAAATCAACAATTCTCAGTATTAGAAGGAACTGATTTAACACTTAGAGCGTTTATTTTTGATGCTCAGGATGACAATTCAGTGCTTGAACCTAGCTTGACTTGGTTATCTAGTATCGATGGTATTGTTGCTCAAGCAACTAGGAATTTTAATATCTCTAACCTAAGTTTAGGTGTTCATGAATTTGAAGTTACAGTTCAAGACTCTGAAGGTGAAACAGGAACTTATGAATTTAGAGTGAATGTAGTTGAAGCTCCTGCTCCTGGTGAGGATGGTGACCCTGACAGCGATCTATCTTTATCATTTAATGATGCTGCAAATATAATTAGTATTAAAGCACCTAGAAGACTTAGATTTTCTAAGAAGAAAGCAAGGAAATTAAGAGTCTCTGCTCTTCAGTTAAATACGATTGATAGCGTTGCTTCTATTGTTGATGATTTAAGTGATGAAGTGATTTGGGAGTATATTGATTTCTCTGATAGAAATAATCCAGATATTACGGCTAGAACTTTTATGAAGATAGGTAAGGTATTAAAGTTAAACAAATTACCTGAAGGAACTTATGCTGTCTTTGCAAGAGTCGGTGAAGCTGATGATTACATTAAAGTTAGGGTAACTGGTAAAAGAGTAATTATTGAACCTGTTACCAGTAGCCAGAACCTGAAATTATTCAAAAAGAAAAGTTAGACTTTTTGTTTTAACCATTTACCTTGTTGCCACATGAAGCTTAGGAACAGGCTTTGAATGACTCTGTATGAGACTTGGACTATCCATACAGTAAGTAAGCCTACGTGGAAAAAACTAACTAAGCTGTATGCAATTGGTAAGAAAAGTAGCCACTGAAAGACAAAAGAGGAAATCATAACCTCTTTACTAAAGCCGACCCCTTTTAATCCGTGGATAAAGATGAAGCCTATAACTTCTAAAGCTATGCTTAACCCCATTACTTTTAATGGTAGAATACCTGTCTCTATTAGAGCTTGATCTTGAGTGAAGATTTGTAGGATTTTGTCTGAGAAGATAAATATTCCAAATCCAATAAATATGATGATGGTAATGGCTGTTATCAGAACATCTTTTCCCCAAGCAAGGGCATCTTTTTCGTCTCCTCTTCCAAGTGCTTGTCCTGATAGTGTTGCTAGTGTGATTCCGAATGCAATTGCTGGTAAAAGTGCTAACAGATAAATATTTATGAGCACGTTAGTTGCTGCTACTTCAGTAGTACCGATTTTCCCTACTATCCAGTAAAGAGCTAGAACTCCTGTCATAGTAATGAATTGTTCAAGTCCACTTGGGACACTGATTTGAATTAAGTTTTTTACCTCATAGAATTCAGGTCTCTTTTTTAAAAAGCCTTTCTCTTTAAGTTGTTTTAGTGACTGGTAAAAGTAGACCATAAAACCTAAAACTATAGATAGTGATGTACCCAAAGCAGCTCCGCTGACTTCCATTCTTGGAAAACCAAAATTTCCGAATATAAATAGATAGTTCATGGCTATGTTGCTAAGGTGCATGACTATTAGGGTTTTCATGTAAACTTCAGCTTTATTAATAGCATTCCAGTAACCTCTGAAGGCGTAGTTTACTGTTAGGAAGAACATCGCAGCCATTCTAATGTCAAAGTATTTAACAGCTTCAGCTGCAACATCTTTAGAATTAGTTAAAAAATTAAATATGCTAGGTGCTAAAAAAAATGCAAGTGGGATGAAAACTAAGCTAGCAAAGAAACTGATAATGATACTTGTATTTAATGGAAAAGCACTTTCTTCAATCTTTCCTTCACCTACTCTTCTTGCTGCAATGGCTTGCACTCCAGCAGAGATTCCTAGAACTGGAGTTTGTAATAAAAATGCAGCTATACTGGCTACACCTACAGCCGCAAGTGCATTTGAACTGATTTGACCTACCATTGCTGTGTCTACTAGGTTTAAGACATTCTGTGAAAGCATTGCTCCGATTATCGGGAGAGCGAGCTTGAAAACTTTTTTAGAGCGTGTGAGGTCTATGGTGATATTAAGCACTATATGATTTTTGCATACTCATTAATAAAATAAAACTTAAGATAATAAATTTTCCTTGGGGGGGGGAGTATTAAGATAATCCCCATGGTTTCCCCTGCTACCAAATTTTTTAATAACGCTAAATTTGAGCTTGAAAAAAATTATTTTAGACCAGCTCAAGAAAATTTCGGTGTTTTCACAAAGTCTTATTCCGTTGAAAGCCCAGAGTTGCAAAGAACTTTAAATCGTAATAGCTTATTACCGAATTATAAACAGGAGGCTTTAAACGAATTTAAAGAAGTTTTTGAAGCGATTCCTGAAAAGTGGAAAGGTACATTCCTAGGTGGTTTATCTGCAGATTTATTTTTAAATCCTGATGCACAGGAAGCTATGAATCCTGAAATGAGAGGTCAATCTCGTGAATGGTATTTGACTCAATGTGTAACTAAAGAAATGGATGGAAAAAATTATATTGATCCACACTGGGTTGGACATCTTTTTACGATACCCACTAATGAGAAAAATGTTAACCCTGAAGAGCTTGAAAATAAGTTAACAAGAGCGATCGCTAAGTATAATGATCTTCCTGCAAGACAGGACTCTAGAGGATCCTACAAGTATTTTTTAAAAGGTGCTTCTCAAGTTTTAAAATTCCCAAGTATTGAAGAGACACGCCAAATTTTACCGAAGCCAAAATTTCTCAGTGCAAAAATAGTTTAAATTTGTAAATATTTTATCAAAATAATTCCTTAACTTCCTTTTAATCTTACAAGAAGTTCAATAACTCAAGAAGAAGAAAGAAACAGAAGAAAAAGGAGAAGGACAAATTGAAGATAATTGGAGATGGTGGTAAGGATATCACAGATCAGGTAAACGCGCAAAGAAAGCAGAGACAAGCCGATCAACTTTTGCAAAAGCAAAAGGAAATCAATAATAAACAATCACAGATTGACTCTCAAGGAGAGACTATTGATGAGCAACAAAAAACTATTGAGGAGTTGCAAGAAATTGTTGATTCAACGGGTGGTGTAGAAAAGCAAGTTTTGCAGCAAAGAATTGAAAATGAGCAAAGAAATGCTCAAATTAACTTACAAGCAGTTCAGCATAAACATGAAAAAGAAATTGCAAATAAAACTGCTCAACTGACTTTGCAAGGTAATCTGCATTTTAAAACACCTCAGATTAATGAATTGATGACTAACTATATTCAAGGATCTAACTATGCACCTGATTCTAGAGCATCAATAGTTCAAGCTTTAAATGCTATGAATAAAGCATCAGGGGAAACTATTCAACCTCTGATGGATTCATATAAACCAAAAACTTTGTTAGAGAAAGTAGGTATAAGTGGTTTAGACTCTAAGCAGGAAAAATTAGTAGCTCAGTATATTTTATTAGCTAATAACCAAGAAGTTAAATTTAACGATAATGGTACTGAATTATTAGTTGATAAGGAACAAAAGTTATTAGTACCTTCAAGTCCTTTAGCTGCTGAAGAGTATAAATCTGATGCTGAGATTTCACTTAGCTCTGGCGATAGTTCAGTAGGAAATATGGATGTAATGTTAGATAATGAAGATTTATCTCCACAGCAAGCAGAGGCAATTTTGGATCAATTTTTAAAAGATGCGGGAATTAAACATACTAAAGAAGTTTCTGATGTCCAAAATGGTTTAGTTGAGTATAAATTTGATCAAAAATTGCCTGATTCGGTTTCAGCCTATCTTAATGTTCCAGAAGCTAATTCTAGGAATACTACAAATATAGCTGTTCCTTCAAATGATGAGGTGAAAGGTAAACGAGCTGTATGGGAAGCTGAACAACAAATTAATAAAGATAAAGCTTTTCAGTTAAAGTTAAATCAAACTGGTGCCCCTGTTAAGGCTGCTAAACTTAAAAGAAACTCAGTTTATGCTGCTGCTGCTGCGCTTGGTCTAACTATAACTGGGCTTGGAATTACTCAAGCTCCTAAAATTGCTGGAATCTTTGATAACAAGGAGTCAGATAAAACTGAACGAGTAGAAACGGATTCTTCATCGAGAATGGCTAAAGAGCAAATTGGAGAGCTTAAATTGAAATATCCTAATGAAACACGAATTACTGAAAGTACGACTGTTGCTTTGACTCAAGACAAAGTTAAAGGTAATGTTTCTGGGTTATTTAAAGAAGTCTACCCAAATTGGGATAATTTAGATAGACCAGTTAGAGAAGATTTAGAGCAGAAGCTACTTCACAGTGTTGGTATATATAATGATCACTATCCAGGAAATATACAGATAGGTGGAGCTGAAGCTTTAGGGGCTCAATTAGATAAAAATCCAAATACCATATTTAAAATTCCAAGTATTGAGGATATGGCAAAGGAAACAAATCTAGCTCCTAATTATCTGTACAATAAGTTAGTTCTTCCTGAGTCTCTCTAAGTGTAGATTTTAGTATGAAAATAAAAAACATCTAATAATACTGAATTAAGTGATTGACCAAAGTAGGATATGGGCATATTGTAAAAGCTATGTTTTCTCTGAGGTCAATCATCTTATTTAGTTTCTTTGTATTATTTTTTACGGTAAATGGTTTACCTGCAAAGGCTTATGACTTTTATGGTGGCCTTGTTACTAAAGCAACTGCTTTTGGTTATGATACTGTCGAGCTTGAAGTTGTAGAGTCTAAAAAGTTAGAAAAGAAACCAGAGAAATACGCTGACGCTTTCCCTAAAGGGACTAAGCTTTACGGTAAATTAGTCGAGCATAGAGGCGTTCGTAGAATGTCAAAAGACGAGATTAAAAAGTTTAAAATCAGTAAAGCTGTTTTACCTAATGGTCAAACTATTGAGGTCGATGAAATTATAAAAATTAGACCTACTAATAAATTAGTAAAAACTAGATATGGTGGTTTTTTCTTAATTAGTGAAACTGCTCAGATTTTAGGTTTAACTATAGACGCTCTTACCGTAGGTTTACCAGTTGGTAGAGGTGGTGCAGCACTATGGTCTATGGGACATTATTTATATGAATCACGCCCTGGTGAAAATAAATGGAAGATAGGAACCATTGGTTTCTTTAGAGGATTATTCTCGCCATTACCATTTATGGTTTTAAAGGGTGACCCACTTTATATTCATCCAGGTTCTACTATCCTTATCCATAAAAACCGTGGGAAAGAATATATCAATGCTAGTTTAATTAAAAGAAAAAATGATATTCAGTTAGAAGAAGAGTTTAGAACTAACATGAAATTAGTTTCTGTAACTGAAGCTGAGGCTGTGTAAATGAAAAATGGGTAATAGCACTCATTATGGACTTAGAAATTTTTTAGACTTAGAAACTTTTGAGAGTTTAGCTTCTGTATATTCTGGTAAGCAGGTTTTTAAATTAAAACTCTCTTCTAGAAATAAATATCATAAACAAAAAACTTTTTATCTATTTATATTTTTCTTAAATGCTGACATAGTCAGGTTCCACTATAGTTTTACTGAAGAGTTTAACTTTGATTTCAATCAGATGCTTGATACTGATTTAGTTTTAGATCAGAGCTTGAAGGTTTTAATTGAAGATACAGAAGAATTCTTAACCTTTAAAACAGATAATTTACAAATGAAGATTAGCAAGCAAGCTTTACAGATAAGTATCTATGACTTAGATGGTGAACTGCTTTCTAAAGATTTAGCTGAAGCTGGTTTTTGCTTTGATGAAGGTGTGAAGTGTTATAAAACTTATCAGGACTTGGCTGAGCCACCTATTATTTATGGTTTAGGAGATAAATCTGGTGAAATTAATAGATGGGGAAAACGTTTTATTAATAAGCCTGTAGATGCCTTGGGTTATGATGCAAGTAATTCTGATCCTCTTTATAAAGATATTCCATTCTTTATAGTTTTAGATAGGCTTTTAAAGAAAGCCCATGGTATATTCTTTGATAATTTTTCAGAGAAGTTTTTTGATTTCGGAAAAGAAAGAAAACCGATTCCTTATTACCACTTTGGGGCTAAAGCTGGGGAATTAAATTATTACTTTATCTATGGTCCATCGGTAAAAGAAGTAAGCCAGAATTTTATAAATTTAACAGGTAAACCACCATTGATGCCAGCTTTATCCTTCGGGTACTTAGGAAGTGCCATGGCTTATACAGAAAGAGCTAAATCTAGTGAGGAGTTAAAGGTTTATGCTGAAAAGCATGTCTCTGAAAATATCTATCCTAGTGCTTTTCATCTATCATCAGGCTATACCTTGAATGAGAAAAATGAAAGGATGCAGTTTATCTGGAATAAAGAAAAATTTCCAGAATTAGAGTCTTTTATTAAAGACTTTCAAGATCAAGGCATTGAGCTTTGCGTTAATTTAAAACCAGTTTTATTATTGAATCACCCATATTATCAAGAAGCCAAAACTTTAGACCTCTTTATTAATAATAGTTCTGGAGAGGCGTTGGTTGTGGATTATTGGAGTGGTGAGGGTTCTTACTTAGATTTTAGTAAGACTGAAACTATTAAATGGTGGAAATCTAAAATCAAGGAAGCTTTTTTATCTAAAGGGATTCGTGGGATTTGGAATGATAATAATGAGTACGAAATTTTCACGGAACATAGCCAGAAAAATAAAACTATTATCCAAGCAAACTTAATGTCTAAAATCTCCTATGAAGCATCTTTAGAAGAGAAGCCAGATTTGCGTCCTTGGATTTTAACTAGAAGTGGTTATGCAGGGCAGCAAAAATACGCACAAACATGGACAGGTGATAACTACAGTAACTTTAATTCTTTAAAATATGACAACACTATTATCAGCTCTATGGGTATTTCTGGTTTGGTTCATACTGGTTGTGATATTGGTGGCTTCTGGGGCAATGAGCCCTCACCTGAATTACTTTTGCGTTGGATTCAAAATGGTGTTTTCGCTCCTCGTTTCTGTATTCACTCCTACAAGGATGATCCTACAGAAGTTCTACAGTTAAAAGGCTCTAACGATGAAAACATTTCTGATTTAGATATTTGGCCTATTGCTAAGTCTTACATGTCACTCCGTGACCAGCTTTTTCCTTATGTTTATCAAGGTAACTATTTAGCAGCTACTAAAGCTATCCCTATTCAAAGACCCCTTGCTTATGATTTTCAAGATGATGATAGGGTTTTAGAGGAAAGTTTTCAATACCTTTTCGGGGAATCTATTATGATTGCACCTTTATATGGTGATAATTTTCAAGATATTTATTTCCCTGAAAGTAAGTCTTGGATTGATTTCTTTGACTTCAAAGAATATGAAGCAGGCTCAACCTTAACTGTTAATAGGCAGAGAAAAGATTTACCGGTTTTCGTTAAAGCTAACTCAGTTGTTCCTCTTTTAAAACCTGGTGAAAGATTTCACATAGACGAAGGTAATTTAGCATTAAATTTTCGTATATTTGTTAATACGAATGAACTGAAAGCTAAAAAATCTCTTGAAATTAAATATTATTTTTATGAAGATGATGCTAATACAAATAACTATGGGAAGGGTGAATACTTGCTCCAAGAGCTACTTTTCAAGGTTGTTTTAAATGATAAAGACGTACCTAAAGTTGAATTAATTGAAAATAGGCGAGAAGGAGGGGGAATTTCGCGGTATATAATAAATACCGAATGTGTATATAATGAAGGATTGTATAATTAAATAGGACTTTTTTAACCTTGATGGCAACCGAGAGATCTTGGAACGACTTAATTTCTGTATGGCAAGGGCTTAACAAGCTCAGATATGTTCTTTCGTCTATTAACAGTACAGGTTTACAGAAGATTAGCCAGGACTATCTGACTCGTTCTTTCCCTGGGCACGATTTTCAATTGATTATGAGTCATAAAGATCAGCTGATAGCTGCTTTAAAAGAGCATGATCAAAAGCAGACGCTTCAATTAGATGACAATATTAAATTAGAGATCGAAGAAGCCAAAAAATGGCTTGAAGAAATGGGTGATGAAATTACGATGAATAAGCTTAATGATTCATTTCAGTACCAATTCGTTTTAAAAGATGAACCACAAAAAGATTTTATTACAGGCTTTGTGAAAATTGAGAGTCTGTCAGACCCTACTCATAAAGCTTTACTTAGCTGGCAAGATCATACCAGTCCTATTCTTTTCTTAGCTGAAATTAAGTCTGGGATGATGTTCTTCCATGTTAACTATGGTGCTGAAGGTTTAGCGATTATCTCTGAGCTTGATGGTGGTTATAAATGGACTCACGCTATGAAGCAGGAGTATTTAGATCTTATTAGTACGCCATTTGGTTCTGTGAAGATGGAACCTGATTCTGATCAGTATCAACTTCTTGATGGTAATTTAGCTGGAGCTAAAGCTCTTTCACACTCTAAGACTGTAGGGAAGAACGGTAAAACTCTTTTTGAAAACAATGTTATGCTCATGAATCTTTATAAGAAGGATTTGCATAATTTATTTTTGGTTTAAATAAGCTAAGATAAATACCTTACTTTGGTATTTACTGTGCAAGAAAAAGTCAGACTTGATCAATTAATTCTTGATTTAGGTTATTTTGATAGCCGGGAAAAAGCACGTTCTGCGATTATGCAGGGTTGTATTTATATTGATGGTAAGAAACTTGATAAAGCTGGACATCAAATTAATTTGAAAAAGTTTTATGAGAAACTAGATGAAAACTCTGAGTATTTAAAAGTAGATGATAAGTTGCAGCGCTATGTTAGCCGTGGTGCTTTCAAGCTGGAAGCCGCATACAAAGAATTCCAGTTAGATTTCACTGATGCAGTTGTTTTTGATATTGGAGCTTCAACAGGTGGCTTTACTGATTTCTCTTTGCAGCATGGTGCTAAAAAGGCTTTAGCTTTAGATGTAGGTAAAGCTCAGCTTCATTATAAGCTTCATCGGGATGATAGAGTCGTTAATCTGGAGGGGCTTAATTTTAGGAATTTTACTGTTGAAGATTTAGAAAGAGTTTTAGAGGAGCAAGATTTAGAGAGACTTGATTATATGGTTTCTGATCTTTCTTTTATTTCATTAACTAAAGTTGCAGATAGGATGGTTGAGCTTGCTAAATTATTTGACCCTTCACCTCGCATAGTTTTACTATTAAAACCTCAGTTTGAGGCTGAGAAGAGCATTATAGATAAATGTAAAGGAATTATTCGTGATGATAAGGTGCGTGATGAGATTATTACTCAGCTTATTATTGACTTAGAAAACTTAAGTTTAAAGTTGAAGAATAAAGTTGAGTGCCCAGTGAAGGGGACGAAAGGAAATGTTGAGTATTTAGCTGAGTTTGAAGTAGTTTAAATTCATACTAAAGTTCTAGGTTAAATAGCCGATAAATAAATATAGGCAAGTAGTATATTTGCTCTACTTACTTATTCGGGGTTTAGGTTGTTTAGTAAAACTATAGGTATAGTCTCACTAAACACGAATACTTTAACGAAGGTCGCTAACCGGACACTAAATCATAGTACTAATAAGATTACTAGTTCTGTAGAAAAGTTATCGACTGGAAAACGTGTAAATGGTGCTGGTGATGATATTGCAAGTTTATCTATTGCTGCTAAATTGGATACACGTATTCGAGGTCTAGATAGAGCTCAAAAGAATATTATGGATGCAATGAGTGATATGGAAATTGCAAAGGGTGGACTTACTGCTACGACTGATAATTTACAAAATATTCGTGAGCTTTTTATTCAAGGTATAAATGGTACTAATTCTGTTGCTGAAAAGGATATGTTGCAGAATCAGATTAATGAATTGGTTTTAAATGTTCAGACTGATATAGCTTTTGATACAAAGAGTATTGGGGATTTACCAATAGTTCGACCATCCTCTGGTCTAAATTATAATGTTGATTTTCAAATAGGAGACAGTGATTCTGATATAAAAAGGCTCTAGACCATTAAACTTTATGATTCTTTAGAAATTACTAACTCGTACAACTCCTTTTCTAGCTCCTGATTG
>JABSOS010000038.1 GCA_013216135.1 Candidatus Caenarcanales bacterium
CTTATATTTTGATAATTTACTGTATTTAAGCATATTCCAGACTAGTTAGATTTATTTTAACTGGTCTAGAGCCTTTAGAATTTTATTTTCTATAGATTTCAATAGAACATTTATCGTATTTAAAGGTGTCTGGAAGCGTGAAAGCCATTCTTGCTTTACTTCTTTTTCATAATAAATATCGATTAATTCTAGACAAAGATCTTTCTTGGATCTAAAGTAATGGTAGAAAGCTCCTTTAGATAAGTTCGTTTCTGCAATTAGATCTGAGAATGAGGTTCTTTCAAAACCATTTTTGTAAACAGCTTCAGCTGCAATATCTAAGATGAATTTTTTTGTGTTTTTTTTCTTTGTGGTCACTTATATATTGTACCAACCAGTTGGTTTGATGGTTAAATATTACAACTAAATTCTTTTAAAGGGCTGCCGAAGAATAATTTCATTGCTGGTCTTTCTTGTTCTAGAACAAAGTCAAGCTTGTCCGCAAGACAATTATAGTGATTAACTACTTTATCGATATTATTAAGAGAAGTTCCTACTTTATTAAAACTTTCTTTGTTACTCATAAGTGAGTCCATGCTAGCTAAAAGTTTATTTGAGTACATTTGTAATTCTACAAAGCCAGGTGAGTCGATACCTTGAATTAAGTCTCCATTTTGGATATATTCGTCTGAGATTAATTTTGATGGAAGTAAAGTTACTGTTTTTTTACCTACAAAATTTAACTCTTGAATTAAGATGTTGATGTTTTTATTAAGTATTAAGTTCTTTTTATCAATATCTAATTTTAGGAGGGTTCTCTCAAAGTCTTTGCTGAACTTGATGTCAGAAACTTTTCCTACAGGTATACCACGGTAAACTACTTCAGTACCCTTTCTAATATATTTAGGTTCAATAAATGAAACATAAAAGCTATACTCTGGTTTTAATCTAAAATGATTTACCCATAGATACGCAAAAGCGATTCCCACTATCGCAATTAAGCTATATAAACCAACTTGAAATGCTCTGATACCTGTTTTTGCACTAATCATAATTTACACCGATATTGGACCTGCAAGTCTTCTATTCCTAAACTGTACAGAGAAAGGTTCTGCGCAGTTATAGAAGAAATCATTGGTTGTTCCTTTATAAACAAACTCTCCTTCAAATAACATTAAGACTTTAGTCGCAAGGTTTTTGATAGTTGGTAACTCATGAGTTATTAATACTGAAGCTAAACCTTTTTCACTATTGATACGGGTTAAGTCTTCTTCAAGCTTATGGGCTACGATAGGGTCGAGTCCAGCAGAAGGTTCATCATAGAGCATCACTTTAGGATCAATTGCAAGTGCTCTTGCGATCCCGACACGTTTCTGCATGCCACCTGAGATTTGGTTTGGGTAGAGATCTTGAACGTGACTTAAGTTCACCATCTTTAAAGAATTTTTTACTCTTTCGTTAATTTCTTTATAAGGAAGGTTTGTAGTTTGTTCTAGAACTAGTTCGATATTTTCTTTTACCGTATAAGCTGAAAATAAAGCTGAGTATTGAAAAGCAAAACCAATTTTATCTGATCTCACTATAACTTCACCACTATCTGGTTCAAGCAATCCTGCGATAATTTTAATAATAGTACTTTTACCAGCTCCACTGGGACCTAATATAGCAGCGATTTCTCCAGGGTATACTTTTAAACTTACTCCATTGAGGATTTTTCTATCACCGAAACTCAAGTGAATATCTTTTAATTCAATTAAGGCTTTTTTACTCATTTAAAAAAAAATGCTCGTGATAATGTAATTGCTAATGAAGATAGATAGGAAAGACCAAACTACTGTTTTTGTAGTCTGCTGTCCGACAGCTTCTGAGCCACCTTTGGTGTTTAAGCCATTGATTGAAGCTATGCTTCCAATGAGTAAAGAGAAAACTATTGATTTAATAAACATAATCTGAAAATCTAAATCTACTAGTGAAAGTCTTACTGAGTCAAGGAAGGTTGCTGAATTTAGATTTAGAATAAAGTTGGTAAATAGTTGTCCAGAGAAGATTGCTATGAAAAGTCCATAGATCGTGAGTATTGGACCTGTTACTAGTAGTGCAAATAATCTAGGGGCGACTAAAAACTGAACTGGCTCCATATTGAATACTTGCATAGCATCGATTTGTTCTGTTACTTTCATTGAACCGATTTCAGCTGTTATCGCAGCGCCTACTTTTCCTGCTAAAACTAAAGCTATAAATACTGGAGCAAGCTCTCTAAAGAAAGCCAAAGCCACGAAGCCTCCGATAAGATCTTCAGCACCGAAGTTGTTAATAATATTTTTGCCAAATTGCACTGCAACTACCATTCCTATACTCATGGCTGAGAAGAAAACAACTATAAGTGATTTCACCCCTTGGTTCTCTAACTGTCTGAGAAACTCATGGATAAAGTTTTTTAGGTTAAAGCCACGATTGAAAACTTGAAAAAGAATAAGAATACTCTTCCCAAAACTTTCAATTTGTGATTTCAAATAGTTTTTCATTACAGGGTTTCAAGGAATTCGACGATAGCTTCTGGATCAAATCTTTTACTATAATCTGGATTAATAGATGCCTTTAGAATTTCTCCTTCTTCACTAATGATATAAGTTGCTGGTATCGGTAATTCATCTACTGCTTCATTTCCATTATATTCACAGAGTTTGACTTGAAATTTATTATTGTAGAGATCTAAAAGCTCTGCATCGAGTTTGAATACTAAACCAAAGTCTTTTGCTACTAAATTTCCGACATCACTTAAAACATCAAAGTCTAACTGATGTTGTTCTTGCATTTCCAGTGACATCACTGGTTTCTGTGGGGAAATTGCAATAACTTCTGCTCCAAGTGCTTTCATTTCGGGTAACTCTCTTTGGAAGCCTCTAAGTTCAGCGTTGCAGTATGGACACCAGTTTCCTCTATAAAAAGTCATTACGATAGGCTTGTTTTTTGATAATAAGTCAGTAAATTTTATTTCTTCATTTTTAGAATTAGTTAAAGCGAAGTTTTTTACTTTGTCTCCTTCTTTAAGAGCCTGCTCCGCGATTTTAGATTTGATTAATTCTTCAGTATTCTTTTGAAGAGTTTTTAAAGTAAGCTCATCTAAACTAGATATTACCTTATGGTTAATTTCGTTAAGTTCACTTGTGGTTAGAAGTGCTTGAGTAGGCATATTATTAAGAATAAACTAGATAAGTGTTTTAAGTCTAGTAATACAAAATGCAGTGGATTCGCTTTGGCTTTTTATTTGGGTGGGTAGAATACTAAGTAACTAGTTTCACTAATATAATTGCAAATGCTATAATCCTTTGGTGCGGTAAGCAATTTTATGCTTGGGTAGCTCAGTGGTAGAGCACCACATTGGTAATGTGGGGGTCGGCAGTTCAATTCTGCTCCTAAGCACCAGTTTTAAAGATTAAAGTTTACAAAGTTTTGTTCGTGCTGTTCGCACCTTTATATATTATATCTAATTGTTATATAGCTTACTGCTGAGAAATATTTTGATTTACCTTGAGCTAGAAATAGACTTACACATATGCCACTTTGTTGGAAATATGGTAATTTCTCCAAAACAAGGTATTATACATTGTAGAATGGGTTATGAGTTAATTCAAAAATCTTATCTACCCACTAGTCAAAGTATCTGAAAACTGATAAAAATATTCAAGAATGTCAGTTTTTTATTGTTTTGCCAAAACAAGGTATTATATATATTGTACGGGGGTTGTAGATTTATAAGTTCATTTGAGAGCATATATCTGTACATCGATGAGTCACAATAGGTTAAAGTGACAAAAATACCTATCTCTATTAGAAATTATAGTAATTTTTCAAAATAAGGTATTACGTTTTACATAGAGATAAAAATCCCTAACAGATTTAATAGTTACTTTTTTTAAAGGAGGTACTTTTTTATTAATAATATTAAGTTCATTTTGGTGAACTGTTTTTTGTTATTTATTGACTCGTTCATAAAATATCAATATTTTTTTATTTAATTTCAAATATTTAGAAGGAGCATATTTACAATGATTCTAAATGTAAAACATACAGAAAGCTTAAAGAATTCTGGATTATCATTAGAGACTATACAAAAGTGTGCGTATAGATCTGTATCCGATGGATGGGAAGTAGATTTCCCTGATCCTTTTACTGGGGAAATAAAGCTTACCATAAAACGATTAGATAATCCTATTGATGGTATGCCAAAGTATCTTCAACCCAAAGATACCAAACCATATCCATATTTTTCAAAGTTAGTAGATTGGAATAGTGTTTTTAAAGATAAGAACACCTCAATAATAATCACTGAAGGAACTAAAAAGGCAGATTGCGCTAATCAAAATGGGTTTATTACAGTTGCTCTTCAAGGAATCTATGGTTGGTCGTGCAAGAAGAAGCTTATAGACCAAATGAAGTGGGTTTTAACTAAAGGTAGGACAATCTATATTTGTTTTGATAGTGATCAACTTGAGAAAGAACAAGTTAAAAATGCTGTTATAGCGTTAGCAAAAGAAGCTTACAGATCTGGTTGTAACGTCAGAACTATTGATTTACCAAGGTATACAAAAGGGATTGATGATTACTTTATGCACTATAAAGAGACAGCTAAAGAAGGATTTAAACAATTAATCAATGCAGCAAATAATCCAGTTAAAGACATTTTTCTAAGCTATGAAGATATAAGAACTAGAGTTAATTATCAGGATTTAGATTTAGAGCTTGATTATACGAAACTCCCTAGGCAACTACTAAATTTTCATCAATGGACAAAAGATTCTACACATGCACCTGACAATTTAATCACTTTTGGTCTAATAGGAACAGTATCTTCCGCACTTGGAAAGCAAGTTGCTATTGAAGCTCCAAGTAAGAGATTATATCCCAATATCTGGGGATGCGGTATTGCTTCAAGCGGAACAGGTAAGACTACAGCTTTAAATATCTCTCTGGATTTCCTTTATGAAATAAATTTAGAGCAGGTAAATATGTTAATTAAGGAGCAAAAGACCTATAAACAACTTTTGAAGCTTTCAGAAGATACTCTTGAGGAAATACCCGAAATGCCTCGCATTAGAGTTCCCATACTCCCTAGTATTACAAGTAAAGAGAAGCTTTATGAAAATTTAGCTAATGGAGATGGTAGTGGAGTTGTTGCTACATCTGAAGAACTCAGTACTATGCTAGAGGATATTAATAATGATCGAAATGCTGGCTATAAACCTTTATTGATTTCTCTTTATGGAGGATCAAAAGCAGCTCCGTTAATGAGTTTTAAAAATAGCGATACACTTCCCCCTATCAAGGAACCTGCTGTAAGTATAATGGGCGTAAGTACTTTAGGTAGTTTTTTTAAATCTTTTCAATATAATGATTTTTTCTCAGGTTTATTGCAAAGATTTTTCTTTGTACTTGGCAATAATAAACCTAAATTGGCTTTTCCTCCCAAGAGATCTGAAAAAGAGAGGATTTACTATCAGACTTATATCAAGCAATTATTCAATATTGGTAATGATTCAAAGCCTATGATACATACCCTTAGCCAAGAAGCTAAAAAATACTGGGTTGAAATATACAATAGTCTTGATTCTGAATTTGGTTATATGAATGATGAAGCTGTAATGAGCTGTTTCAGTAGATATAACGATGAATTGATTTTCAAGATAGCTTTAATATTTCATTACTTGGAAGATACAGCAAAGCCAACGAGTGAAGTTTCTAAAGATAAATTAGAAGAAGCAGTATATTATGTGAGCTTTTTGAAAAGGTGCTTGTTGTATATTCTTAAAGAGAAACAGATGAGTCAAGTTAAACATATCTCAAGCAAAATTATTGATAAGCTTAATAACCAAGATAACAACTCATTAACTGTAAAGAAATTAAAGGATAGTCTTGGTGCATATAGAAGTTCCAATCAATCTAACTATTTTGATGAAGCTTTAGAATTTCTGCTAGAAAAAGGTGTCATTGAAATGAAAGAAATTCCAAATGGTTCTAATAATGATACTGTCTCTCAGATTATCTATTTGATGATTAAGAACTAAGCTGAGCTCTCTGGCTTAGCTTAACTCAGTGCTCTAACCTCCAATCTAAATAGTAACTTCAGCCGTAAGCTGTTCAGAGTCAGAGTTTAGATTTTGAGAGCTTACAGCTTACAAATCCATATAGGAGAAAATAATGAAAAATAATCATACTAAAAATAATTTTATATTTATGAAAGAGAAAATAAAGCGAAAGAAAAGTGAGTGTAAATCTAAGAATATGGGATTTAATCTAGGTATTGAATATTTACTAGAAATAATGACTGAAAAATGTCCTATAAGCGGAGATTCAATAGAATATTGCCACAGGAAAAATTTCATCCCCGAAGTTGGGACTGGCTTAGCCACTCTTTGCAGAATTAATAGAGAGCTTGGTTTCGTAAAAGGAAATGTTGTCTGGAAATCACGAAAATCACATTTATACGAGTTTGGCTTGGTAGAAACTCCAACTGTAGAGTATGATCCAGGTAATGATACTTCATATCAAAAATTCTTGGATAAAATGTATGAAAGATTAGGATAGGAAAGTAGATAATTCAAGCCGCTAATATTAGGAGTGTTGGCGGCTTTAATTTTATAATTTTTCTCAGATCTTGTTTAATCCAAGTTTCTTTTATTAATTTTCATGCACTAACTTTACTATAATGCAGGATTAGACATTGCTTGATAAGACTATCAATAATTGGAGTTAAAATTCGCGCTCTATAATTAAATTATGCAAAGAAGAATAAAAGAAAACTTTAATTTGAAAAATTCAAACTGGTTTTATGGTTTTAATGGTCTTTCATGTAAATTACCTTATCTTCTCTTGAGATATACAGTATACTTATCGAGCTTTGTTTTAATTTCAGCTTTTGTGCAAGAACTTACCAGCTACTTGATGGGAATAATGATTGGAACAGTTCTATGTATATTATTAACAAAAATAAGTAAAATATATTTTGTTGATTTCAAACCTAAAATAGGTGATTCGAAACAACGAAAAAAAAATATAAAACAAGCTTTAATAAATTTAGATATCTGTGAAAACTTTATCTTTGGAGAAGTAAGAAAGAAGCATCAAAACGAAAAAAAGTTACTCCCACTTATAGAAGTCTATTCTTACAGTTATACTTTTTATAATTCAATTCTGATTTTAGTTTATTACGGGTATTTTACTAAGGCAGAAAAAATAATAAGCACTTTTAAACACAATTTGTTTTATTTATCTGAGGAATATATTAGTTTAAATTCAGTAGAACTTTTTAAACAAGATAGTAAGTATTCAGATTCTTATATTTATAACGTAATCATGTACTCTTTGATAAGTCTGTATAAGCTTGAAGCAGAACTTTTTTTAAATAAAACTTTAAATGCTGATTTATTTTCAGGGTTTAACTCATTGTTCTTGAAACATAGATTATCGCATAAGTTTTCTTATTGGTTGAATCTATACCCTAAGACAGAATTGTTAGGAAGTTTAATAAAAGCGAAAACTTCTATAATAAAAGCAGATAAATTATTATCATCTTTTCTTATTGCTCAAAGTAGTATCCATATTGAAGAGGATTATATTTTTGACTGTATTACTCCTTCAATAGATTTTCATCGTGATTTAGTGTACTTAATGACATCTATAGATAACCATTTACCGTCATCATTTAAAACTTCCAAAGAATTTACTAGCAACTGTGAAGAAAGACTTATCAAAGAATCTATTAAATATGAAGATCTAGACCGCATCGTCAGCTTTTTTCAAGTAGAGATTCAATTTATGTGGTTAACCTTCGATAAATTTTACAAAAAACAAGGTGATTTTATGAATAAGTGGATTTTAGAAGATATTATTACAGTGAAAGATAGCTTATATGTTATCATGCTTTTTCTATTAATGAGCTTTACAGCCTTATCTATATCAGGTTGTAATCTTCAATAGATTTTCCAAGATAAAGTAGTTAAACAATCTAAAGCAAATGATGAAGAAGCATTAGATTTAGCAGTAGAAAATTTTGTAAACTCCCTTTAAAGAAAAGAATATCAATGTAATTAATTAAGGAAATCTAATTCATCTTGATTTTATTTTATTACTAATATCTTCTATGCTTATATCTAGGCTGCAACTTTTACCTGAGTTTATAAGATTATTTGTCCACATAGTTAACCCCCACAAACCTTACAAGCTCTGCCTCTTTGGATGGCATCAGCTTTGTCAATTAGAATACAATTTACAGTACAAGCTTTAGCCCATCTACAGCCAAGATTATGATAAATATGAGATTTTGTATTATAGTAAACTTCTTGCTTAGCTTCAGCACTGTAATAAGTAGAATTAAACCCAAAGTTTAAAATCCCACTTGAAAAAAGAAATATAGTTAATAGGAAAGATCTAAAATTCATCACTCACTTTCATTGTAATTTGAATAGACGATACTATCCACACTTCTATCGTAAATTATTCCCAATGCAGCTAATATATCTCCCCTTGGATAACTATTCTCTTGTTCAATTCTCAAAAGGTTAGTCCTAGAGCATTTCACTTGATAATAGGCTAAATATCTCGATAAGTCAGTAAGATTTATATTATTTTCTTCTCGTAGTTTTTTTAAAAATTTACCGATAGACCTTCTAATCTTTTTTTGCTTCATAAGACTAGAATGGTGTAAAATATTTTTAACTCGTCAGGATACTGACGTTTGTTGAGTGGAAAGGTTAAACTAAAGCAGTTGTTTTTCATTTGCTGAATGTCATTAAAAGGATAAAATATGAGGAAACTAATACTAATTACAATAATTTTGGGAATGATAAGTGCTTCTGTTAACGCAAGTCAAGGTGCTGACCTAATTACAAAAGAAGCAAAATTTAATCATATTAAGATAGCATCTAGTTCTCCAAAAGTTTTAAGGTTAAGTAATAGAAAAGCTAGAAAACTTCTCGGAATATACGATATTCAAATTGGTGAGGATGCTCCATTCAACTCACTGGAAATAACTGAAGTTAGTGCGATTAATAAAGGTTTAACTTCATTCACATATAATATTTATTCTGACATAGGGTCTCTAGTAGTAGGAAATCAAACCGGTATGATTGTTAGAGGTAACATGATATTTCATAGTCCTGCAATTGATGGTCAGCTTGTTTATATTTTAAGATTAGTAGTAGGAAGAAGAATTATTGGTGCAGGTGGTTTAGTTAATGCTTTTGAATCAAGTATTAGTTGTGATACTGATAATATATTACCTATTGTGAGCAATACGTTTACTGGAACAATGAATTGTGGTCTTTTGATAACTAGTTTAATTAATCCAAACGGCTTTGATGAAGCAATTATTGTTAAGAGGTAAGTTTAATTAAAATGTCTTTATGATTGATACTGAAAGCTTTAGGTATATAAGTTTAAAGAAATTAGCTCTGTGGCTTTTACTCGGATTAACTCCGTATTATTTATATGCTCAGTGGTCTAGTTGCGCTCAAAAAAACTGTTCTTCAGAAATTTCACCTTTTTGGAGGTCATTTGCAATTTTCAAATTTTTCTTTCTTAGAGAAATGGTTATAAAACAAATTGGTACAATCTTAAGTGTTTTATTAGTTATCTCATTAATATGTTTTGATGTAATTAATACTCCCACATTTAATAGATATTTTGATAAGCTTAGTTCCAGTGAAATAACTTCAGTATTTGAAGCATTTGCATTATTAATATTTGTTTTACTCTATTTTGTATCCTATCTATGGATCTTCATCATTCTATTTTTTCAATATCAAGTCAATCAAAAAACAGAAAAAAAAGTTGGTCTGAAATTTATAAACGATAAATCAGTAAAATACAAATGGGGATTTTATCTAATATATCTTTTTTCAATATCTTCTTTATTCTTTTCAGTAATGAGTACTTTAAATCTTTTAAACTAAGAACCTAATAGTTCTAAGCATTAGCTAATGAGTCTTTAGATAAGTTTTTGGGACACGTGAATGAATCTTTATGAGGAATAAAACACTAGTTTGAATTTAATCGATTTAGTTCATCTTGATTTAATTTCATCATTAATATCTTCAATATTTGTATCTATTGATTGAAGCTTTTCTTGTATGTATTCAATTTGACTAGAAGGTATTTGCCGAGGCAGTGATTGTAATATCTGTATTATTTCATCTAATTTCTGCATTACTCCCCCAAAAAGGAAACTCACAAAAAACCTTACCGCTACAACAAAAATAACTGTAAATATTATTAACCCAATCCAAAATTCACTCATAGTATTTGATTATTTTTTAGTTTAATTTATTTTTATGAAAATTGCAGATTGAAAGCCAACACATGAAATGAAATTTTTGCTACCAATTCAGCTCACAGTCTATCTTTTCTATTTCCCCATTCAATGTATGAATTTAGATAAATATTATATTTTTTTTGGGTGATATTTTTTATTACCATCCTCTCATTGCTTCTACAACTTCATCTTGAGAAGTCATACAATAACCTCTGGTGGTTTTTATATCACTATGTCCAGCAGCTATTTGCAAGTGAACTAATGGCTTGCCCTTATTAACATTGAGGGTTACAAATGCCCTTCTAAAGGCATGTGAGGTAATTTTAAATCCTAATCTCTTAGATAACCTAGACCATTTCAGACGTAAAGTATTTCTATTAAGTACTTTTCCATTTTTATTATTAAAAAAGTACTCACTACTATTTTGAAACTTATTTTCTCTAACGTAATCAAGAAGTATAGCCTTACACTCTTCAGTGATTCCTACTCTTCGATGCTTATTTCCTTTTCCATTCCAAATATAGATTTGAGACTCAGAAAGGTTTACATCTTTTTTCTTTAGATTACATAGTTCACTAGCTCTTAATCCTGTTTCTTTAAGCAATATAATTAGTGTTTTTGTTAAAAGCTTGTCATATTCACTATTTCCCTTCATAGTTTTGATTGCTTCTAATATATAATTGATTTCTTTTTCACTTAGAGTAATTTTTTGAGGTGGAAAATATCTTTTTGGTTTGAAATTAGATATTTCTTTTAGCTCACATTCTGTCAGGTGTTCTTTTTCAAGCAGAAATTTAGAGAAACAAATTAAAGCATCATAAATTTTTTGTTTAGTGGCATACATCGCTACTGAAAGTGATGAATAAATATTCTTTAGGTGGTCTTTTGATATGAGAGGTTTACATGGATTAGTTCCTATGAGTTTCAAATATCTGCCCATGGCATATTGATAGATCTCAATTGTTCTAGGACTATAAACTTTGCCATTGAAAGTTCCATCCCCTAAAGCTGTAAGCCATTGATTAATCTGTTCTTGGGTCTCTTCCTTATTTAACGGTTTATTACATCTAGAAGACTTTTTTATTTCACCCCGTTTAATTCCTAAGAAATATTTATTCTTCCACTCAATATATTCTCTTGGCTCTATTTGATAGACTTTCAGATTACCTTGGTAGGTAAAGTTAGCAGGCAAAAAACCCTCTTTAATGTACTTCTGAATTGCTCTTATAGTTAAACCAGTATCTTTGGCTACCTCTCTAGTAGTTAAGTATTTCATTGTGCTCTCCCTTTTGTAGGGGTGCGAACACGGCGAATGAAATTTTGTAACTTTAATCTTCTAATATCTAGATTTCGGGGGGTAGCTCAGTGGTAGAGCACCACATTGGTAATGTGGGGGTCGGCAGTTCAATTCTGCTCCTAAGCACCAGTTTTATTGATTGAAATTACTCAAATTATGTTCGCAAAATTCGTTTGCTATATGGTTTATATTAGCGTTTTGGGTTTTGTTTTGGGTAATTTAGGTGGATTTAATAATTAACTAGATCTAAAATTTAACTATGAGTAATGATGAAACTGCTGATAATAATTTGTTTAGTGAAGGATTACTATTTGCTAAAACAAAAGTGAAAATGTTAAATACCATTAGTAATGGTTTGGTTGACATAATGAATGATGCATTCAATATTGGACTACCAGTACTACAGGAATTTATTAAAGCAGTTTTTATTTATCATTTTGAACCTTATTACAAATACAACATCATAAAAGAAGAAGAACTTAAACAATTTGCGAAAGACTTTACAGAGAAATACAAAAATATTCCTGAGGCTAAGGTCATAGACACCCCTAACGCAGGTCATGTTATGCAAATATTTTCAGGCTTAAGTCAAACTATTACTCAACAAGAATTAAGATTAGCTTATACAAATCTGCTATGTAATGCGATACATTCTGACTATAAAGAAACGATTCACCCATGCTATATGGAAATTTTAAAAAATCTCTCCAATATTGAGTTGATCATGCTTCTTCATTTTTATAAACAGTTTAAAAAAGAAGGTGGAGGATTTACCATTATTGATTTCGCTAAATATAATCCTGATGATTCTTTTAATTCATATTTTTCAAACTTCAATGAAGCGTATTTGTTAGATGAGTTAAAGAGCTTACCCATAGACTTACTTCAAACATCTTTTGATAATCTTGTTAGATTGAATATTGTTGGATTTATGAATTATGCAAAAATCAATGATGAGAAAGAATACAAGAAAATAGAGACTTCTTTCTTTGAAAATAATTTCCACAAAGGTGATGAAGATATTAGAAGCAGGGGCAATCTGGGTGCAGGAATAATTACTGAGCTGGGTAAAAATTTTATCCAAACTTGTTCTCGAGATTTTAATTAAAACCTATACCAGTAAAGATTGAAGTATATTTTCAAATAGTGATAAATTGTGTTCATTTCTTGAAGATCTTTATATCGTTGGTTTGATTTCAAATTCTTGCTAAATACCCTCAAGAAGAAAGAATGCTATTGGTAAAGGTGATAGAGCGAAAATTTGCAGATCTGCCTTCTGCTGATAGCCTAAATTAACTTATGTTTAACTATTATTGTGCATTATTTAAGATGTGAATGAAATAACTCCAAATCGAGAAAATACCTTACCTAAACTTAATAGAACTAAGTCTGAGTTTGATATTGAAGAAGATGTAGTTAACCCTACAATAAATGACAGTCCTCTTCAGATTGAAGGGGATACTTTTAAAGAGAGTAACTTTAATACAGATAACGATGCGACAGTTGTACCTACTCCATTTTCATCTGCTGAGAGTAGCCCTCACAGGCAGATAATGGTTGATTATGTGAAATCCTATCTTGGTGGGCAAGATGAGTATGAGATTAAAATTAAAAATCCACAAAATGGAGTGATGGAACCTAGTGGACAAGTTGTTAAAGTTGAAGATCTAGTTGACATGTTTATCAAATCTAGTACGGAGCATGGTATAGATCCTCGATTTGCTTTAGCTTTACATATATCTGAAACTAGTCTTATTAACTATACTACAAAAAATAATCCAGGTAATGTTGGTAACAATGAAACTGGTGGGACTAGAAGATTTGATACTTTAGAGCAGGGGGTAGACGCTTTAACTGCTAAGTTAGCTCAGTTTGCAAGAGGTGAAAGATGGTCAAGAAACAATGAAGCTCAAAATACTCTAGAAAGAATTAATGGTGCTTTAATTGATGCAAATGGTTGGAGGCAAAGAGATACAAGTGGTAGAACGAGCGGTAGATTTCCTACTCACTACATGGGTAAACATAGTGCTGTTCCAAATATTATAAGAATTGTTCAGGGTATGGGCTGGAATGATTTTGGTCAAAGTACACCATTTACTGCAACTCAAGTAAGAACTGTTATAACAGAAAATGATTAGTTTCTTTGAGTGGTATTTGTTTTCAACATATCTAAAAATACTTTCAATGAAGCAGGCATAAGGCTTTTACTATGATAGATTGCAAAAAGTTCTCTTGAATCTTTCTTCAGCTCAGGGAAAAGTTCAACTAATTCTTGATTTTTAATCTGTTCTTTCACTAAAAAATCTGGCACATAAGCTATCGCTGATGTTTCTGTTAGCATTTGAGCTACATAATATGGATCATTTACCGTAAAACGAGGGTTAATGTTTACTGAAAGGTCTTGTTTGTTTTTATAAAAAGTCCATTTAACTTTCTTATCTTCTTTTGCTAAGCCTATACAAGAGAAGTTTTCTAACTGTTCAGGCTCTTTTAATTTTCTGAGTTTTTTAAAGTATTTTTGATTTGTAACACAAATATATCTTATGGTATCTATTCTAAATCCGATGAGGCTTGAGTCTTCAAATGGTGCAAGTCTGATCGCTAAATCAAAGTTATCTAAGATCAAGTCTTTGTATTCATTGGATAATGACAGAATTACTTTTACGTTAGGATAATCTTTATGAAACTTATTAATGATTTTTCTTAGTTTTACCAAGCCATAACCGAAGTTTACTGTAATCTTTAAAACTCCCTCTGGTTCTTTTTCTTGTTCATTTAAAAAATCATTTACATTTTCTAATTCATGAATAAGGTTTTCAAACTTTTTTAAATAAAACTTTCCATCATTTGAAATTTGAACTTTGCGAGTACTACGGTGAACTAATTCTACTCCTAGTAAGTTTTCGAGTTCTTGTAATTTTCTTCCAACGCTAGTTGCTGGCATATTTAGTTTCTTTGCTGTTGCAGAGAAGCTTTCAAGCTTGGCTATAGTGCTAAATATTAGTATCTGTTCGTTGCTTGGGATTTTATCTATGTTCACCATCTATGATTGTACTATATATGGGATAAAGAACCCCAAATAATGCCATTGATATCTGGGATTAATATAATTAGAATTAAATTATAGATAAATTTAGGAGTAAATAAATATGAAAATAGCTTTAATTGGTGCAGGTAACGTAGGGACTGTTTTAGGAAAAGGGCTTAGTAACTTAGATCATGAAATAATTTTTGGTCTTAGGAATGTTAATGATGCTAAGTATGATGGATTGAAAGACTTTGCTTCGCTTAAGTCAGTAGCTGAAGCAACAAAGGAAGCTGAATTAATATTTTTAGCAACACCTTGGTCTCAAACTAAAAATGCAATTGATGCAATGCAAGGAAATTACAAAGGTAAGATTTTAATTGATTGTACTAATCCATTAAAAGATGATTTAAGTGGTTTAACCCATGGCTTTGATACTAGTGGTGGTGAGGAAGTTGCTAAGTGGGCTTCTGGAGCAAGAGTGGTAAAAGCATTCAATACTACAGGTACAAGTAATATGGCTGCTCCTGAATTTGATTCACGTAAATCTTTGATGCTGATTGCATCTAATGATGAGGAAGCTAGATTATTTGTGAAAAATTTAGCTGATGAATTAGGCTTTGATTCATATGAGTTTGGTGATTTGAGTTCATCTAGATACATGGAACCTTTTGCTTACGTTTGGATTTCTTTAGCTTTTAAACAAGGCTTAGGAGTAGACTTTGCATTTACAATAAACAAAAAGGAACTTGCACACCAATGAAAACAATTTTAGTGACTGGCGCATCTCGAGGTTTAGGAAAGTCTTTAACTGAGGTTTTTTTGAAAAATAATTGGAAGGTAATTGCTTCAGCTAGAGACATTTCTAAACTTGATTCACATGAAAATTTAATTCCTTTAGAATTAGATTTATCAAGTGAAGATTCTTTAAGACAGTTTATTGAAGAGGTTAAGAAGCTCGATCTTGAAATAGACTTATTGATAAATAATGCAGGTTATAACGCTAAAGATAGTGGTGATAATGATTATTTTCAATCAACTTTTAGAATTGAACATTTCTCAGCAAAAGCTGTTGATGACACACTTTTGATTAATGCTTTAATGCCAATGCAATTGATCTCGGGGCTATTAAAAGTATTATCATCTGAGTCAGTGGTCTTGAATATTTCTTCATGGCTAGGATCTATCACAGAGAAAAAGGCTGCCGGTCACTATGCTTATTCTGGGAGCAAAGCTCTATTAAACATGTTTACTAGAGGCTTTGCACTGGAATTGGAAAAATCTGATATCTCTAAATGTCAGTCAACTGTAGCATTGAATCCAGGATGGATGCAAACGGATATGGGGGGAGCTAAAGCTCCCTCCTCTCCACAAGATGTTGCTGAAAAGATTCTTGGACTTTATGATTCTAAAGTTTTGCAGGACAGTAATGGTAAGTTTTTAAATGTTGACGGCACTGAACATTTATGGTGATTAGAAATATATTTTCGAAATGAATTAATCTTAGTCAATTTAGACCCATGATATTATTAAGATAATATTCGCGAGGTCTAGAATTAGTGGTAAATTTTGATGGAAATAATAAATGGTTTATTCCTTCTCTTGAGACTGGTTTTACCTCGCGTGCCCCTAGGCGAAAAAATAAGACAGAGAATGATTTGCAGAATGAGCTTGTCTGTGAGTTTTTTAAAAGAAATAAATTTAATGAACTAATCTTCGATTTTCAATCACAACCAAAAATATATAAACTTGAGAATTTGATCTATAAAGCTGGAGAGTTAACTAATATTGATAATCAAAATCAATTAATTAATTTACTTCAAGATTTTTCCGTAGATAGGTCTTTGCGCTTGTATGGAGGCTTTAAGATTAATCGTGGTTTTGTTGATGATGAAATTAAGCATATACTTACTCCACTTGGTGAAACTAATCAAAGAGAATTAATGCAAAGTAGATACCTAGAATTACTTCAAGTTACACCTAGGGAAAGGGAAGATTTGAAATTACATATCATCAACAGCTTTGTTGGTGAGACATTATTATCAATTGATCATATCTTGGAGGAGAATGTTCATGATCATAGAACAAAAGAAATTGTTTCTAATAAGCTAAAGCTTATTTTCAATAGTTTAGATAAAGAGGTTTTCTCTATTCAAAAATCTCATGAAAGGTTTTTTCAGAATAAACGTGTTGATAAAATCACCTCAGAAAATCTTATTGATGACCAGCTAAGCCTGATAGATACTATAAGTTCAACTTTAGATACCATTAATAAACTCCAAGAGATCAATCCAGAGAATAATTATATAAATATTACTAACCCTTTCCAAGCTGGTTCTAAGGCTTCTATTGCACTACTTCAAAGAAAGTTTTTTAACTATATAAGTAAGATTATTGAGGATACTAATATAGAAGCAGGTGCTAGACTTGCAGTGCTTGAAAAATATGAAAATACTTTTCAAGTTACTAGCTTAGAAAAGAAGTCTAATTCTCGCAAAAAACTACTAATGAATATAGAACCGCAAGAACAGCTTTTTGATAAAGATGGCTTTTATCCATATGTAGACTCTGCAAATAAACTATTTGCCAAAATTGAAAAAGAATATCGAGATGATGAAATTAAAGAATTAAGTAATTCTGCAAAAATGAAACTAGGTCAATTTATTAAACCTCGAGACTCACTTTTAAAATTAAGGCCTAATCGTTAATAGTAACCATTCGCTTGTCATCAGCTTTGACTCTTCCAGTCATGATGATTTCTTTGATATGTTTGAAAACTTTATTCGGCTTACCGTTTTTATTTTCTATATAGTAAGAGTGGCCCATCGGTGAATCATAGTCAGTATTTACATCATTGCAATCAACAGCGTAAACATTGTCTGGAACATCATTATTGTTCTTCTTCATGTTTTCTGGACCAGAATGACCTAATCTTCTTCCGACTTGTCCATTTTTAACATTCGCTGCTTTACTAGTACGAAGCGCTAAATCATCACTTGCATAGTAAGAAACTACGTTTTTTGATGCTTCACAGATTGCATAACCAATCTTTCCTTTTTCTAAAGTGTGGTTTGCAACATCTGAAGCTACAAGAAATGAGTTTCTAAACATGAAAGGTACATGCTGAGATTTTGCAAATCTTTTTGACCAGTAGTTCATACTGTTACGGAAAACTCTAGTTCCCATAGAGTGAGCAAGTATATTAATTCTTTTTAGACAAGGGATTCCAGCGTCTTGGTTTTTTTCTTGCCAATCCATAAATTTAGCAATCATTCTTGCAAATGGAACTCTACTTGCATCTGCTGAATCTTGATCGTCGTAATAGTCACGGATGACTCCTTTTTTATTGCCACAAGGCCAAATAAAAGGTACTACTTTAATCTTGTATTCTTCTTCATTAAAGAATCTTTGAAGCTTACGTCCATTTTCGATAGCTTTATCTGGTTGAACATTAAAGCCGTGGAAATAGATTAATAATTCTTTTGCTTGTGAATCTTAAGTCTAGTTAAAAGTGCTTCTGAGCCGATTTCTGTTTTCTTACCAGCTTTATCGTCACAGAAGTAAACTTCTTTTCCGACTTCGTTATCTTCTTCATCAAAGATAAATTCTTCACCTATTTTAGATTTTCTACCGTTCTTTTTCGCTTGAGATGTTACAAATAGCATGCTTAAAAAACTATCACAAATTCACCTTGAATTTTTTTATTTGGGAATTTATCTTGAAGATGTTCAATTGCTTCATCGATAGTCCCAAAGAAGTATTCTTCATGAATTTTAGTCATTTCTCTTGCAAAGAAAATTCTATTATCTTTGTTTGTTTTTTCTATTTCTTTATCTTTCTTTTTGTGAGACTTGATTTCAGATTCATCTTCTGGAAAGAAAATATTTTTTATATCCTCTAGCGTATCTATGACTCTATGCGGGCTTTCGTAAAACACTAATGCTCTTTCTTCTGGAATCAAGCGTCTTAGTACGCGCCTACGCTGTTTACCGCCGTGAGGTAAAAATCCTTCAAAACAAAACCTAGAGCAGTCAATAGGGCAAACACTAAGTGCAGTGCTAAGCGCAGAGATACCTCCTACAGGAATGATTTCAGGTTTTATTTCGTGTTCCCATAGTTTACTAAGTAGTTCAGAGCCAGGGTCTGAGATTAATGGTGTTCCAGCATCAGATACAAGGGCGATAACTTTTCCTTCATCTAAATAAGTTATGACTTCATTGATCTTCTTGTGTTCATTTTCTTTGTTTAAACTAATTAATTTCTTATCTTTAACTTCAAAATAATTCAACAACTTAATAGTTACTCTAGTATCTTCACAAAAGATAATTTCAGATTCTTTGAGTTTTTCTATTGCTCGAAAGCTAATATCTGAAAGGTTTCCTATCGGGGTCGCTATTATGTAGAGGGGCATTTTAATTCTTAAGTATTATTAATGTTCAAGTTTTTGTATTAATTTTTGTTTAGATGATACAAATCAGTATCGCTATTATTTAAAATTGGACCATGGTAAGCGTTCAAAGTCCAGCTAAAAATGATACTACAGGTTACGATTTTGTAACTATAGCTAAAAATATTTTAAGATTAGCTGAAGCAGATAAAGAGCTCAAAAGGCTTAAAGCACAAGGTTTAATTCCTAGTCAAACCGATAGAAAGGAAGTTCAGGCTTTATCTAAAGAACCTGATATTTCTCCAGATGATAGAAAAAGATTAGGTGAGCCTCTTTATAGAGCGATAGAGTATTTTCCAAAAGTCTTACAAGATGAAGTTGTAAAACTAGTTAAGCAGAAGAAATTCATACCTGCTGATATTGAAGAAATTAAATTTAGTGTCGGTGGACCTGCAAGGATTGATGATGGAATTACTGACCCTAACACTGGGAAGCCTATTCTTCAGTTAGTGGATAATTATGAAGTTACTGCAAATGATTTATTAAAGGTAAAACAGAACTTAAATTACGATGAAAAAAGTCAGAGAGCTGGTCATTTACACCCTGATGATACTAGTCGTTTTTCATTTAGTTACGATAATGCACCAGATATGAATGGTAATTTAATCCCGACTCATCTTACTATAAGGATTGCTAAACCTGAGATTCCTGAGCTACCTAATGAGATGAAAGGCATTGTTGATGATGCAATCAAAAACAATAAAAAAATACTTTTCTTAGGGCAAACAGGTGTTGGTAAAACGACTTTAATGAAAATGATTACTAAGTATCTTGATGAAAAGCAGATAGAGACTTACGTCTTTGATAAAAGTAAAGAGATTGGTGGTCATAAACCACAGCCACTTAAAACTTTAGGTAAGTTTGTAAGACGTTTTGTTAATCAGCCTTTGAAGACTATGTCGGAAAGTATTGTGAATATGTTTGAAAACCATAACCCTAAAGTTGGTCTCTTTGATGAACTTTCAGATAAATTTGAATTTGAAGCTGTGCGTAGATCGATTGTAGAGAAAGGGATGCCGACAGGATTTATATTTATTCATGGTCGTAGGCTTGCTGAGGTTATGAAATCTGAAAACATCGGTAAGCTTTTAGCGCCCATAAAAGAAGTAATAGTCGGGGACGCTCAGGCTGAAAAATCAGGCTCTGGGAATGTTCAGGATAAAACTAGGTATAACCTAGTAGGAAAGCCGATGGTTGATGTAGTCATTGAAATGCGTGGTAGAAATAATTATGTTATTCATGAAGATACAGAGGCTTCTATGAAAGCCTTACTAGAAGGTAAAGAGCCACTTGCTGAGAATGTTTTTGGACATGATGACCTACACTTTGAGCCTTTAGATTATTTTATAGAACCAGCAGACTCTGATGCTGGAAATCCTATGGCAAGACCTGGAGGAAAATCGTCTAAGGTTAAATCATTTAATAGGCAGTCTTCGCAACGAGAAATGGCAAACCAAAGCCCTAAGAGTCTCGTCGAACAAATGGTTCAAGGACTTGATGCTCTTGGGCTTAAGTCACTTGCTGATTCACTTAGAGAAGGAGATTTGAAAAATATAATTCCTGCAAAACAAAGGAAAGAGTGGTTGCGAGTAATTGATTCAGCGCTGAAGATTTCAGAAAAATCAGGAGTCACTACTACACAGGAAACTAAAAAAAAGAAAAACTACACGAAGGTTCGTAAATCTGAATTAGGTTCTATGGAGGAATCTGAATTAAATGAATTGATAAGGCACTTAGAAGGAAAAGTTAAGGGTGCTACAGCTTCTAAAGGTCAACAAAGTAGACTAAAGAAATTAAGAGCAGAGCGTCTTAGAAGAGATAATGTGGGCAAGCAGCGTGTAGAAAGGTTTAATAAACGTTCAAACTTTACTCCTGGAAATGAAAAAGTAAGAATCACTTCAACTGATGAAATGAACCCAAGTGTTGAGCAGGTTAATGAAGAAAATGATGCATCAGAAATTGAGCGTACACGTGCTGATGCACGAATCGATGAGTTGAGATTAAAGCAAAAGAATGAAGGTGCTCTTAGTTACGATGAATTAGAGGAACTAGAAAAGTTAGAAATTGAATTGTATGCTAATGCTGATCTTGATGAAACTAAAATCGATGATAATAACGATTTGAATAAAGCTATCCAAAACTTAGCTGAAGAATTAACTGAAGCTAAAAAATCTTAAAAGTGCTTAATTGTAATTTTATAACATTTACGTTACGCTAACTCTTAGGATTTCATCACATGAAATTGAAGAGAAGCTCAGTATTTATTTTATTAATAGTTTTAACCTTTAATGCCTTGAAAGTTAGTGCCCATGGAGGGGCTTGTGGTTGCTCTGCAGCCAGTATTTAAGCAGCTGGTCTTGCTGGTTCTATTATCACCATGCCAGCTTACACTCTTCCTAAGGGGGTATTTGGTGTTGGTGTCGGAACTTCTTACGTGAATTCTGGTAGACATTCTAGAAGCCAGTTTAGAGGTATCACCAGGCGAGATGAGCATGGAGATAGTGTTAACTCAAATCTCACAGCTAATTTGAATATTGCTTATGGTATTACTGATGATTTAAGTTTAACTTTGTTTATGCCTTATATAATGGGCTTTGGTTTTCAGGAGATGCATGATGGTGAATTAGAAGATCTTGGAAATTCAATTGGCTTTGGGGATTTAACATCTTTACTTCAGTATCGTTTTTATGAAAATGAAGAAAGTAAATTACAGTCAGCGTTTATTGCTGGTATGAAGTTTCCGACAGGTTTTACAGGAGTTACTTCTAATGAAGGTGAGCTTTTTGAAGCAACAAATCAACCAGGCTCTGGATCATGGGATCCTTTATTTGGACTTGCGGTATCAAAGACATTTAAAAATGACATAAATTTAGATGCTAACTTTTTGTATCGTTTAACTACAGAGGGTGCACAGAATACTGATGTTGGTGATGTTGCTAATTATAATGTAGCGCTTAGTTATCCGATTCATCATACTCATGATAATCCTTTTAGTCACAGGCATAGCCATGATAGAGAGAAAGGTATTCTGCATAAATTATTACCAGAACATATTCTAGGACAGTATGTTGCTTGGGATATGATTTTTGAGGTTAATACGATCTATCAGAGTATACCTGAGGAGAGTGGGGTGAAAATTGAGAACCATGGGGGAACCACGGTTTTCTTAAGTCCAGGTGTGAGAATGACTTTTAATGATAGAGTTGTTTTTAACTTAAGTGTTGGTTTCCCTGTAATTGAAGTCTTGGATGGAGAACAGGGTGGTTCTGATTTTAGGTTGTTTGCAGGGCTTGCTACTAGCTTTGGGGGGAGTTAGATTTTTCTCATAACTTAATTGGTAATTAGATTCAGAAACACGAAGTGTTTCTCCAGATTTGCTTAATGTCTAATTAATAGAAGGTATAAGCAAATTTCTTTTTATTCAAAAAGTGTTCTTATCTGAAGTTTAATTAATTGATAGATTCTACTATCAAATGCAACAGCGCTCAATTTCTTCTTGAAAAACCTCAATCGGTGTTTTGTAATTGAGC
>JABSOS010000039.1 GCA_013216135.1 Candidatus Caenarcanales bacterium
GTACACAAAAGGAACTGTCATATGTAAGAGTTAAACATCTGGTCGAATATTCTCGTTGGTGGGTTTCTGAAGAAATAACCGAAGAGTTAATTTTCGCTGAAGAGTCACTTTAACCATGTAAATTCATGGCTGGAATAGACTTATTTCCGAAATTATTTAAGCTAAGTCCAGTTAAATTTAAACTCCCCCCAAAAGCAGAAAAAATAGCAGAGTTACCATTGTCATTACTTATATTATTTATATTGATATTCCTCGATATATTTAAGATCGGAACCTTCAGTCGAGATCGTTTTGGGTTTTTATGTTTTTTCCTAAAGAAGCTTACATGATTGCTATTACTTATATTCCTAAAGTAGTAAGCTTTATCTGAAGCCATTGACCTGAGTTCTAATTTCTCAGCTTTATTCTTTAAACTCTTTTCAGAACTAGGAACTAAAACTTGATCTCCTCTCTTCCAAGAATCCACAAGCCTATCCAGGTAAAGTATTTGATCATTAGGGAAGTGATTCCTACCGATATAAGCAGAAACTTCTTTCTCGAAGCCTTGAAGATCGATCTGCCCATTTGGGCTTAAAGCAATAAAACTTTCCAGTAAATCATCGTCAGATAAATTTAAATTAAACTCAGTATCACTACTCTCAGCATTTTCGACACTAAAATTACCATTAACTAGTAAATAAGAAAGATTTAGCTCCTGAGATCTTTTCACCTGAGAGCGAAGATCACCATTAATAATTAACGCCTTAAACTTAGGAGAAGCAGATAAATCGAAGTTTACTTCAAAAGAATTTGGTATTTCAATTACAGCAAAATCACCAGGAAGTTCAGAATTTTCCCAGATATCAGAATCAGACCAATTACCAGAATTAATAACTCTATGCGTTACATTCAAGTCATTTATAAAATTCTCATAAGAACTATATTCAGCGTAGTTAAAATCAGTTGGGCTTTGTGCTATTGATTTGTTTGGGCAGACAAACACCCCCACAAATAGGGTTAATACGTATATTAGATATCTGAGCTTCCTCAATGTATTCCCCCCAATACACTCAATAACCAACTATCAAAGATCTACCCTTATAAAATTAAGGGAACATTATGCATTTAATATAACTACAAACATTACGCTTTTGCTTTCTCAGCTTGAGAAATTTTAACTTTAAGCACTCTATTTTCTGAATGTTCTACGACCTCTAACGTAAAACCTTTAAAGCTTACAGATGCGCCATCTTCAGGCTCAGTCGCAAGTAAACCATAGACTAAACCACCAATGGTGTCATAATGCTCAGATTCAAACTGAGAACCAAGTTCTTCATTAATTTCTCTTAAAGTTAAGGTACCATCAGCGATATATGAACCATCACCTAAATCTTTTAAAGGCACATCTGGTGTTTCTTCAATCTCATCTGTGATTTCACCGAAGATTTCCTCAACGATATCTTCAACTGTAACTAAACCACTAGTTCCACCGTATTCATCAATTAGAATCGCAATTTGTTTCTTTTTCTGTTGCATTAAAGCGATTAAATCGATTACATACATACCATCAGGAACTTTTAAAATTTCCTTAGCTATAGACTCTATCGGCTCTTCTGTTTTACCAGCTTCATGCGCTTTTAAAATCTCTTTTATATTTACATAACCGATGATATTATCAAGTCGCTTCTCGAAGATAGGGATCTTGGTATAGGATTTTTGGTTTGATTGTCTTGTAGCTTCAGCAATAGAAATCCCCGACTCTAAACAAAACATATCAGTTCGCGGGCGCATAACGTCTTTTGCGATAGTGTCATTAAACTCAAAAACGTTCTGAATTAGTTTTTCTTCTTCCTCTTCGATAACCCCTTCTTCTTGGGAAGTACTAAGAATTAATCTAAGTTCATCTTCAGAGTGAGAAGAAACCTGTTTAGTAACATCAACTCCGATAACCTTTAAGGCTATATTAGAGCAAGTATTTAATACATAAACTGGAACTTTAAACACAGTGTAAACAAACTCTAAAAAGAAAGCTAGCTGTAAACCAGTTCTCTCTGGATTAATAATCGATAAATTTTTAGGAATTAATTCACCTAAAATTACATGGAAGAAAGTAACTATAGTAATCGCGAGGAAAATAGAAACCGCATGAGGGTCTAACGCAGAAAACTCAATAGATTCAAAGTAAGGCATTATCATCTTCTCGAGTTCAGATTCAGCTAAAGCACCTAAAACTAAAGAGGCGATAGTGATTCCAACCTGGCAGGCTGATATATATTCATTAATATTATCGAGAATTTTCTGTAAAATCTTAGCTGCTGCTAATTTAGGTAAATTTTTAGGATTTCTGGAATTAACTATATGATCGACTTGAGTCTTTCTCAGCCTAGCAATAGAAAACTCTGCCGCGACGAATGTACCATTCAGCAGAATTATTCCAAAAATCAGAACTATGGATCCAAGGTCTTCCATTCTGAGTATAAAAGTAATATACCACGCTTCAAGTACATAAAAACGGCATTCACATTAAATATCCGTAAGTTTCATAGTTTACTTAAGAATAAGGTTCAGTTTTGTTAAGTGGAAGACTAAAAGGTTTAAACACAAAGGATATTTTAGACTAAGTACCCTAGTAAATAGTTAAGCTCTATTAGGTATATCAATAACAGGTAAATGCTTAGAAGAAGATCCAAGCTTCAAAGAAAAATAATAGCAATACTAATACTATTGTTCATGTTAAGCGTTGAATCTTTAGCTAGCCTTGCTGAAGACGTAACCGTGAACCCTAATAGCCTATCTGGTGGACTCATAAAGAGTGATGGTTATTATCTCCCTCGCGGTTTAAATATCCCAGTTGAACTCCGGACTCCCATAGACACCCGGATGAGTAAGAGAGGTGACCAAGTCACCGCCCAAGTAATGGAAGAAATCATAATCAATGATTATGTGATTATTCCGACTAATACCTTCTTACATGGCTATATCTCAAAATTCGAGAAGCCTGGAAAACTTTTTAAACGCCCTCAGTTAGAAATTGAATTTGACCGCTTAACCCTAAACCGAGATGGACAGATGAAAGAGCTGACCATTAAAGGCATGGTTAGGCAGAAAGAATTAATGAAAAAGAGTTCAATTGTGAACTTCGGCACACCTTATAAAACTAAAGCCGCCGCTGCAGGAGCTACAGGAGCAGCTGCAACTGGAAGTGCTGGCTATGCCTTCGTAGCTTTAGTAGAACCATATGATACCTTCGGTATCGCAACAGCTTTAGATGTTTTAACAGTAGGAGCCTTAGGTATAGGTGGAGCTGTAGCTGGAGCTGCCATGGTGAAAAGAGATGATGTTCGCATGGAACCTGGTACTAGGCTAGAAGTACTTTTAGAAGAAGCTACTTACGATGACTTTACGCCGAAGCATACCCTTTCACAGAAAGGGATGGAAGATGGAACTCCAGGCTTAAGCCTTAGTGAAGAATACGATAGATTATCGACCATGAGAGCTGAAGAAATACCAGAAGCCGCGGAAACTTCTGAGAAAAAATAGATTAATTTATTTTAACTTGATAATACATTTATTATTTTGGATAATTGGTTTTCATGTCTACTCTATCTAAAGCTGAGGGAACCGTAAGAATAACTCCATCCACCTCCCCCAAAATACCTGTTTCAATTCATCAAATTATAAAAGATGTATTTCCAGAAACAACTTCAAAAATCGGAGATCAGAAGTTAACAGAAATAATGCCGAAAATTACGAAAGCAATTTTTGCGGCAAGAAATTCTGAATATCCAGGAAAAAAGGAACAAAACCCAGAAATAAGTCCAAAAGAACTAGCAAAACAAATTACAGCACAAGAAGTTAGAGATAGGCGAGACTTAATTTTAAGTACTATTACTGCAGAAACTGAAGCAATTGACAAACCTAAAGCAGGAAGAACTTCTGGCTTATCTCATAAATTTTAAAAATTAATTACCTAATCAAAAACAACAAAGCCTCCCAAGTGGGAGGCTTTGTTGTTTTTGCAATTTAAATTTTATAAAACTAAGCTTTCTTATTAGCTTCTTTAGTTTCAGCTTTAGCTGCTTCTGGAGCTTTTTCTTCTACTTTTGCTTGAGCAGGCTCAATCTCAACTACTTTAACATTGAAACTCAGTGCTTCACCAGCTAGAGGGTGGTTGTAATCCACTTTCACTTTATCATCAGTAAAGCTAACGATTTTAAGTGGTGTAGGAACTTCTTTTCCATCTGGACCTTTATTCATAGCGAATATAGTCGCTCCTTCTTTAAGCTCAACACCTTTAAATCTTTTATCTCTATCAAGCTCAACTACTTTCTTAGGATCTTTTTCACCGTAAGCTTCTTTTGCTTTTAAAGTGAAAGTCTTAGAAGCACCTTCACCCATTCCTGTAAGCTTAGCTTCAAATGCTTTTAGTAATTGACCTTTTCCGATGATCGCTGTTAAAGGTTGTTTACCTTTCGTTGAATCAAATACTTCGCCTTTCTTATCACCTGACTTGAACTTACCAGTATAGTCAAAAGTTACTTTAGCACCTTCACCTACTTTAGGACCATTACAACCCACAGCGAAGATTACTAGTAGGGATAAAATCGAAAATAATTTGAATCTTTTTAACATCACTTAGCATTTTAGCTAAATTTGTATTGAAATTTCAAGTATTAGTTTCCCGTAGCTTCGTATAAGTAGGTATAGGTACTTTCTTGAACTCGTTTAATAAACTCTTGCTTAGAAAGAGGAGTTTTAGCCTTTGCGATACCAGGTATTGGTTGTGGGTCAAGTTCTATTGCATAGCAGTCATCCGTCGGATTTTTTGCTGGGACAAAAACAACATCATGTAGTGGTCGGGAATTAAAAGGCATCGGATATTTAGTTACTGTAAGCATTCGATTAGGCTTAAAAAATTCTTTCTCTAACTCCTGCATATTTCGCTTGAATTGATCTCTTTCAGTGGATAAAGGTATTTTATTAATATAGCCCTTCTCTATAAAAAGTTTAGCCACAGCATCTGCTGAAATCGAATTAAAAAGCTTCTTGAAAGGATTCTTAGTTTTTAAAGCTTTGATAGCTTCACCTTGAATTTTTGAAGGTTTAGTCTCTTTAATAGTAGAATTCGGGAAGTAAAGCTTAACAGCGTTTTGGATAGAGACAGTCGCGCAGGAAGTCGGATTCGGGTATTGAGTACTTAAAGCATTAATAGCTTTTGAACCAGGTCCTGGAATCTCATTTATATCAAACCCTATTTGAGACTGCAATTGATCTTGGTGAATAAGTTCAGGGCGCTCTATAAGATTAACTTGTAAATCTTTAAGGGATTTCCCGGAAACAAGACTTTGTTCATTCTTTGCCTCGCTTAAATTCTGTCCAGAAATTTGAGGACTTGTTTGATTGATACCATCCATATTAATCTCCTTTGATCAATAGGTATGACGCAATCTTATCACAAAACAAGAGCTATTATCAGAGTTACTTAGCCCGTCAAATCAACGTTTTTATAACCATTTTCCCGGTAAAGAAAGTTTGACATGATGGAAGAAACATATTCTTTGGTTTCATTAAAAGGAGGAACTCCTTTATATTTATTAACAGCTTCTGGACCAGCATTATAAGCTGCAAGGGCTTTTTGCACATTGCCATCAAAGCGCTGCATCATTTGCGCCAGATACTTAACCCCACCTTTTAAGTTCTGATAAGGGTTCCAAGTATTAAAAACACCCATGTCTTTTGCCGTAGAAGGCATTAACTGCATCAAACCTTCTGCCCCAGCTGCACTCTTTGCATTTGGATCGAAGTTAGATTCTTGCTTAATTAAACTTTTAACTAAATTAGGGCTAAGCTCAACATTATATTCTTTAGCCATAGCTGCGGTAATATCATCTATTTGCTTCTCAAACCCTTCAGGGAGAAGAGAGTATTTATCCCCCCGCTTCTTTTTAGTATTTAAAACTGCCGTCCGTGCATTAGCATCAGCCTGTCTTTCAACAAAAGCGTGCTTTTCATTTTTTGCGTTATTGACTTTAGTCGGATCAAGAAATTTATTAAATATTTCTGAAAAACCAGCCTGTTTATCAAGCAATTTAGAGTCTAGTTTAGCTGTTTTAGCCTGCGCACTCTGCTCTAGACCCTTTATGTAGCCTTCGACTTGAGATATGCGTTGCTCGATGAATGAAAATACCATCTAAAACATATATCCCCCCTATTTAGTCTCGTCTAAATAGGTTTAATGTAGTATATTAAGTCTTATCATGCTACCGTTTGGACTAGGTTTACCTGAATTATTAGTAATACTATTTATCGCGCTAATTATCTTTGGTCCGAAAAAGCTGCCTGAACTAGGGAAAAACCTAGGTAAAGGTCTTAAGAGTTTTAAAAAAGGTATAGATGAAGCTTCTGAAGAGTTTAAAGAAGAGATGAAGGGTGAGGAAGCTGGAGCTGAAAAGCCTGAGACTGAAGCTAAGACTAAAGAGGCTGAATAAGTTATAAAGCTTAAGCTTACAAATCAACAATATCAAAATAATTTCAATAATTACCTTATATCTTCATAAGGGAGAAATCTATAGTGATACAAGGTGTTGCAATTCCAATAGAATTAAATATAAAGTCTTTAGCTCAAGAGAATAATAAATCAGAAGAGCTTTATAAAAAACTGGACAATGGTACTAGTGATAAAACAAACCCAGAAGCAGGCGACGGATTTATTTCATTAGCTGAAGCAAAATTTGCCCTAGAAAAAGGAACTACTTCAATAAAAGAATTGGAAGAGCTAGGTATAACTAGTAATATTCATGGTTGGGAAGATCTGGCAACGACAAAAGAAAAGCCGGAGAGTTCAGAATATAAAATCGGCGATAAAGTCAACTTAGGCTCAGATGGGAAAGGTTGGAGAGAACTTTTTAGTGATGACAAATACCTTGATAAGAACTATGAACTATACAGAGTTCCTAATGCTAATGGACCTCATAATTTAGTAGCAATAGTTGTCGGTAATGATGAGGATATTAAAAAAGCAAACCCTGGAAACCAATTTAACCCTGAAGAGAATAAGGTTATTTATGTTAGAGAATTAAAAACAGGTTTTGAAGAAGAAGATTTTGAAATAATTTCTCCAGAAGAATATATGAACAGTTACAATCAGTTCAAAGAATCTCAAAAGAATGAAGACTCTTCAAGTGCAGCTGGTGCGCTTCATGGTCTTCTAGAACTATATTATGAAACGGTAGATAATAATTAAACCTGAAAAGCAAAGGGATGCTTCTCACAGAATTTAGCCATTTTTTCACAAGCTAACTCTAGTGCAGGGATTCCCTGTACCATTGCGATTCTGACATAACCTTCACCTGGTGCTCCGAAGGTAACTCCAGGAACTACTGCAACGCCAGTTTCTGTAAGTAAGTTATTAGCGAACTCTAAAGAACTAATATTCACTGGAATCCAGACATACATCGCACCTTTAGGTGTCATAGGCTTAAAGCCGATCTCTTTTAAACGCGGCATTAGAAAGTCACGGCGAGCTTGATACTCTAAACGAATCTGTTCACGGTACTCATTACCTAAATTTAAAGCTTGGATACCAGCTTCCTGAATACCCATACAAACACCATAATCTAAATTAGTTTTTAATTTATAAAGAGTCTGAACTATCTCAGGATTACCACAAGCAAATCCTAGACGCATTCCTGCCATATTATAAGTTTTAGAGAAAGTGTGAAACTCGATAGCGACATCCATCGCACCTTCGATTTCTAAAATCGAGCTAGGCTTGTAATCATCAAACCAAATCTCAGAATAAGCAAAATCATTTAAAAGAATAATGCTGTATTTTTTACAAATCTCAACGGCTTTCTTTAAGTAAGCTTTATTCACACAAGCTCCAGTAGGGTTGTGAGGATAACTAAGAATCATAATCTTAGCTCTTAGTAAAACATCTTCAGGGATTGCATCCAAATCACCGACAAAATTATTCTCAGGTTTTAAAGGCAATTCATAAACGTGTCCACCAGATAAAACTGTAGCTCTTTTATGAACAGGGTAGTAAGGACTAGGAGTGATAGTAATATCCCCTTCTTGAATATAAGCGAAAGCTAAATGCCCAATTCCTTCTTTAGAACCGATTAGAGGGAGAACTCCTTCCTTAGGGTCTAGCTTTACCCCAAACCTTCCTTCAAACCACTCACAGATAGTGTCTTTAAAAGCTGGTAAACCACTAAATATAGGATATTGTTGATTACGACGCTTTTGCATACCGTCATAGAGTGCTTTTAAAACTCTTTCATCAGTAGGACGATCTGGCGAACCTAAACTCAGGTCTACCACCTCAGTACCTTCGGCGGCTACGTTCATCTTCAATTCATCTAATTGTCCAAAAGCATATGGAGGCATATCCACAAGTCTTAAGGACGGAAGAACACGATAGTCAGAACGTAATTTCATGATGTGAAAATTATATCAGCTTTATCTTGAGCATCTTTAGCGTGTTTACTCAATAATTCAATCTGAGACTCAGTCATCAAATAAAGCCATGGAAACTTAAAATTTTCCTTATTCCAATGACTAAAAATCAATTTCTCAAACTTCTCTTTATCCACAGCTTTTTTATAGTCTGAATAAGCAGGTTCATCTTTATCTAAATCTACAATCTCCAAAAACATCTCATATAAAGATCTATCACCTCTAGAAATTAAAGCTTGGATCTGAGTCCATTTATAACTTTCAGGTCTAACTTCTATTCCAACAGGTCTAAGTGCTTTAGTAATCTTTTTGAGTTTCTTTTCTGAACTTTTATCTACCCCAATATTCTGAAATGGAGTCTGAGCTTTAGGTGTAAAAATACTACAACCCCAGGTAATTTTAAGCTTAGGGTTAGCTTTCTTTAGTCTCTTTAATAGGTCTACAGTAGCGTCAATATCATCCTCAGTCTCGTAAGGCATACCGACCATACCATAGAGCTTCATCGCCTTGATACCACTTTCTGAAGCAGCTTTAGCTGCATTAAAAATATCTTCTTCAGGAAGTTTTTTATTAATAAGATGCCTCATCCTTTCAGAACCACTTTCGATAGCGATAGTTAAATTCTTCACGCCTAGCTCAACTAATAAACCAGTCATTTCTTTAGTTACTGTTCCTGCTCTTACTGAAGCGACTTGAGTTTTAGGATTCTTCGGGTGATTTTTAAGGTATTTAAGAATAGAAATAAACTCAGGATGCTGAGTGACACTAGGTCCTAAAAGACCTATGCTATCAGTAAATTCTAAGAGATACTCTAAGTTACGAATTAAGACAGAATCAATGTCAGGCTTTCTAAAAGGTAGAGTCAAGTAACTTGCTAAACAGAAGCGACACATCTCAGGACAACTTCTAACCACCTCTAATAATCCTGTATTCTGCCAGTAAGCATTTGGCGCGATAACAGAACTATGTGAAAGTTGCTCAGGTTTACTCTTTTCTCTATCTATAGCTTTATAGAAGTTTTCATCATAGAGATAGTTTTGGTCTTCAGATTTATTCTCTATTTCATTATCACCAGCATCGATATAATCAAAATATATTGGTTTATATAAAGAAGGAACATAAATACCAGGAACCTTTTGGAAAATAGCTAAACCAGCATCATTTTCAGCAGCATTCACTTCAGGGTTTTCTTGCCATGCCTGGCGCTCTGCGCCAGCCTCATAATATCTAACCGTGGCATCAACAATGCCATCTATATTATTCTCACAGTCACCGATAGCAATAAAATCAAAGAATTCAGCCCAAGGCTCAGGGTTAGCAGTAAGTACAGGACCTCCACCATATATTAAAGGGTGACTAGAATCTCTATCTTTAGATAAAAGAGGAATATTTAATTCACGCAAGATTTTAATTAGGTTAATAAAATCGAGTTCCCATGAAATAGAAAAGCTCACTAGGTGAATGTCACGCGGATATCTTTCATTAAAGTTAGTGAAGTATCTATAGTTACTTACTCTTTCATGCTCACCATAGAGTCTATAGATAAACTGATAGCCGAGGCTCGCCATACCGACTTCATAGCTATTAGGGAAACAATTCAAAACATTGATTTCACTGCCGTTTATTGAAGTGAATAAATGAATCTCGGAGCTTAGGTCAACATTAGTTTTCTTGAATTGCATTAAATATGATCATCATTGTACATTATGCTCAACCCCGATATGTAAGATAATATCAATTCTACCTAAAAATAATCTATATATGTAAAGTGAGTGACCTTAACAGTGAAAATCAACTATCTAGATCTAAAAAAGATTCCAAATTCTCAAAGACGAGAAGAGAAGCCAATAGCCCCTCAAGGAGCTATCAAAGAATTAATTAATCTTCTCAATAAATTTCAAACAGTACACATCGGTCAAAATGCAAGGTCTCACTTAAAACTAGCTCAGAATAATAACTTTGCTCAGAATCACCTTTCTATAATCCCTAAAATATCTATATCAAATCATGCTAATAATATAGCCTCAAAACAATATCAAATTCAAAATCATGCAAGTCAAGGCTTAAAAGTAAGCTCGAATATATCAAACTCCAACACCATCAAATTATCTCAAAGTATTTTAAATACAGATAGCAAATTCAGCATCACCTTAAATAATAGTCATAATTCAAGAACTATTAACGCTATAGAAACTTTCACAGTTATTCATAGTCAATCCAGTAACTCAAATACATTTACAACAAACCCTACAAATAAAAATTTAGAAATTAATCTTAATAGAAAAGATTCTAATGGTATTGAAAGAGAATACGATGAGCTAAGATTTCAGGAATCAGAGATCGAAAATTTACCGTTAGATATTATTCTCTATGACAAATCTATCGGGAAAGAAAATATCAATATCGTAAAGCAATGGGCTCAATCTAGTAAGGCTGGAGATACTTTAAAAATTGGAAGAGGAGATAGCTCTGATATTAAAATTAATTCAAGACTTGCAAGCAGAGAACACTTAGATTTAATTAAACAAACTGATAATTCTATTATCCTAAAAGATAGATCTACTAATGGCACCACGATTTCAATTGACCGAAGCCATGATCTCAGCCCACTATTAAATATTCTTAACAATGGAGAAAGAATTACAATCTCAGGGCAATCATTAAACGATCTTCAAATCAATAACCAAGAAGATAAACAATACCTGCACGTAACCATATTAAAACAAGGAGAAGACTTTTTTATAGAAGGAAGTAATTACGACCCTGCAAATCTAAGTTCAATTAATTCTCAGGTAAGCTTTATCAGCAACGAAGTTAATGACCAAATCCTTTTAAACCCTGGAGACCATATTAGAATCCCCGGAAATCTTGATAATAATGAAACTGTCTTAGATATAAGCTTGCCAGGAAAATCTAAACAAGCGATAAATCATCAAACAAGCCAGATTGTTGATGTTTATAAATATCTTTTACTTAAAAATAAATCTGAAGAAGATCCTCAAGTCGCTATTGCAAAACATTACCCGAGTGGCATTAACAATTTTCACATAAAACAAGAAATGGGTGTTTGCTATATGCTTGGAGCCTTTGAATCGGCAAAAAGCTCACCTGGAAAATTAGAAACCCTTGTAAATAAAGTAAAAATTCATAATAAAGGTAATTTAGAAGAATATTCTGCAGAGTTCTTCGACGAAAACGGAGATATTTATTCGATAAAACTACCTGCATATCGCTTTGAAGAGGAAAGTAGAGGCTGGAACTTAGTGAGCAACGATACTGAGCAAGGCATTAAAATTTTAGCTCGCTTATACGCAGAATTTCTCAAAATAAGTGAAGCCAATAAAGGTTTAGAAGTAGAAAGTCACCCTAACTTAAATGCCACAGGTAGAGATTCGAATGGAATCCCAAGGCAAGTCTATACGCACTTATTTAACAAAGCTCAAACTAGAATAGATAGAGACACTATGGGTGATAGAGAATTCAATAAGGAAATAATTGAGTTCTTTAAAAAACATGCCAAAACTAATTATGAAAATGAAACAGCAGCTTATTTAAGCTTAGACATGTCTAAATTTTTAGATGCAAAAGAGGCTGATTACAATCATGCCTATGCAGTTCGAGGAGTGTCAAAAAAAGATGATGACATTATTCTTTCTTTAGTTGAGACAAGGGATAATTCAAAAACATTAACCTACTCACTTAATTACTTACTTAAATATATAGACGCTTTGACTTTTATAGACTAGTCAACCCTCAAGATAACATCAAACATTTGCAACACTTCACTTTGTATGAGTATGGAGTTGTAAATGTTTATAAATAGTCATACTTTTATTGCAAAAAATATCAACAATCAAAAAAATAATACTCTATCACCACAAACGAATACTTCTAACATACAGCTAGAGTTTGAAAAGCTTGCAAAGCGAGATTACAACAGTATATTTGGTAGAAATAAAGAAGCTAATATTAATCTACCTGCGGGTAATAATAATTTTGCAGACAAACATCTATCAATATCCCCAAGAGCTCATGTCGCAGATCTGAGAAAAGTTCATTCATCTCTCAGAAAATATCAGATTGGAAATCATGCAATGCAAGGGATTAAAGCAAATTCTGAAGTAAAAGATTCGGATTTCATTGCTTTACCAGTGAGTGTTTTAAGTAAAGGCTCTAAGTTAAATATTGCAATAAATAGTGCCCAAAAAGGGAAACAGCTTATTAATGCAATTGATAGCTACCCTATAACTCACAGTAAGTCTAGTAATGGAAATAAATTTATTTATAATTCAAAAAATAATAGCCTCGAGATAAATTTACATAAATCTAAGCATCATTCTGATGAACTAAGATTCCAAGAATCTGAGATTGAAAATTTAGCTATCGATATAATTATTGACAATAACTCAATCGGACAGGATAACATAGCCAAACTAAAAGAATGGGTACTGTCTAGTAATAGTGGCGAGCAGCTTGTAATAGGGCGAGATTCAAGTTCAGATATTCTTGTTAGCTCAAACAAAGCAAGTAGAACACATATAACCTTCACTAAAAATCCTGATAATTCTATTACACTGTCAGACAGTTCCACGAATGGTAGTAAACTCTTGATCAAGAAAGATCTTGATATCAGTAAATTATTAGGTAAACTTAAAGATGGTCAAGAAATAACAATTGGTCGCGACAGTTCATGTGACTTAAACTTAGACCCTGAAGCTAAAGACATTAGCCGAGTACACTTGACCATCATGAAAAAAGATAATTATCTATATATCTATGATGGCTCATTTGATGGTACTAATGCTAAAGCAAGTAAATTAGGTTCTCAGGTAGACTTCGTTTGTTCAGACCTTCATAACACCCCCTATTTAAACGCTGGTGATTCAATACGAATACCAGGAATTCTTGAAAATACGAACGAGGTTGTAAATTTAAATTTACCTAAGCTCCCAAAAGGAATCGATGCAGGAAAAGCTATTTTAGTAATCAATCCCGGTGAGCAATTTAACATTGAGCCTAAAAAATCCAAGCAAAATATTAACCTTATCACAACTCCAAAACCTCGAGCAAAAATTAAACCCCAGCCACACTATAAATATCTAGATCCTGTTACGACACTAGAGAAACTTTATCCTAAAGGTCTTATAAACTTCAAGATGAAACAAGATAATTTAGGAGTATGTTATATGCTGGCTGCAATAGAATCTATAAAAAACTCTCCTGAAAAATTAAACATATTAAAACATAAAGTTAGAATGCATGAAAAACAAGCTGGAGAAGAACAGCAATACTCTGCTGATTTTTATGATGAAGATGGAGTAATGCATACAGTAACAATAAAAGAATCAGATTTAAATGATGAAAGTGGTAAAGCTTTAGTTAAAGACGAAACAAGCCTAGGCATTAAGGTTTTAGCAAGGTTATATACAAGATTTTTAAAACAAGATGAACTGAGAAGAGGTTTACCAGTTATACAAAAATCTATAGTAAATGCAGAAGGACGAGATGCAAACGGGGACCCACGAAAAGTTTACACTCATCTTTTTGGCAACAAGCAACATAGGGTTGATAGAGAAAAAATAGGAGATGAGAAGTTTATGGCTGAATTAAAAAGTTTCTTTAAAAAACATGCGGCAAACAATTATAAAAATGATACAGCTGCTTATCTAAGCATTAATATGCAAGGTCTTGTTAACCCACTTGCTCACGGTGGGCATGCATTTGCCCTTGACCATGTCTCGAACAGCAAAGGAAACCCAATAATAAATTTTTTCAGACAAGAAGCTCCTAGTAAAATTATAGTGTCACTAATAAACCCATGGGATAACTCAAGTACTATAGATTACTCTCTTGAAAAGTTAATGAAATCAATTGAAGCAATTACCTATATGGATTAAAAACTACTGACTATTAAAGTATCTTAATGCAAGCACATAACTCTCAGCTCCCAAACCAGCTATCTGCCCTTTACATACTGGAGCTATCAAAGACTTATGTCTAAACTCCTCACGAGCATGAATATTCGATAAATGAACTTCAATAACGGGAACATTTATACATGAGATGGCGTCTCTTAAAGCAATACTAGTGTGCGTATATGCACCTGCATTGAGGATAATTCCATGATATGGCTTGCCTACATCCAAAGCTTCGTGTATTTTGCTAACTATCTCACCCTCTACATTAGATTGAAAGGTTTCGATTTCAATCTTTGATTTTTCAGCGAGCTGAGCTAAAGACTCATTAATCTGTTCCATAGACATTGAGCCATAATGCTCAGGCTCTCTTTTCCCAAGCATATTTAGATTTGGTCCATGAATGACTAAAATTTTCATTTCATAAATAAGTCTAGCTTACTCTAGTAGTAATTTTCTGAACAAGCTCTAATAGCTCTAAAGGGCTAAATGGCTTAGCCATAAAATGATCAGCACCTACAGACTCAGCCCATTTTTGCTCAGAGCTTTGTCCTTTAGCTGTAAGAATAATTACTTTTAAATCTTTAACTTCTGGATCTTGCTTAATACGCTCACAGATCTCAAAGCCAGAATGACCAGGCATCATGATATCTAAAATTAATAAATCTGGTTTATCGTTATAAACCTTTGATAATACTTCATCACCATCAGAAGCTTCTTCGATAAGGTATTGCTCATCAGCTTCAAGCACAGCTCTTACTAAAGTTCTTAAAGAATCCTCGTCATCAGCGATTAAGATTTTAAGTTTTTCTGCCATATATATTTAATTCCCCATTTTATCACCGTAAAAACACGCATTTGCCGAAAAATTTTAAAATAGTTCTAATGGTTTTAAAAATCTGCACTGGTGATCTAAGAGGTAAAACATTAACTTCAACAAACAACGCTCGGGAATTGAGACCAACACAGGCTCTTCTCAGAGAAGCAATCATCAACACCTGCCTATCATATTTCGATTTTGACTTTGGCTCCATGAGAGTACTTGATATATTTTCAGGAACTGGAGCTGTAGGTTTTGAGTTCATGAGTAATGGTGCTGGAGAGGTAAGTTTCATCGAGCGAGACCCTAAATGTGTGAAATTACTAAAAACTAACATAAAAAATTTGGGCCTAGATGCTGTGGCCAGGATACTTTCAGGGGATGTAAATAGAGCTATCCCTAAAATTTCCAAAAAAAATTTTGAAATTATTTTTCTTGATCCCCCGTATAAATTGAGTCAAGAGAACTTGGAAAAAATCGTAGAAAATCTCATCTCCGCAAATCTTCTTGCAGAAAGAGGTCTACTCATAATCGAGTCTGGGAGCGGGAATTGGCAAGATGGGTCATTTGGGGGATGTTTAAGCAAACTAAATTTAGTGAAAGAAAAAAACTATGGAGACAGCTCTGTTTTCTTCTACGCCTAGGATAGAAAAAAACATTTCTGAAAAAATTCCATCAGAAAAGGTTTACACTGAACCCAGATCCATGTAAACTATTTTCTGAGACTATCTCGGATAGTTTTAATTTTTGGGTTTAAGAAATAATAGGAGAAACTAAAATGAACAAATCTGAATTAATCGAAAAAGTAGCTGGAGCTACTAACCTTTCTAAAGTAGATGTTGATAGCGTTCTTAAAGCTGTTCTTGCTACTGTAGTTGAAGAAGTTGCTAAGGGACGTAAAGTTACTTTAGTAGGTTTCGGTACTTTCGAACAAAGAAAAAGAAAAGCTAGAGTTGGTGTTAACCCTCAAAAGCCTACTGAAAGAATCAAAATCCCTGCTAAGAAAACTCCTGCTTTCTCTGCTGGTTCTGAATTCAAAACTTCAGTACAAACTGGTAAAGCGCCTGGATTAAAAGCTCTTGTAGCTAAAGCTAAAGCTAAAACTGCAGCTGCTAAAAAACCAGCTGCTAAAAAACCAGCTGCTAAGAAGCCAGCTGCTAAAAAGCCTGTAGCTAAGAAAACTGTTGCTAAAAAAGCACCTGCTAAGAAAAAAGCTAGAAAGTAAGAACTAGTTCTTATTAACAGTTTATAGAGCCGCCCTTATTGGGCGGCTTTTTTATTGAGAATTATTTCTCACTAGTTTCTAAAATAATCTTTGCTAAATCCGGACTGACATTCTCTTCCTTAACAAGATACTCTCCTAATTTTGCAACGGATAAATTCGAATTAACTGCAAACTCCTTAGTCGCAGGTAAATAATCTATTGAAAAGACCTCAAACTCTGAATCTCTTTTATCAAATACATGCATCACGGAAAGACTTTCTGTATCTTGCCCTTGAGACTTTACAAGTTCTTGAATAATGATATTATCAAAAGCTACATTATCAATATCATTCATTCCGTTTTCAATATCAAATGTAGTATTTAATAATTTCCATCTATCCATAAATGGATTTGAATAAATAACTTGTAAGTTTGAATCATTTGAGATTTCCTCACTATCAGGACTCATAAATATGTCGTATACATCTTCAAACTTAATCTTTTCACCAGGAGAAAAATCATCTTCATCAAAAAAGGCTTTAATGAAAAGTTGACTATCTATTTTTCGTAAGCCATAAGCTTCATCAGTTAATTTAAATGAGTCATTATTTTCAAATGGAACCTCTGCAGCCATTTCTTCTAACCCGGTACGATCAGATTTAGTAGTGTTAAACTGAATTTCACCAGCATTATTTGTAGAAACAGGCTCTTCATAAGCTCCTTTCATCATTTCAATAAATTCTTTTCTAGTAGGTTCATAACCTCCAAAACTATTTAATCCTCTAGGCATAGAGGGAAGATAATATCATCAGCTCAATTTAAAAATCAATATTAAATCTAAGCAGAAACTAAAGTTTCTTTTTTGATTGCCTCAAGCTGCTTAATATAACCCTGGATAGAGTGATCCTCAGCTAAATTCCAGAAATTACCAAAGGTAATAGGCACTGTATGTTTTACATGCTCATAATGATAAGTGTGTAAAATCGGCGGACAATCTTGAGGAGGTAGCTTAGGAACTTCATCATGAGTATTAATCACTCTATAACTGTGATTAACAATAGAGTTATACTCAGATGCAAAATTATGATCACCAACTCTAGGACCAGCAAAGCTATATAGAATAGCTGACTTATGCTCAGTATTAGCAGCAATATCAACTATGTTAAGCACAGCTATAGCTGCACCTAAACTGTGACCTGTAACCCATAAATTTGTGTAATCACTCGGGTTTACAGTCGCTAAATAATCTAAAACTTTCTTCTGAGGTGAAGCTACATTGGCATCACCAGTAGTGTACATCTGCTCAAAACCGAGCTCAACATCAACATCTTTAATAAAACTACATGGCACTTGCTTATACTTAGCATCTTCAATCCACTCTTCAAGATCCTGAGTACCACGCCAAACGACATAAAGCTCTGTACCCTTTTTACAGATAAAGCCTAGTGGCATATTATCATTTTCATAAACCGCATCTAAAACTACTTCAAGCTCATACTCAGCAGGTAAAGACCAAGCCTCTTTATCTTTCCATGCTTTATACTGAGCGTATGTTTCATTAGAAAGTGTAGCTAGCTCTATCGCTTTATCTAAATCAAAAAGTTTTGGTAATCTCTTCATGCTTGTATTGTAATCCAAGAAAAAGATTTAGGGAAGAGGTAAAAGAATGAATGAGTGAGCGTATTTTTCAGATTCAAGGCATATAAATATTGAAAAGACTGAGCTGACTTTGGTCAGTGATGGCTTTGAACTATTTATATAACGCAGAAGCTGGAAAATTAAGCCACGAATTAGGCTGGTTCTTGGTTCCAGTCGATAGCCCCTTTCTTATAGGCATAGAAAAGACCAACAAGTAAAATCGCAACGAAAGCAAAAGCTTCCATGATAATGAATCCTCTAGTACCTGCTTCCATGAAGTTAAAAAGATTCGCCCAAGGCATTAAGAATACAAATTCAACATCAAAGATAATGAAAAGAATCGCGAAAAGGTAATATTTAATGTCGAATTGGACCTGACTTTCCATTTCAGATTTCATACCACACTCATAAGTGTCATTTTTAACTGTACCTGGATTGTAGATTCCGAAAATTCTCTGAATCGCGATACTAAGTCCGAGTAGGACTAAACCATTTAAAATGGCAACAACAGAGATAATTCCAATTTGACCAATTTCCATAATCAAGCTTAATTATATAACATTGCTATTTGCTTGGCAAAAAGCTTAAGCAACATGTCTCTGATAAAGCTCAAAAGTGTTACTTAGAAGCATAGCTACAGTCATCGGACCAACTCCTCCTGGAACTGGAGTAATAAGCCCTGCTCTTTCTTTAGCAGAATCAAAGTCGACATCTCCGACTAATTTTCTTCTTTCTTCACCTTCTGAACCTATGTGAGTAATCGCATTAATACCGACATCTATAACTACAGCACCTTCTTTTAACCATTCCCCTTGGATAAATTTTGCTTTTCCAGCAGCTGCGATAACTATGTCAGCCATAGAGCATTCCGCTTGCAAGTTTTGCGTTCTACTATGAGCCATGGTCACGGTAGCGTTAGCATTATTTAAAAGAATAGAAATAGGCTTACCTACTAAAGTACTTCTCCCGATTACAAGTGCTCTCTTTCCTAGGGTTTCAACATGATAGCGCTTTAAAAGCTCCATGCAGCCTTTAGGTGTACATGGGTAAATCGCTTTAGTATCATTTGTAAAAACCCTCCCTAAGTTTAAAGTAGTTAAACCATCAACATCTTTATCGATGCCAATAGTATCTACGATTTCCTGAGTTTCAGCTCTTAGAGCATCTGGTAAAGGTAACTGAAGTAAAATACCATCAACTTCCTTATCATCATTCAAGCTCTGAATTTCTTTAATTAAATCTTCTTTAGAAGTATCTGCTGATAGGACAGTCTTTTTAGAATCTATTCCTACTAAGTCACAAGCTTTCTCTTTATTCTTTACATAGTAATGACTTGCAGGATCATCACCGACTAAGATTACAGCTAGGCAAGGCTTACGTGAAGAGTTTTCTTTAGTGAATTTTTCTATCTCTTCCTTTAGCTCAGATTTAATATCTTCAGCTATTTTTTTACCATCAATGATCTTTGCGGTTTCCAGCATAGTTAGTTATTTTAGCAAAGTAATAGGCTAGAGAAACCCACCTCCATCGATATATCTTCCTATAAACTCTCGTCTTCTTTTATCAACACTAGAATCAGCTATAAATTTGAGTATATTTTTATCATTAGCCAGATCAATTCCATCTTTCTGAGCTTGAAATATTATTTTTCGAGTAAATCCTAGAGCTTCATTCAAAATCTGTCTCGTTTTTTGAGGACTAGTGTCATACTTTAACAATTCTGAAACAGCACTCATATAATTAGTAGTCCACTTAATCTTCCCCTCCGAAGCTTTCAAGAAAGGTTTTAACATTCCATTTTTGGCTAACTTGGGTAAGTCTTCTGCAAGTTTTTCTACCATTACAGGTGTGATCAAGCCTTTAAGAGAACTCATAAACATTGCTTTTTGTTTTGCACCTTGTATACTCCCATAAAACTCTGGTATTTCTTGGATGTCTAACTTAGGAATTACTCTTTCACTCAAGAACATCACATGTGATCTGTTTTCAAATTTATTGATTCCAGCTAAATATTGTTCTGGAGTTTCTGGATTATTCGCATTCTCTAAAACTTTTTGAAGAAAAGGTGTTAACTTAGGATTATTTTTCTCATAGTCTTCTTTAAGCTGATTAAAAGCTTGCAGCTTTTCTTCACTTAATAACTCTTCTAAAGGGTACCTTGTAACTTTGATACCAAATTTTTCCTGTAGGTCTTTATAGAACTCAGCCTCATTTTTATAAGATGCCCTTCCATCCATAAACTCATCTATTAAATTAGACTGATTCAACATTGGCTGATTAACAAAAGAAACTGCATGCGCAAAATATTTAGGAGATTTGATCTCCGTTGTATAGTTCGATGAGAAATGTTTCCTTGGATTCTTAACCAAAGTTTCATATGCTTCTAAAGTGAAAATATCTTCAAAAGTTTTTTCGATTATTTGAATAGCATTAGATTTATCTTTGCCTATTTTTTTATCATTTTCCTTACAATATTTATCATACATATACACGAACAGAGCTTTAGTTTCTGGCTCTTCTTTGATTGTCGCTAAGACACTGATTAGATCGTTATAAGCTGGTTGTCTTCCTGCATAAGGCTTTAAATAGTTAATTAGAGAGTTAAATATTTGATTTTGTCTAAGTTCTTGACCACCTTTAGTACTTATATCAGAATTATTATCATCAAACTCTTCATTCATGTATAAAAAACTTTTCGAATAAGTGCTTTCTTCTTCATTAACATCAAATAAGAACTTTTTAAGCTCATCTAGAGATTCAAGCCCGGGGTACTCAAGTAGATAAGCTGAATTTGCGTTTAAAATACTTGACAATTCATAGCAAACTTTTTTCGTATCAGTACTGGAAGGACCATCTGGAAAATTATGTATATGAATATCAACAAGATTTGGTATATTTTTCATTTCGGTTATCTCTTTTCGAGTTGATAATTTTTCTGGAAGAAGCTGAGTAAAGTTTTTCTCTTCTCTAATAACTGATTTACTATTTTCAAGATTATCGACATCTAATTTATAAGAAATCTTACCTTCTTGACCTTCAAATATTTTATAAGGGCTCTAGACCAGTTAAAATAAATCTAACTAGTCTGGAATATGCTTAAATACAGTAAATTATCAAAATATAAGCT